>NZ_CP092417.1:5212857-5517142 GCF_023716865.1 Endozoicomonas sp. SCSIO W0465
AGTTGAAAAAACACTATTCGACTACCAAAAAAAACGTAAAAAAAGAAAGCATTCAAATAAAACTTTCGATAATAGAACAATTTTATTACGAAACAGCAGGTATTACGCAGTACACAATATTACTATTTATTGCTATTCAAAAGTATATTATTGAAGATGAACTAAAGGTTTTTTATGAAGAAAAAAGCAAAAAAGACATTAAATCATCTTCGTCTATCTCTAGAATCTCTCCAAAACTAATTTCAAAACTTGCAAAAAAGAATTTTAAAATCAGTCGTAACTATTCAGCACTGAGCAAAGGCATATTACAGTAATTCCGAACAGCTCTATGAAGTGATTGATATATGTCCATTCCCTGTTTTCTGGCAGACGACAAATAGCTGCGAATCCGTGCAAACATAGAACCACCGTCTGCACTCCTGAAGCAGCCTGAGATTTTCTGCTTTAACTTGGCCATTCGAACATCCCGCTCACTGCCATTGTTATCGAAGGGAATGGTAAAATCTGACATGAAGCGCAGTGTCTCAGCCTTGAACTCAGTGAGTCGTTTGAAGAGATTGTAAGCTTTAGTATTCTTGACTTTCTTGCGCTTAAGCTCCTCTCGTTGCTTCTCCATATAGACGACTTCTTTCATTAGAGCCCGCTGAAGCAACCGGTCATAAATCTTCTCGATTCGTTCACAGACAACACTTGGCATCTGTAGCATACCTATGGTCTTAAAGCCCTTGCAGTAATGCCAGGAAAGCCTCAGTAGCTTCATCAATCGCAACGCCAGTTGATTGCTGTCCCTATCAACAACACCCAAAAGCTCCCTCAGGTGATGGGCATTGCAAAGTACGTGAGTTGCCGCATATGCAAAATAGGATTTCCAATGATCATGAACCAGAACGCCTGCAAATGTTAGCAGTATGCCCATCGTGTCCATGGCCTCACGACCTCGCTTTTCAGACAAGTAGTAGAGCGTCCATTGTTCATCCCGCATAACGTGTAGCCAGTGCAAAGAGCCCTCGGCCCGCATACCCGTTTCATCGGCTCCGGCAACAGACGATTCCCGCAAGGCGTCACGAATAACCTCTTCAGTAGAAGCCAGATTTTCATAGGTTCTGGCCACAAAATTGGCGACAGTGCCTGCACTTACACTCATTTTATAGAGAGTATTAAAATACTCTGACACGCGCTTAAAAGGCAGGAAATGGTATTGGTTAAGATAGACGGCCATAGCCTGTGTGGCTGAGCCATATTGTGCGGCAGCGGTAACACCTTCCGGGAATTCAGCCTGATTCCGACAACCACAAGTGCAGATTTTTACTTCAGCTCTATGGGCCGTTACTTCAAATTCACCCGGTCTCCCTGGTTCAAACACCTGTCGTTCAATATATTTGACCGGCTCACTATCAAGAAGAGACGCCTGACATTTATTGCATTCTTTAACCGGAAGGTACTCAATATAGTCAGGGATATCGACCTGTTTAAGACAAGTGCCCTGATGCCCTTTCTTTCCACCGGCTTTATTACCAGAAGACTGTCTCAGACTTTTAGGATTGGGTTTTTCATCCGATGGATCGGTACCTTTATCTGCGGAAAGGTCGTCAGAATGATCTGGAGAATTACTGTTTTTACAAGGTTTTTGATAACCATCAGACGATGGCGGCTTGCTGCTGTTTTGACTGTTCTTGCCAACCTTTTCTTCCAATTCTCGACATCGCTCTTCCAGACAGGCAACTCTCATCCGCAGCTCTGCATTCTCTTTCAAGAGAATCTCAGCCGACATAGTTGCGGGTAGTTCTGGAATCATGCTGGCGAATATTGTGGAAAAATGGTGCTTAAGAGGATGGTATAAAAATCAGAAAATTCCAGATTTATGTGGGGGTGCTGAACAGTTACAATCAGTCAAACCTACCTAGATGCTATTAGAACAGGTGACATCCGCCGACTTCAAACCCTACCTGATGTTAATTTTGGAAATTTCAGAATCAGCCAATCTCTAAAAAACTTTGATTCCGAAACTGATGTAATTGATGCAAACAGAAAATATGAAGTAAGAATTGAAATCCCTGAGTGGTTGAAAAACTCACTTATTGAGTCAGGAGTAGAAGAAGCTTTAGCAAAAAAAGCAACGGATATGACCATGAATGAGTATACACGCCAACCAAAGCTGGATCTTCTCAGCAAAGCTATCGAATATGTGAAAAAACTGCAAGAAAATCCTGACAAGCCTATACAGTTATCCCCTGAAATACCAAGAGCTGATATTACTCTCGACATAGAAAAATTGGAACCTATGAATAATTTTATTGAAGAGCAGAACCAGAATGATGACCCAAACCATGTTCCAGAACTACTCAAGAAATATGGATTTGGATTTGATTATGAAAGAGATGTGGAGTTATAACCCTGACTACTGAAAACCCTCAATCTTTATAAATTAAAATCCACAAATAGTGAAATCAAAAGGACTAACAACCGATAACTAAAACAAGTATTCAAAGGACTGAAATGATTTTGAAATTTCCTCGCCCACTGCCAGACGAGACTTTCTATAGCTGGGTGGCTCGTTACCACGACCAGTCAGCTAACCACTACCCTCTGGTTACAGTAAGAACCATTTTTGATTGCCACCACGGCTGTGCCATTTCTGGCCTGCCCACAGGACTGAAACGTTTTTGTGCTCAGCTTCTCCCCCTGATCAAATACAATCCAGAAGATATCATACAGTTCCACACGCCCCTGCCTTACTACTCTTCTGTGTTTTCAAAAAACAAAATCAAAATTGCCAAGCAAAAAATGCTTGATGATTTCAATAAAGGAACGCAGGGCTTGCTGGGGATGCTGGCATCGACGATCAGCGAATTCAGATACCTGAGGTATTGCCCGGAGTGTCTACAGAAAGATAAAGAAACGTATGGTGTTTCCTACTGGCATCGTAGCCACCAACTACCGGGGGTGTTAGTCTGCCCTGATCATTTTGTACCTACACTGAATTCGCTTGTGGATAAGCAGAATCTTCCAGCGAATTTATTTGCCAGTGCTGAAAAGCACGCCGAGCCCAATCTCATTCAAAAAAAGATTGTTCCTGATGAACAGCTCAAAATAATTGCCGTCAAAAGTGCTCAACTCCTCACCCGGTATCGAAATCCTATTACCTCAACAAACTATAGAAAATCGCTGCTTCAAGCTGGCTATGGTAAAGGTACGCTAATTGATCAAATAAAGCTCAGTGAAGCGTTCTCATCCTTTTGGTCGAAGTCCCTGCTTGAGCAACTTGGAGTCCCACATAACTTCAGTAGCGAACACAGTTGGCTGAGGTTTATGACCAGAAGAAAAAAACTCGGTCTACAGGCTCACCCTATTCAGCATATTCTCCTGCGAGTTTTTCTGAAGGAACAGCCGACCCTATGCCAAGATCCAGTTGGCCACCACGAGTTCATTCCCCCTGATTGCCCCAACCCATTCTGTAACCAAACGGGGGAAAACTCTCCTGTGATCGAAGAAACTTATAAGCACAGCAAATCCAGCCCTTTGTATGCGATCATTCGTTGTGCTTGCGGTTTTAAGTATTCCTGTAATACCGAGCAACAACCCGTCTATACAAGCAATGTTCTCCAGTATGGTGAAACATGGGATCAGAAGTTCACCGAATACGTTCAAGCAGGATACTCGATCCACAAATTAGAGCAGCTCATGTCGGTCACAAGGCCAGTGATCAAGAAAAAAGCAGTCGAGTTGAATCTAACCCCTGTCTGGCTTAATCAGGTTAAAATAAAACCAAATAGCCATATTATGGAAAGTAGAGTAAAAAAGCATAAAAAGGTCTACCTAGAAGCCCGTAAAAAGTACCCTGAACTCTCTATCACAGAACTAAAAGAAAAAATCAACAGCACCATCAAGTTTCTATACCGCTACGAGAGAGGCTGGCTGGATAACAATCGCCCTGCCAAAAAAGGAAAAGCATCAGAATCTCAACGTATTGACTGGAAAAAACGAGATCAAGAATATCTGCAACAAGTTAAAACTATTGTCGCCGAACTGGCCAGTAGCCCCGGAAAGCCCCAACCAATCAACCCCAGTAAAATCAGCAAAATTCTGGGGCAAAATAATATCTTTACCAAGATACCTGACAAGATCCCAGTAACCATGGCGTATCTCGAAGAAATCTGTCGCCGAGAGGTATACGTCCCTCGTGTCTTTGAGTGGGCTGTACATGAACTCAGGAAAAAAGGTCACTCTATCACTCGCAACAACATCATCCGAAAAGCATGTATTCGCTATACTCCATCCCCAGAACATGAAGCCACCTTAAAAAAATTGATCGAGGCAGGAAATGACGACACCTTCCAGCTACCTCCTCTCCAACAACCACCCTCTTAAGCTTTCTCTGCCAACCTCTCCACCTCAGAAACACTTCCTGATTGCCTATGGCAATTTACTCACCTACCTCAATAAGCCCCATATCTGGTGTTTGTTTTGCGGTGAAGACAAGCAACTTTGTGAGTTGCTGCTTCCTTTAGAAATTATCCCTTTATTTCATTTGGGTAGCTGTTTTGACCGAGGCTACCTGACCATGACTTGTACAGCTCCGGTACACTACAAAGTTCTAATCAGCGCAGCAAACAGCACCCAGCCTTTAAAACGTAAGTTCTGGCACAGTGAAATTGAGAAATTGCAGGGAGGATATCAGCAACAACTCAGCATCAGTGTTCGAAACAAACAGATTTTACTGCCTGACCTGTTGCTGAAAACCCTTTGTCCTGCTGCCGAGTTCACAAAAATCGCTCTTGAGTTGTGCGCCCAATCCATTTTATTTCTACATGTTTTGACAGAGGGGACGCATCTGCACATTGAGCTGGACAAGCTCTTCAATATTCCAAAATTCACAGCAACAGCACGCCAGTTAGCATGGCTGGCCAGTGATGAATATTACCGGAGCTGGCATCGTTCATTGGCTATGTATGCTGGGGAGGCACTGGCATCCCCGGAGGGAAAGCCGTGGAGGTGTCCACTGCCCCAATTCAAATTAAAGGTAGACTACACCGTTACTGAATCACCGGGCTATGCACCTTACTACCGGGTATTCTCAGCCAGACCTAACTTACCAATGCCCTACACCCATCTTACATTTCACGTTCACGGGAAAAGAAAAGCGCAAACCTTCACTCTTTGATGTGTTCCCCCATGACTGCGGCAGTCACCACTACCCTCGCTCTATTGAAGCGGGTAAACTGCCTGAAACCTTGGTGCTGAACAGCTTTATTTATTGCGTCCGGATCACTATGGCTCAGACAAAGCCACTAAACATCCAGATATTTCCGATGGCAGCTACGACTGACTGCACCCTACACCATCATCGTCAAAGCCATAATATTTATTGATTGATAATGATGTGCCATTAGCAATGACGATGGGCAAGGAACCAATTCATGACAGAAACAATCAATCAGGACACCATCAACAAAGCGCTATGGTCTGCCTGTGATACCTTCAGGGGTACAATCAGTGCAGATACCTACAAAGACTTCATACTCACCATGTTGTTCCTGAAATACATCAGTGATGTCTGGCAGGATCATTATGAAGGTTATGTCGCTCAATACGGTGATGAGCCAGAGCTGATCGAAGAGATGATGAAAAATGAGCGTTTTGTCCTGCCCAAACAGGCCAGTTTTTATACGCTCTGGGAGCGTCGTCACGAACCGGGTAATGGCGAGCGTATAGATCAGTCACTTCATGCCATCGAAGAGGCTAATGGCACCAAACTGAAAGACTCTGGAAAAAGCGTATTCCAAGATATCTCTTTCAATACAGACCGCCTCGGCGAAGAGAAACAGAAAAACACAATTTTACGACACTTGCTAGAAGATTTTGCCAAGCCTCAACTCAACCTCAAGCCCAGCCGTGTTGGTTCACTGGATGTAATTGGTAATGGCTATGAATATCTGATCAAGAACTTTGCCGCCAGTGGTGGTCAGAAGGCCGGTGAATTTTATACTCCACCAGAAGTCTCTGATCTGATTGCCGACCTGCTTGATCCACAACCGGGCGATACCATTTGTGATCCAGCCTGTGGCTCCGGTTCTCTGCTGATGAAATGCGGTCGCAAAGTAGTGAGTAACCATAGCAGTAAGCAATATGCGCTGTATGGGCAAGAAGCCATTGGCTCCACTTGGTCATTGGCAAAAATGAATATGTTTTTGCATGGTGAAGATAACCACAAGATTGAGTGGGGCGACACCATTCGTAACCCAAAACTGTTGGATAAAAACGGTAATTTACAACTGTTCGATATCGTGACTGCGAATCCGCCATTTTCGTTAAGCAAATGGGGTCACGATGAAGCAGAGCACGATAAATTCAGTCGCTTCCGCCGGGGCATACCGCCCGCAACCAAAGGTGATTTCGCATTCATCCTTCATATGATTGAGACCCTTTCTCCCAAGAACGGACGTATGGGCGTTGTTGTCCCCCATGGCGTGTTGTTCCGAGGTTCCAGCGAGGGCAAAATCCGCCAGAAGCTGATTGAAGAAAATCTATTGGATGCGGTCATTGGCCTGCCAGAAAAGCTGTTTTACGGAACCGGTATACCTGCTGCAATTCTGATCTTCAAGAAACAAAAAGCCGATGACCATGTACTGTTTATTGATGCCAGCCGTGAGTACAAGGCCGGTAAAAACCAGAACCTGCTGACAGAAGACAATATTCGCAAGATTGTAAAAACCTATCAGGTACAGGGCGATGTGGATAAGTACGCCTATGTTGCCAGCCTAGACGAGATCCGTGAGAACGATTACAACCTGAATATTCCCCGTTATGTAGACACTTTCCAAGAGGAGGAAGAGATAGACTTGATGGCTGTTCGGGCTGAACGGCAGCAGCTCAAGACCCAACTGGAAGTATTAGAAGATAAGATGGCGAAGTATTTGGAGGAGTTGGGTTATGGTGCGTGAACTTAAGCCCACTGAAATCCCTTCTGGCTGGCAATACGACTGTCTAGATAAGTTTGCCAAGCGTTGTAGCGGACACACACCCAGTAAATCATTTCCTCAATACTGGGACGGAGGAATTAAGTGGATTTCACTTACAGATGCTAACAAATTGGACAAAGGCTATGTACGTGAAACTGATAAAGAGATCTCATTAGAGGGCATAAAGAATAGCTCGGCTGAAATTCATCCGTCCGAAACTGTTGTTTTAGCAAGAGATGCAAGTGTTGGAAAAAGTGGAGTAATGGCGGAACCAATGGCAGTTAGCCAGCACTTTATTGCATGGAAATGCGATAACAGAGTATCTACTAATAGCTGGTTTTTATACAACTGGCTTCAGCTCCATAAAAAAGAGTTTGAGCGTCAAGCTGTGGGTTCGACTATTAAAACCATTGGTATTCCATACTTTAAAAAACTCAAAATTGCACTACCTCCCTACAATGAACAAGCAGAGATAGCAAAAATCCTGACAACTTGGGATGAAGCTATAACTACAATTGAACAGTTGCTGACCAATAGCAAGAAGCAAAAAAAAGCTCTGACGCAGAAGCTATTTTCTAGTAAAAAGCGCTTTTGTGGATTCAATAATGAGTGGATTTTCAAAACTATCAATGAGGTTGCTAACCGCATCCAAAGAAAATCAGATGGGAATGAGCACCCAATACTTACCATTTCATCGCTAAGTGGCTTCGTCAGGCAAGATGAACGCTACAGCCGCTACATGGCTGGTGAAAGTGTCAAAAACTACATTCTTTTAGAAAAAGGTGAGTTTGCCTACAACAAAGGTAACTCCAAAACATACGAATTTGGCTGCATATTTGATCTTGAGACCTATGATAGTGGGCTGGTTCCACATGTATATGTATGTTTTAAGCTGAAGAAAGGAATGAGCCACCGATACTTCAAGTACCTCTTTGAGGCTGATTACTTAAAACCACAACTGGGCAGGCTAGTGAATACCGGCGTTCGCAACAATGGCCTTCTAAACATCAAGCCCTCAGAGTTCATGACAACCAAAGTTCCAGTTCCATCCCTTGAAGAGCAAGAGAAAATCGCAGATGTACTTCATGCCGCAACTGAGAGTATTAAAGAGCTACAGCAGAAACTCTCAGCACTAAAACAAGAAAAGAAAGCCCTGATGCAGCAGCTTTTGACGGGTAAGCGCCGAGTCAAAGTTAACTAACATGGAGGTTGGTTTGGAACTAACACGAGAGATTGCCTACAAGGCCATATCGGATTTTTTTAGCGTTGAGACGCCATTTGTATTGTTTGCCACCGGTACATCCTGCGCACTGGATCTCAACTTTGGCATGCCTGCATTAGAGAAACACCTCAGGGACAGGCTATCGACCGGGCTAAATGAGGAGCAGGCCAAGCAGTGGCAACAAGTGGTTGGCGCTCTGGCTGAAAAAACACACGACTTTGAGTCAGCAATGAATTTTATCAAGGATGATGAGCTGACCAATAAGATCGTTGCGTTAACAGCCAGCTTTGTTGCCCAGCATGATCATAATTATTCTCACCAGATTATCTCTGGCTCTACCGTTTGGCCTGCTGGCAAGCTTTTCAAAAAACTTGTGGACACGCTACCTGAAACCGACCGCCAACTACATGTTGCCACCCCGAACTACGACTTGTTAGCAGAATATTCATTTATCTTCGAACGACAGCCATACCTGACTGGGTTCCATGGGGGTTATTGCAAATCATATAACTGGGATGAATGCTCAAAATCAGTAAAATACCTTGAGCGATCACCTTCGCGGAAGCGGGTAAAACCCGTTTTACGAGAGCGGAAGCACATCAGGCTCTATAAACCTCATGGATCACTTAATACCTTTGTGATTGGTGATAGAGTCGTCGAGTGTGATGCATGGATCAAAGACCCGCCGGTTGGCGTTTTGCGCTCAATGATTACCCCCGGAACATCAAAGTACCAGCGCCTGCATGATGATAGAACACAGCTGGGGGACTATGATCGAGCTGTTCAGAATCATTCACGGTTCTTATTCCTTGGATTTGGATTTAATGATTCTCAACTGGTCAATAACACCTTCAAACAGAAACTTGAACATGATCACTGTCATGCCCTTGTCATCACTCGTGATACCAATAAGCGATTAACTGAGTGGCTGAGCCGCTGCCCAAACATGTGGCTGATTTGCAAAATCGGGTAAGGGCCGGTCTTTCTCCAGCCCTCCCCACAGCACCCGGCATGCGGGTCCGCACCGGGCGGTTCAACGATGATGGTGAAACCTGATCCATAAGTCTTTCAATGAAACAAGCCCAATTTTCGCGAGGTAACTGTTATTCAGTGCCTGTTGTACCGCATAGGTTTTACTCAGACGGTAATACCCTTTGCTGCTGGCTGCGATCTTGGCGGCGTTAATTTTATCAACGCCTAACCTGACCAGATTCTTAAAACGGGTTTTCGGCTTGCGCCATTGCTTCAGAAAGCAGCAACGGATTCGCCGACGTATCCATTGATCCAGCAGGGGAATTGGTCGGTGATATTCCGATAACCGGAAATACCCCATCCAACCCCGGATATATTGTGCCAATTTGCGTAACCGATGTTGCATTGAGACACCCCAGCGACGACTGGTCAACTTGAGTATCCGGTATTTGAATCGGTCCAGACACTTCTGGGCCCAGCGAACTTTCTTCCCTGTGAAGGTGAAACTCAGGAATTCGCTTTCTGTTGCTTTCACAACTTTACTTTTCCGGGAGTTAATCTTCAGTTTCAATTTGCGTTCAATGAATTGGGTAATGCTGTGCATCACCCGATCCCCTGCACGCTGACTTTTGACGAGAATCACAAAATCATCACAGTATCTTGCAAAGCAATGACCCCGATATTCAAGCTCCTTGTCGAGTTCGTCGAGGACCACATTAGACAGCAAGGGTGATAAAGGCCCACCCTGTGGCATGCCAACCCTGGTCGGGTAGACATTGCCCTCAATCATGACACCGGAGCGCAGGTAGCTACCAATCAGTTTCAGAAGGCGTTTGTCGCGGACCTTACGGGAGACCCTCGACATCAAAACGTCGTGATTAACCGTATCAAAGAATTTACTCAGATCAACGTCAACAGCGTAATGAAGCCCCCGGTTGATCAACTGCTTAACCTGACGGACTCCGTCGTGTGCTGACCGTCCCGGTCGGTAGCCGAAGCTGTTTGGAGAGAAACCCGGATCAAAGACAGGGGTCAGCACCTGCACAATGGCCTGCTGTATGACCCTATCCATCACGGTAGGGATTCCCAGCAAACGCTCACCGCCGTCCGGCTTTTCTATAACATGTCGGCGCACGGGTGATGGCTGGTAGGTTCCGTCCAATAAGGCTTGACGCACTGAAGGCCAATGCTGTTTGGCAAAGTCTGGATAAGCTTCAATAGTGACTCCATCAATACCCGGAGCACCCTTGTTGCTTTTGACCTGTTTCCATGCACTTGCCAGATTAGCCGGTTCAAGTACGCAATTTAGTAGATCATGGTTCAAAGCTGGTTAAAGATTCTGTCGCCAAGTACGGTGAGTCGCCGGACGGCTGCATCGCCTTGAGGGAATCAGTCTCCTCTTTGTCGTCGATGTTCGGCCCTTCGCTAACGACTTCCCATCCGTTAATGGCTTCTGTCGTACAGCTACTATGGCCTCTGCTGACTTCTGTCCAATCACCACGCGGAGTTACCTCTGCTGGCGCTATTGGTTGCCATCGGGTTTGCTCGAACAGGATGATGAGACCTGTTCGCCGAGCCTGTTGTAACCAGTGGCTGAGAACTGGGAATTACCAATCGCATGTTGAACAGATCTCCCCGGATAAGGACATGAACTTTCAGTGCACAACCGCCGCATTTACCGTGTCTCACGAACCATAGGGCTTTGTGATCCTTGGCTCACTCGCCCAGAGACTCAGCCTTATATGCGATTTCTGTACGTCGGCTCGCACCTTTGCACTCAGACTGCCTCCGCACAGCCCCTCGCGGGACTGCACTTGCCTTAAGCTAGTGGTTGTCATCAGCAGGCGTCTTTACCGCCAGTCAGATGTAGGTTCTCCCACAGGGGACTTTCACCCCATCAGTTCATGCCCATGCCGGGCGTACCAAGACAATTGTGACAAAACGCGAGTTTACAACGCAAGATTTAACGAATGGCTTCAGCTTGACGACAAGGAGCTGTGGCGTTTCGACCAGTTCACTGTAGAATTTCTTGGAGGTTGATATGGCACTATTTGAATTTGATGACGCTAATTCTCTACTCGGTAAAGTGCGTGAAGTGGATACACGAAAGGTTTCAATTCTCGTTAATACTGACCGTGACCTCAGGAAGGCCAGAGTAGGTCAGTTAGTCACCATTCGCTTGAGTGGTGCAAGCGAATGCTGGCTGATCGGCATGATTGATAAAGTGATCAAGGCCGTGGTTACTCAGGAACCTCTTGCTGATTCTTATGATGAGGAACAGGAAGAGATTGGCGAATTCGTGGAAGAGTCCGTTGTAAACACCGTTAAACTGACCCTTATGGGGTCGGTAAAATGGCATGCCATGGATAAAAAGTATAAATTTTCTCGCTCGCTAGACCATGTTCCAGAAATAGATTCTTCTTGCTATGTGTTAAAGGACACCTGCCTTGAGTCATTCATGCTTGTGATTTCCGAAGGAGGTGAAAGCAAACACTCGTTGCCGCTGGGAACTTACAAACTGGACGATAGCGCTAAAGCCTTTATCGATGGAAACAAGCTGTTTCAAAGACATGCAGCGTTATTGGGAAGCACGGGGGCGGGAAAGTCATGGACAGTTGCATCTATCTTAGAGCGAAGTGCACAGCTACCATCAGCGAGTCTTGTCGTATTTGATCTTCATGGTGAATACAAAAATCTCAGTTATGCAAAGCAGCTACGCATCCCCGGTCCTGATGAGGTGGATTCGAAAGATGATTCGCTACTATTTTTACCTTACTGGCTCCTGAACTCTGAGGAAATTCAGTCTCTGTTTGTAGATCGCAGCGAGTTTAGTGCTCACAATCAGGTTGTTGTCGTGCAAAATGCGATTACTGAGCAGAAAAAGGCATTCCTTGAGCAAGAGAGCAAACCTGAATTGCTACAATCATTTACCTTAGACAGCCCTATTCCTTTCTCCCTTGATAAAGTTATCGAGAAACTCAAATTTTTGAATGAAGAAAAAGTACCCGGTGCCAAAAGTGGGTTAAAGAATGGTCCATTTAACGGGGAATTCTCACGGCTATTGGTTCGAATGGCTAGCCGCTCAAACGACAAACGATACGGATTTTTGTTCAATAGTCCCGACTCCTACAACCAATATGACTCCTTGGCAGCAATTGCCGAAAAGTTGATGGGATATGGCAAGGATAAAAAAAGCATCAAAGTTATCGATTTTTCAGAGGTGCCCGCTGATATTTTACCCGTGATCATTGGTCTGGTTGCCCGAATCATATATCAGGTTCAGTTCTGGACTAGTACTGAGAATCGCAGACCAATCGCCTTTATCTGTGACGAGGCCCATCTTTATCTGCCGAAAAAAGAAGGCAATCCTGTTGAGCGAAGGGCAGTAGAGGCTTTCGAAAAAATTGCTAAAGAAGGCCGTAAATACGGTGTTGCCCTGATGATCGTAAGCCAGCGTCCATCTGATGTCAGCTCAACCATATTAAGCCAGTGCAATAACATTATTTCTCTACGCCTGACCAATGCAGATGACCAGAACACTGTTCGAAAACTGCTACCAGAAAGCCTTGAAAGCCTTCTTGAAGCATTACCCATCATGGATGTTGGTGAGGCAATGGTTGTCGGTGACTCAGTTTTGTTACCCAGCAGAATTAAAATTACTCCTCCAGAAGAAAAACCGCTGAGTGCCACCATCGACTTCTGGAGTCGGTGGCAAGAGGATGTAACGAATACTGACTTTGCTCTGGCGGTTGAAAACATGAGAAGTCAAAGAAGAAAGCATATAACATCAAAAACAGAACAGCACAGGGTCAACATCAATGAAAGCTCCGCTGAGGTATCTGTCTGATGGAAATAGAAGAACTTCAAAATCTACTCAAAATGGTCAAAGAAATCCCCTTTGCCGCACCTCCTGAAGCAAATCTTTTCACCGTTGGTGCCCGTGGGCATTTTGAAAACCCCACATCAGATCTGCTGGCTTTTTTTCTCAACCCCGCTGGTGCGCATCAGTTAGGTGAGCTTGCGCTAGCTGCGCTGGCCGAATGCATTCCTGAAGAACAACAAGTCAGTGACTTTTTCTTAAAAGGTGAACCTTTACGAGAAATTCCAACAGACAAAGGGAATCGGATTGACATCCTGCTAGAGTCTCAAAATTGGGTAATGGTGATAGAAAATAAAATTTTTCACGATCAGAACAACCCCTTTGATGACTACGAAGACTGCATAAAGCAACGCTACGGTGAAAAAGATACTCGCTTGTTTATAGTACTGTCGCCTTCAGGCCAATCTCCAAGCGGCTGGACAGGCGTAAGTTACAGTAATCTGCTATCCAAACTCTCCGGCAAGCTAGCCGAAACTTTCATGTCTCAGCCCTTGAACAAATGGGTCATTCTGCTGAGAGAGTTTATTTTGCACTTGGAGGCGCTAATGAATAATCCTGTAGTTCCAGAGGCTGTAACTGATTTTGTGCTGGAACATCTTGACGACATCCATCGTACACAAAATCTCAAAAATCAGGTTATTACTGCCCTGCGTGATGAAAGCCTGAGGTATCTTCAGCCGTATTTTGAGGATAGTGATGTTGTTGCCAAAATTGAGGATTGGGAAGGCTTTCCTGCTATCAGCCTTTCTCTTCAAAAATGGGAAGGCTTTGCCCGTGCTGTATTGTTCTTGAATGGCCGCAAGGGGGAGCAATATCTGTTGCAGTATTACGCTCATAGGTTAAAAAATGACGAGCAGCGCAATATTGCACAAGAACTGCTCAAATCCAACGACTGTATTAAAGTCTGGTTCGAGCGTTCTAACACTACTGCATGCTTCACATCAACATTACCATCTTACAGAAAAGAAGAAATGTTTAACGCTGTAAAAGGAAAGCTAAGGCTAAGTTACCGTTAATGGTTGAATCAGCTAAACTCCCATAAAATCTACGTTGTAGGGGAGTGATATGCAATCTGAACTCTTCCAGAATTTTATTGATTCCATTTCAACATTAACCAGTGAACAGCGAGACATTCTTAACAACTCGCTCCTTAGTACTCAAATAGAGGTTACCGAGGTAGTAGAAACCACTGACTCTGAACCTGTTTACAGTGAATCTATACCCAATAACGATAATGCAACACCTGACGTAGAAAAGAGCATACTTGCCCAATTTGCCGAAAACCCCAGGTGCCCCAAATGCAAAAGCCATAGCGTTGGTCGCTGGGGCATACGAAATGGCCGACAGCGCTACCACTGCAAGACTTGCGACTCAACGTTTAACGCCTTTAGTGGAACGCCTTTGGCAAGGCTCAGGCACCCTGAAAAATGGAACAAGTACCTCGCAGGTATGACTCACTCTATGGTCTTGCGACCAGCTGCTGCTGAGAATGCCATTGACTTGAAAACTGCGTTCCGCTGGCGTCACCGCTTTCTTGAAGTGATTAATAATGATCAAGCAGAAGAGCTTTGTGGCATTACTGAGCTTGATGAAACATTTTTCCGTGAATCCTTCAAAGGGCAAAGAGAAGGCCTTCCACGGCCAACCCGAAAGCGGGGTAATGATCCCAACAAAGCCCGAAAAGTCCCGGTAATGGTGGCTCGGGACCGTAATCGAAATACCGTTGACGGTGTATTAGAAAACGAAAGTGCTAATGAATTGTGCAGGCATTTAAATGGCCGCATATCGATACAGGCCACGGTCTGTGCGGATGCACACCTCGCTCACGAAAAACTTGCTGACAAGCTTGGATTTGTCTTCAAGGAGCTGGTGACATCAGCAGGTCAACATGTTGTTGAAGGCATCTACCACATCCAGACTGTAAATTCTTATCACAGTCATTTAAAACGCTGGATTGGCGGCGTATTCCAAGGGGTTGCAACTCGTTACCTTCCCCATTATCTGGCCTGGAGGCGAGAACTGACGGCAGCAAAAAAATTAACTGTTGGCCGGTTGATCAGCAGAATTACTGAACATTGGTGCTTCCAACCATTAACGGTAACTTAGCCGAAAGCTAATGTTATTAGAGGCCCTTTATCAGAAGCTCTATCGAAATTGAAAATATAACCACACCATCTTCTGAGCTGGAATTTTGAACAGCTCAGAAGAGTCTTTGGCGTAATCAGCCGTAATGGGCTTTCCTATGGCAATTCGGACACAATGCCATCGCATTTTCCACGGAGTCCTCACCATCATCTGCCAGCCTTTTCTTATGATGGACTTCCAAATATGGAGTATTATCTTTTCTCCTTATAAAGGGTGCATCTTGACGACAATCTTCACATTTCCCATTGGCTCTTTTTAATACTTCAGCAATAGCGTCAGGGTTACGTAAATAACTTACAGAAGTCGTTTGAACTTTCTCAGGTCGTTTCGGCGCTACCTTCAAGCGTTCAGCCCTTTTTTCCGGGTCATCGTTACATGACTTGGCCACCAAAACCGCCAGATCTTCTTCAACCTTTTCGTGGAGAGCAGACCTTTGTAGCTCAATCCAATCGGGAAGTTGTTCCACATAACTCCATCCGCCAGCCTGTGTTCTGGGCTTAGAGGCAGTTCCATCAGATAATTTAATTAACTTCTCGTAACTGTTCAGCACCCCCACATAAATCTGGAATTTTCTGATTTTTATACCATCCTCTTAAGCACCATTTTTCCACAATATTCGCCAGCATGATTCCAGAACTACCCGCAACTATGTCGGCTGAGATTCTCTTGAAAGAGAATGCAGAGCTGCGGATGAGAGTTGCCTGTCTGGAAGAGCGATGTCGAGAATTGGAAGAAAAGGTTGGCAAGAACAGTCAAAACAGCAGCAAGCCGCCATCGTCTGATGGTTATCAAAAACCTTGTAAAAACAGTAAGTAACTATTCAGCACTGAGCAAAGGCATATTACAGTAATTCCGAACAGCTCTATGAAGTGATTGATATATGTCCATTCCCTGTTTTCTGGCAGACGACAAATAGCTGCGAATCCGTGCAAACATAGAACCACCGTCTGCACTCCTGAAGCAGCCTGAGATTTTCTGCTTTAACTTGGCCATTCGAACATCCCGCTCACTGCCATTGTTATCGAAGGGAATGGTAAAATCTGACATGAAGCGCAGTGTCTCAGCCTTGAACTCAGTGAGTCGTTTGAAGAGATTGTAAGCTTTAGTATTCTTGACTTTCTTGCGCTTAAGCTCCTCTCGTTGCTTCTCCATATAGACGACTTCTTTCATTAGAGCCCGCTGAAGCAACCGGTCATAAATCTTCTCGATTCGTTCACAGACAACACTTGGCATCTGTAGCATACCTATGGTCTTAAAGCCCTTGCAGTAATGCCAGGAAAGCCTCAGTAGCTTCATCAATCGCAACGCCAGTTGATTGCTGTCCCTATCAACAACACCCAAAAGCTCCCTCAGGTGATGGGCATTGCAAAGTACGTGAGTTGCCGCATATGCAAAATAGGATTTCCAATGATCATGAACCAGAACGCCTGCAAATGTTAGCAGTATGCCCATCGTGTCCATGGCCTCACGACCTCGCTTTTCAGACAAGTAGTAGAGCGTCCATTGTTCATCCCGCATAACGTGTAGCCAGTGCAAAGAGCCCTCGGCCCGCATACCCGTTTCATCGGCTCCGGCAACAGACGATTCCCGCAAGGCGTCACGAATAACCTCTTCAGTAGAACCAGATTTTCATAGGTTCTGGCCACAAAATTGGCGACAGTGCCTGCACTTACACTCATTTTATAGAGAGTATTAAAATACTCTGACACGCGCTTAAAAGGCAGGAAATGGTATTGGTTAAGATAGACGGCCATAGCCTGTGTGGCTGAGCCATATTGTGCGGCAGCGGTAACACCTTCCGGGAATTCAGCCTGATTCCGACAACCACAAGTGCAGATTTTTACTTCAGCTCTATGGGCCGTTACTTCAAATTCACCCGGTCTCCCTGGTTCAAACACCTGTCGTTCAATATATTTGACCGGCTCACTATCAAGAAGAGACGCCTGACATTTATTGCATTCTTTAACCGGAAGGTACTCAATATAGTCAGGGATATCGACCTGTTTAAGACAAGTGCCCTGATGCCCTTTCTTTCCACCGGCTTTATTACCAGAAGACTGTCTCAGACTTTTAGGATTGGGTTTTTCATCCGATGGATCGGTACCTTTATCTGCGGAAAGGTCGTCAGAATGATCTGGAGAATTACTGTTTTTACAAGGTTTTTGATAACCATCAGACGATGGCGGCTTGCTGCTGTTTTGACTGTTCTTGCCAACCTTTTCTTCCAATTCTCGACATCGCTCTTCCAGACAGGCAACTCTCATCCGCAGCTCTGCATTCTCTTTCAAGAGAATCTCAGCCGACATAGTTGCGGGTAGTTCTGGAATCATGCTGGCGAATATTGTGGAAAAATGGTGCTTAAGAGGCTGTCTCTTGATCACAAATAGCTACCTTGTTCTATCATTTCTCACTGATAAAACAGGTCATGCTTCCACTTTCTCCTAAACCATGGTCAGAACTAACTTTTGGATGTGCTGATTTGGGCGATACTCGACGTACAAAACGACTTGTCAAAGTTGCTGCCGAGCTTTCAGCTCATACCGGTAATTCTTTGTCATCTTCATGCGAAGGTTATACCGCACTGGTAACTGGAGCTTACCGGCTGATTGAGAATGAGGCCGTAAAGCCTGAAGCAATAGCTGAGGCAGGCTTTCAGGCAACTGCCAAAATAGGCCAAAATAGCGAGACAGTCTCGCCTACTTCTGGCTCTCGAAGATACAACAACCCTGGGTTATAAACATGCTGTCAGATCCGAGCTTGGTGATCTTGGAGGTCCTGAAGGCTCTAAAACCAGAGGATTCCACGTCCACTCTGTCTTCTTGGTTGATGCGGATACAGAGCGAAGCATTGGGCTTATTGATCAAGAACGATGGGTTAGAGAGGACGTTCAGCGGGGGAAAAAGAACCAACGTCGTCAGCTACCTTACGAGGGAAAGGAAAGCTTTAAGTGGCAAAGAGCCTCTGAAAACACAGAACAAAGGATGGGGGGTAAAATGCCTGACATCATCAGTGTTTGCGACCGGGAGGCGGATATATACGAATATATGCACTACAAACTGGATAACCGACAGCGGTTTGTTGTAAGAGCTACACAAAACAGAATCCTGGTGGATGGCGAACTCTTATTATTTGATTCCTTAGCTCAGACTGAAGTGTTGGGGAAATATACGATAGTGGTTCCTCAAAAAGGAGGTAGAAAGAAGCGAAAGGCAACGCTGCAGGTCAAAAGAAAGAAGATGACAATACAGGCGCCGCAAAGGCCAGGCGGCAGGCCGGAACCGGTAACTATGAATATTGTGTCGGCTGAAGAGATTGGCAATGACTCCGAAGACCGTTTGCACTGGGTACTATTGACAACTGAAGATATTGAAACATTCGAAGACTGTCGCTCTATCATTCGATTTTACGAGCTCCGATGGCGAATAGAAGAGTTCCATAAGGCTTGGAAATCGGGAGCAGGAGTAGAAAGGCTTCGTCTGCAATCTCCGGATAACATTGAACGACTTGCGGTCATATTAATGTTTGTCGCTGTCAGACTAATGCAAATCCGTGAAGCATTAATGTTACCGAATGACAGGCAGCACAAAGACAGAAAGCTTTGGAGTGAAAAAACACTCGCGAATGAGGTGGTCAGTGATGATGAATGGCAGGTTCTCTGGCTAACCTATGAAAAAAAAGCGTTGCCCGATAAGCCGCCAACAGTCACTTGGCTGCTTCAAACGATTGCTCGGCTTGGTGGTTGGGGTGATTCAAAGCATACAGGGCAGCCCGGCTGGTTAGTGGTATGGGAAGGCTGGGCGAAATTGCAGGATCGGGTAAAAACCTGGCAGATAGCCCGGCAGTTCAGCGCTGGAGAGATGTGATCAAGAGTCAGATCAAAGACAGGGGTCAGCACCTGCACAATGGCCTGCTGTATGACCCTATCCATCACGGTAGGGATTCCCAGCAAACGCTCACCGCCGTCCGGCTTTTCTATAACATGTCGGCGCACGGATGATGGCTGGTAGGTTCCGTCCAATAAGGCTTGACGCACTGAAGGCCAATGCTGTTTGGCAAAGTCTGGATAAGCTTCAATAGTGACTCCATCAATACCCGGAGCACCCTTGTTGCTTTTGACCTGTTTCCATGCACTTGCCAGATTAGCCGGTTCAAGTACGCAATTTAGTAGATCATGGTTCAAAGCTGGTTAAAGATTCTGTCGCCAAGTACGGTGAGTCGCCGGACGGCTGCATCGCCTTGAGGGAATCAGTCTCCTCTTTGTCGTCGATGTTCGGCCCTTCGCTAACGACTTCCCATCCGTTAATGGCTTCTGTCGTACAGCTACTATGGCCTCTGCTGACTTCTGTCCAATCACCACGCGGAGTTACCTCTGCTGGCGCTATTGGTTGCCATCGGGTTTGCTCGAACAGGATGATGAGACCTGTTCGCCGAGCCTGTTGTAACCAGTGGCTGAGAACTGGGAATTACCAATCGCATGTTGAACAGATCTCCCCGGATAAGGACATGAACTTTCAGTGCACAACCGCCGCATTTACCGTGTCTCACGAACCATAGGGCTTTGTGATCCTTGGCTCACTCGCCCAGAGACTCAGCCTTATATGCGATTTCTGTACGTCGGCTCGCACCTTTGCACTCAGACTGCCTCCGCACAGCCCCTCGCGGGACTGCACTTGCCTTAAGCTAGTGGTTGTCATCAGCAGGCGTCTTTACCGCCAGTCAGATGTAGGTTCTCCCACAGGGGACTTTCACCCCATCAGTTCATGCCCATGCCGGGCGTACCAAGAAGGTCTGCTTTGAATAAGCAAGATAGGGCAGGGGCTGTTGATCGGTAAGGCTGTCAAGCAGTTGCGGGGCGATGACCGGGATAATACGGGTAGTGGCAACAAGCATGCGCTCTACCTTATCCTCCAGCAGAAATGAGGGGCGCATACCCTGGGTGTCATAGACAAAAATAATGTCACAGGCGTTGTCCAGCAATGCCTGGAAGTGGTTGTCGATCCCCTGTATTGAGGGGGTGAGTGAAAAGTTAAGCCCTTCCAGTCTCTTTCCTGCCTTGCTGAACAGTTCAGGTAGAAGGTTTAATGCAAAAGAGTGAAGGCAAACGATCCGAACGGTGTTATCAGTCCGCAGGGATGCCTGGGAAAAATCATCAGCGGTTTCCCGGATGAGCTGAAGCATTTTTTCCACATAGGGCACAAATTTTTTGCCATCTTCTGTCAATTTTATTGGGTAGGAAGTTCGGTCAAATAACGGTACCCCTACCCAGAACTCCAGGGCCTGTATACGTCGACTGAAAGCCGATTGGGTGACATGCCTTGCAGCGGCTGCCGCTGAGAAGTTACCGAGATCCTTAAGGCTTATGAAATCATCAAGCCATTTAAATTCCAGAGAAGACATTCGACCCGTTACGCCTATCAGTTACCGCTATCAGTTACCGCTATCAGTTACTGCTATGTTTCCAATGAATAACATTATTCATAATTAGCAATGGAAAACAAAATACTTTTATTCTAGCACTGGGTATGCTCAATCCCGTTATTTATTTGACCTTTAATTTCCCTCTCTACTTTTGCATAACAATCGTGGTGCCGGCACTTTATTAAGCTGAGAAACGTTATGTTTACCATTCTTAAAAATACCAATTTATACAAGCCAGAATATGTCGGTAAGGCAGATATTCTGCTTGGTCAGGGAAAAATTCTGGCAATTGAAACGGGATTGAATGTCAGCGGCCTGAATGATGTAAGCGTCATTGACTGCCATGGGAAAACGGTAACTCCCGGCCTTATTGATCAGCATTTACATCTTACCGGTGGCGGTGGTGAGGCAGGCTTCAACAGTCGTACACCTCAGGTAACGCTTTCCAGCCTGATCAAGGCTGGCACGACAACGGCTATTGGTGTTCTGGGCACGGATGGCATTTCACGCTCACCCAAAGATCTGTACGCCAAGGCTGCTGCATTGACTGCCGAGGGCATCACTGCCTACATGCATACCGGCTCTTACGAGGTGCCAACCCGTACAATTACCGGTTCCATCCGTGATGACCTGACGTTTATTCCGGCCATTCTCGGCGTCAAGATAGCCCTGGCTGACCATCGAAGCTCGTTTCCAACGACTCAGGAACTGGCAAGAATTGTGTCGGATATTCGTATTGCCAGCCTGCTGGCCGGTAAAAAAGGTGTGCTTCATATCCATATGGGTGGATTACCACGGCCTTTTGACCAGGTTGATGAGTTGCTGGCCATGGGAATACCGGTCCAGCACATCTCACCCACTCACGTTGCCCGTACAGAGCCGCTTTTTGCCGATGCGATCAGGTTTGCTCACAAAGGCGGATTTATCGATATTACCTCCGGCGGCAGTCGTTTTATGCCACCGGAACAAGTGGTCAAACTGGCCCTGGAATCTGATGTGCCGGCTTCCCGAATCACCATCAGTTCAGACGGTAATGGCAGTATCCCGAAGTTCAATGATCGGGGAGAAACCATTGGACTGAGCGCAGCTTCAGTGGACAGCAATCTGCTTTTATTGCCGTTGATCATTGATCAGGGCATCTGCCCGGAACAGGCGATAGCCATGATGACAGCCAATGTGGCCAGCTCACTGGGATCAACAAAGGACGAATTGAGGTGGGTCAGGATGCCGATATCTGTGTATTTAATGATGATTTTACGCTGAATGGCGTGATCGCCGGTGGGAAGTCATTAATGCAGAACCATGAACTGCTGATCGCGGGCAATTTCGAGTAAGGAATGGACATGAGTTTAATTATTGCAGTGATCGGATTGCTGTTTGCTGGTCGTCTGATTCTTAAGAACTACAACCCCCAAGGGGTCCTGTTTTTAACCGGCATCGCCATGATGGCCATCGCCATGGTGACCAGCCACCCCACCTTTGTCAGTCCGTCAACGGGTTGGGTGGGCTTTGACGTTTTTGAATACATCAGCAAAACATTTGCCAATCGCGCTGGCGGGCTTGGCCTGCAGATTATGCTGATTGGTGGCTTTGCAGTTTTAATGTCCGCCATTGGTGCCAGCCAGGTCATGGTCCGGATCACGGCCAGGCCCCTGATGCAACTTAATTCACCCTATGTGATGCTGACCATGGCCTTTATACTGGGACAGGCACTGTCATTGTTTATTTCCAGTGCCACTGTTTCTGATGCTGACCTTCAGCAAAATGGGGGTAGGCACCATCCGGGTAGGTCTGCCAACGGCTATCCTGGTCAGCGCATTTATCAGTCTGACTTTTGAGTATCTTCGACATCGTGATATCAGGATTGTGTTCAGCAAACTGCAGGACCTATTCGACAATATGGGCAAGGTGTTTGCCACGGTAGTTACCCTCATTATTGCCGGTGAAACCTTTGCCATGGGCCTCAAGTCGATTGGTGCTGTTGATGCTCTGTTGCATGCTGGCAGTCAGGCAGGATTCTCGGCCAGTATTATTGTGCTGTTTATGGCCATTCTGACATTCACCATCTCAGCCCTGATGGGGTCCGGGAATGCGGCTTTCTTCTCTTTCGCTCCCATGGTTCCCGATATTGCCCATAGGATCGGGGCGAATGTTGCCGAGATGATGCTGCCTATCCAGCTCTCTGCCGGGATGGGGCGCACAATCTCACCCATTGCCGGCGTTATTATTGCCGTAGCGGGTATTGCCGGTCTGTCGCCTTTTGATATCGTGCGCAGAACCCTGATTCCGATGATCAGCGGCTGGTTGCTGATGTTGGTTATTACCTTCACCGCCAGTGGTCAGCTTATGGAAGTTCTACCGTTCCTGGTGGTAGTGTGCACATTGGTTGCCGTCGTTATGATAGTCAGGCGCAAAAAGACTGTTCAACTCAGCACGGCGGGATGAATTGCGCAACAGACCAGACACGGAAATTGCGGTAGCGGAATACGCTCCATTCCATCTGCCTCAGGGCAATCCGGCCAGCGCCATAGACTTGACGTAACTATTCAGCACTGAGCAAAGGCATATTACAGTAATTCCGAACAGCTCTATGAAGTGATTGATATATGTCCATTCCCTGTTTTCTGGCAGACGACAAATAGCTGCGAATCCGTGCAAACATAGAACCACCGTCTGCACTCCTGAAGCAGCCTGAGATTTTCTGCTTTAACTTGGCCATTCGAACATCCCGCTCACTGCCATTGTTATCGAAGGGAATGGTAAAATCTGACATGAAGCGCAGTGTCTCAGCCTTGAACTCAGTGAGTCGTTTGAAGAGATTGTAAGCTTTAGTATTCTTGACTTTCTTGCGCTTAAGCTCCTCTCGTTGCTTCTCCATATAGACGACTTCTTTCATTAGAGCCCGCTGAAGCAACCGGTCATAAATCTTCTCGATTCGTTCACAGACAACACTTGGCATCTGTAGCATACCTATGGTCTTAAAGCCCTTGCAGTAATGCCAGGAAAGCCTCAGTAGCTTCATCAATCGCAACGCCAGTTGATTGCTGTCCCTATCAACAACACCCAAAAGCTCCCTCAGGTGATGGGCATTGCAAAGTACGTGAGTTGCCGCATATGCAAAATAGGATTTCCAATGATCATGAACCAGAACGCCTGCAAATGTTAGCAGTATGCCCATCGTGTCCATGGCCTCACGACCTCGCTTTTCAGACAAGTAGTAGAGCGTCCATTGTTCATCCCGCATAACGTGTAGCCAGTGCAAAGAGCCCTCGGCCCGCATACCCGTTTCATCGGCTCCGGCAACAGACGATTCCCGCAAGGCGTCACGAATAACCTCTTCAGTAGAAGCCAGATTTTCATAGGTTCTGGCCACAAAATTGGCGACAGTGCCTGCACTTACACTCATTTTATAGAGAGTATTAAAATACTCTGACACGCGCTTAAAAGGCAGGAAATGGTATTGGTTAAGATAGACGGCCATAGCCTGTGTGGCTGAGCCATATTGTGCGGCAGCGGTAACACCTTCCGGGAATTCAGCCTGATTCCGACAACCACAAGTGCAGATTTTTACTTCAGCTCTATGGGCCGTTACTTCAAATTCACCCGGTCTCCCTGGTTCAAACACCTGTCGTTCAATATATTTGACCGGCTCACTATCAAGAAGAGACGCCTGACATTTATTGCATTCTTTAACCGGAAGGTACTCAATATAGTCAGGGATATCGACCTGTTTAAGACAAGTGCCCTGATGCCCTTTCTTTCCACCGGCTTTATTACCAGAAGACTGTCTCAGACTTTTAGGATTGGGTTTTTCATCCGATGGATCGGTACCTTTATCTGCGGAAAGGTCGTCAGAATGATCTGGAGAATTACTGTTTTTACAAGGTTTTTGATAACCATCAGACGATGGCGGCTTGCTGCTGTTTTGACTGTTCTTGCCAACCTTTTCTTCCAATTCTCGACATCGCTCTTCCAGACAGGCAACTCTCATCCGCAGCTCTGCATTCTCTTTCAAGAGAATCTCAGCCGACATAGTTGCGGGTAGTTCTGGAATCATGCTGGCGAATATTGTGGAAAAATGGTGCTTAAGAGGATGGTATAAAAATCAGAAAATTCCAGATTTATGTGGGGGTGCTGAACAGTTACAACGGATTAATGTGCTCCCTTTGCCTTTTTTCTGGCTGTCTAACTGGACGGCTGCTATCGTTTTGGCCTGCCAGCCTGACGCGTTGGAACCTTCCGCGATATCGTTGATTACCCAGCATCTACGATGTTCACGACGACCATGAGATTTACCTTCCTGCTCAGCAAACTCAGGGCATGGACCATCTTCCGGATTTTCTTGCCACAGCTGTTCAAAAGCGCGAGTAAGTTCACCATAAAGTTTTTTCTGGTTACCCTTCACAGCAAGCAGATAGTCCGCTTCTTTTTTCAGGATGGCTGTGGCGATTTTCTTCTGGCAGCCCATTGCATCGATGGTGACCAGGCTACCTGCCAACTCAAGCAGTTTGAGCAGTTCAGGAATAGCAGTAATTTCATTAGACTTGGCATCTACCTTATATTGACCAAGGGACAGCCCGGCCTTGGTGCACCAGGCATTAACCATGTGAATGGCATCTTTACCTTTGTTCCAGGCAGAACCTTTGATGGTTTTTCCATCGATTGCCACGATTCTGCTATCAGAAAGTTGCAAACCTGAAAGCACATCCCGGATCCATTGGATAAAGATCTGGCGAAACTCATCAGGATCGATCGCGGCAAAGACTCGATTAAATGTGATAGCGACAGGAATTCCACCGGGCAAAGTCAGATGCTGTCGGAACCAGCGTTCTTTGGTTTTGGCAAACAGTCTTATGGCGTTCCAGTCATCGGCACCACAAAGGATGGCGCAAACAGAGATGAACATAATCTCCGCCAAAATGTGAGTAGTTTTCTTTGGGTCACGAGGATCGGTGAGTGTACTGAATTTTGAGAATAAGGCTTTTGAAGGCATAGGCTGATAGAAAATGAGTATTTTGTCCTTTTTTAGCCTGTTTGTCTGTTCAAATAATGCTCATGTTTTTGCCGTGGTATTCATACCAGCAAAAAGTTTCGTGACAGAATCGCTGACTGGACTCTTGAGAAAAAGTTACTGATCTGCTTTCTTCCAACATATTCACCTGAACTCAATCTGATTGAGATCCTGTGGAGGAAAGTAAAGTATGAATGGCTCAATCTATTGTCAATCAAGAGTTTCACGGAATTTGAAAAGGAAGTTGAACGAGTGTTCGCTTCATTTGGAGAGAGTCATATGATTTCGTTTGCAAATACTAAATAATCGTTCAGTCAATTTATCCGAAAGCAAATTATCAACTACTTATAAATCGTATGTGTACCATAACTGTACTTGCCGTCCTGCTCACAGATCAGCACTGACTGAGCATCACTCAAATAAGGAAGTCCTTCATCACTGCTTGTCCAGTTGCCTGTCTGAAAACGAGCCTCTCCTTGAGCCCTACCACCGCACATGGCAGAAACTTGCTCCTGTTCACGACTGAGAACATTGACACAGAAATCCACACCCTCTTCCAGAAGTGCATGCATGGCCGTGGACTGGTTGACACAAACCAGCACTGAAGGGGGTTCAACAGACAAAGAGGTGACTGCTGTAGCGGCCATCGCATGGCGCTGCTCACCATTAGCGGATGAAATCACCGTCACGGAACTGGCCAGACGGCGCATGGACTGAAGCATCTTTGCTTTTAATATTTCAGGCAGCGACCCCTGGCACTGTTTGGAATTATTCATTATCCGCTCCTGGATCAATGCTGGGAATGATTGACTAGCACTTACAACAGCGCTAACTCAATTGTGTCGCTGTGACCAGAGAGCATCATTGTCCAGGAAGACTAAGCAATCGAACCGAATCTTAAACTGCCAGCATGCCAGAATCAGCTGAATGACTGTTCATTGCACAAAGATATGTATAGAAATCCTGCAAATGTCTATTTGAATACAGGTCAGCCATAGACTTGATGCATTCTTTGGAATCCTGACCATAACAACGAGTGATTAAGTTGCCACAGTATGTAATTAAATCTTCAATCTGATAAGTATGAGCCATGGAAAACAACTCAAGCAGATCAACTTGATTTTCGATGACAGAAGCATACAACAAACCTTGCTTACCAAAGTATAGAAAATCAAGACAAGCCATTACGGTTTTTTCTGAAAAATGGTCAAGGTTAATTATTTTACTTTGGGATTCCTTCATGCCAGCATCCAGCATCTCACGAAACACACCACCATAAGCAGAAATAACCGCAGTATGACATTTTAACACCCCCCCACCCTTAGTTTGCAACTCAATATCCCCGTCTTTCTTTGTTTTGTATTGAGATTGAAAAAAATCCAACAGTTTGCTTTTTTCCCTGTCTGGAAATATCAATGGAGGAATCGGATACTGTTGAAAATCCGGAATTGTAATGGTAAGTACATCGAGATCAACAAGCTTTAAATTAGAACCGTTCCTGTCTTCGTAGTTTTCTCTGAAAACCTCCGAACTCTGCTGACCCTGAGTACAGGCCAGCCCTATAGAGTCAAATAAGAAAGGTATATTTGGAAGGACATAATCATTAAACCAGGTTTTATGTATTTTAATTGATCGATCTGACAACCAGTTTTTAAAAATACAATCTTCTCCGCCCTCAACTCTAAAATGAACATGACTTGCTATTTCTTTGTATAAAACTTTAACAACCTCATCTCTTCCACTCACAAGATTCATTGAAAACAATCTAAATTGTTCTGCAATAGATTTAACACTTTGGATTACTGGCCTGTACCCCTTACACGTCAGTTTCTTTTTATCATCACTCAGTTTAAGAAAAAAACTTGGATCATCTTCAGACTGAAAACTGTTCCCTACAGAAGCACAATAAGACAAACAGAACGCTTGCCAAAACAAGCTTTCATCCTGAATAATTTCTTTATATTCCTTCTTAAGCAGTGCATCTTGAACAGCAGGGGAAACGTCAAATTCCTCGCATTGCTTATAACTCTCTGGAGGGGGTAGAAAATACTCGAACACTGGGAGTTCAATGTTTATCATCATATCATTTATCATCATATCAAAAACTCCGTCACGGCTATGCTCATGCCAGTAATTTGTAAGACCAATCTTCAAGACCTGTTAACTAATCAACTGATGATAAGCCATCTGATCAGAGGTAAAACCGACTCTTTTCAGTAAGCTACCAAAAGTATTTGAAGCAGTTAGTCAATAATCATCCCTATAAGTTCCCATGCCTGAACATAAGATGGTCCATTTAGAGTATGTGGATAGCCCGTCAGACTGTTTCAATTCACAGTTAATAACCCAACCGGAGCGTGCTTTCGGGAAGTCGGAGTACTTTGGTCTCTGCCAGGAATTAACCCGGTACCAGCCAACACTGCCAGGAGCCTGATTTAATTCAGGCAAGACCTCGTCCAAAGCATTGACAACTGGAGATAATAATAATGAATAATCAAGATCAGATTCGTCAAAGACTCAATGAACGCGCCCGGGAGCTGGTACCAGTGCTGAAAGAGCGTACCGTTGCAGCCAATCGGCAGGGCAGACTGCACGACGAAACCATGGCAGACTTTCACCAAGCGGGCTTTTTCCGAATGCTCCAGCCTGCAAGATGGGGCGGCTATGAGCTGAAACCTCATGACTTTTTCGACATCCAGATGACACTGGCTGAAGGCTGCATGTCTGCAGCCTGGGTTCTGGGTGTCGTTGCTATCCACAACTGGCAACTGGCCCTGTTTGATGATCGCGCCGCACAGGATGTCTGGGGTGAAGACACCCGTGTGCTGATCTCCTCTTCTTATATGCCTGTTGGTAAAGTGGAGCATGTTGAAGGGGGTTACAGGCTTAGCGGTAAATGGGGCTTCTCTTCCGGTTCCGGGCACTGTGATTGGGCATTCCTGGGCGCAATTGTTCCCCCCGGAAATGAAGGTGAGGCACCCGACTACCGCACATTTCTGGTACCACGGGAAGATTACGAAATCGTCCACAACTGGGACACCATGGGTCTGCAGGCTACCGGCTCCCATGATATCGTCGTAAAAGACAAATTTGTGCCAGAGTATCGCACACACCGCGCCCTGGACGGCTTTATGCAGAACAGCCCGGGCAACGCCGTGAACACTGCGCCGCTGTTCAGATTGCCTTTCGGTCAGATTTTTGTTCGTGCTGTATCATCTGCCGCCATCGGTGCCCTGAAAGGAGCCGTAGATGATTTTGTCGAATTCAATCGTAAGCGTATTGCCCTGCATGACGGCAAGGCAGTGGTTGAAGATCCGGGTGCCCAGGCTGCTGCTGCCAATGCCATGTTGGTGGTCAGCGATCTGAAAGCCATCCTGTTCAACAATTTTGATATCCTCACTGAGCGAGCTGAACGGTGTGAACCTCTGGCCATCGAAGAGCGGGTCAAAATGCGTCCTGATTACCACCGACCCTACGTCGTGAGCCAGCTGCTATAATAAACGTCGATAGTCATGTGTTTTGGAGGTAAAACTGATGTGTAAAAACACCATTCAGTTCCAAAAAGGCCTTGGCATTATGCAATTTCTGGCTAATTACGGCAGTGAAGAGCAGTGTGAGAACGCGCTGTCCTCTTGGCGCTGGCCAGATGGCTTCCAATGCCCGAAGTGTGGCTCCCGCAGTTTCTGCAAGCTTCACCGGAAAGCTGAATTCCAGTGCAATTGCTGCCGTTGCCAAACCTCGCTTACCAGTAACACTATCTTTGACTCAACAAAGCTGCCTCTAGCTACCTGGTTTCTGGGTATCTATCTCGTCACCCAGAATAAAGCGGGGATTTCTTGCCTGACGCTTCATCGACAACTTGGCATTTCCTACAATGCCGCATTGCGCATGAAACACAAACTCATGCAGGTCATGATGGAAAGAGATAACAGCTGGCAGTTGAGTGGTTTTGTTCAGATTGATGACGCCTATTGGGGCGGAGAGCGCCACGGAGGCCGCCGGGGCAGAGGCTCAGAGAACAAAGCCCCCTTCGTGGCCGCAGTTCAGACAGATGCTGATAACCACCCTATCTACATGAAGTTCAATGCCGTTGATAACTTCCGGCGAAAAACCATTCAGGAGTGGGCAGAACATGCCCTGAAAAAGGGTGTCCGGGCCGTCAGCGATGGCTTGTCCTGTTTCCGGGGTATTGAAGATGCCGGATGCCAGCACACAGCCATCATTACCGGTGGTGGGCATGCATCCATGGAGAATGAGTTGTTCACCTGGGTAAATACCATGCTGGGAAACGTGAAAACAGCGATTACCGGTACTTACCATAAGCTCGACCCCAAGCATCTGGGCCGTTATCTATCAGAGTTCAACTATCGGTTTAACCGGCGTTTTGATATGCCTTCAGGCTCTTTTCGGGTTACAGACTGCTCTGCAATGAAAATTGGCCAAAGGCCTTGATATACAATGCCTTCAGGAAACTGCTGGCTAAATATTGCCAAGCCCTGCCACAGGAGGATTCCAGCCTGATTTATGAAATCAGCAGTCTGCAATACGAAAAGAGCCTTATTTCTTTACCGGGTTATAGACATAAAGAATGAAAAGCTGCACGTATATTCTTAAATTATCTTTCCCTGTGTCATGACGTACGATCAGTGGTAATCAGGAAATGCGTTATGACTCTGCCATTGTGGCTACACGCTGTGCGGATGCCATTACCGAACTCTACCTGCATTGCGGATCAGCCGGTGTTTTCAATACTCACAAGGTGAATCAAGTCTTTCGTGATATTCAAACCGGTCGGACTCACGTCGCAAACCAACCTGCTAAATATGCACGTAACTTTGGTGGTGTCATCATGGGCCGTGAGACGACTGATTTTTTCCTGTAAAAACAAGCTTAAAGGGTTACCTGTGGTAACCCTTTAAGCCGAGAGCGTTTAATTAAATGGAACTTTTTACCTAAAAAAAACTCTAGATAACTACGTCGGCTATTTTAGATCCAACCAATCAGGAAGCCACAAAATTATAAAAATAGTTAAAAAGGAGTTACTGCTATATGTACAGCTTACGTAGTGTAAAGAGTGAAAACGGCTATTTTTCAGCCTTAATACCAGAGCTAGTGGAGGCCTTTCCGATTCCGGCAACTTCTTTTAATAGAGCTGTAAAGATTCCTCGACTTTAGAGTTTTAAGAGCACAATAGTTCCGGCGCATAATCTGCTAAAAGCAACCATCCCCAATGACGAAATTCGAGATGGTTGCCATGCTCACTTCAGATCATCAAGTAATCCTCAGGGAGCTCGCTTCATATACAACCTTTCTTGCTGGAGCGCTATCATCAACTGCAGTACCAACGTTCTGCGAACTGCTGTTCGGTTGCATGCTTTCAGCCGACGGCTTTGTTACACAGGCGTTGTTAACAATTGATTTTCATTGTGTGTGGAGCAGCTACCACCACTGGCTATCTCAGGGCAAGTGGCAATGGAAGAACTTGGCACGCCACTTGATCCGTCTGGTCTGCTCCAAAGCTCCTGAGAATCAACCTGTGGTCCTGGGGCTTGATGACTGGGTAATCGAACGGTTTTCCGACAAAGCCCCTGCTTGTCGTACACATCATCAACACAGCAAGAAACGCAATCGGCCGACGTACATCTGGGGGCAGTGTTGGGTTTCCCTGGCCATCATATTTGAGCGGGCTGCAGATGAAGTATTTACCGCCATACCGGTGATCTCATTTCCGACACCAGCTTCAGGTAACACCAGCAAACTGAAAATTGCCGTGGCCATGCTCAGGGTGGTACGCAATGAAGTGAAGGATCGAGTGCTACGCCTGCTAACCGATTGCTGGTATATGAACTGGACACTGATAAAGCCAGCTCTGGAAATGAACATAGAAGTTGTTGGTCAGATACCTTCAAATCGGGCCCTCTATGCTTTGCCGCCAGCACCCACCGTAAAGAAGCGAGGGCGCCCAAAAAAGTACGGCATCAAGATGACGACAGAACAGGTTAAGAAACTGCCGGAAGAAAAAGCAACAGTATGGATGTACGGCAAATTTCGCAAAATACGTTATCGTACCCTGATCTGTCGCGCCAGATTCCTTAAAGGTCGTGAAGTACGCGTCGTCTGGAGTCGCTTTGAAAATGACAAAGGTCTGACCGAAAGCAGAATATTCATCTCGACCAATCCGGAACTTGAGGGACTGGAGGTGCTTCGTGCCTATTCCCGGAGATGGCCGGTAGAGCCAATGTTTCACCAACTCAAACATGCTTTTGGCTGTTGCCATTTATGGCAGCAGAAATTGCGAACACTGCTTCGATGGATGCATTTGAAAATGGCAGGCTATGCATTATTGCAGTTATTAACCGTTTGTAAAAATCAGGCATGTCTGAATATTTCTCGGATACCCTGGAGAAGCCCGGATACAACCACTGCAGGCATGATGAAAATTGCTCTTTCAGGAATTATTCCGAGGTTCTCTATTCGCAAGGGCTGGAACAGATATAAGCAAAAATATGAGTTCAATTTTCGCGATCTGATCGACCAGTTAATACCGGATAATTCAGAAGCAGCATAACTAAAGCTCGACTTTAGAGTTTTAAGAGCACAATAGTTCCGGCGCATAATCTGCTAAAAGCAACCATCCCCAATGACGAAATTCGAGATGGTTGCCATGCTCACTTCAGATCATCAAGTAATCCTCAGGGAGCTCGCTTCATATACAACCTTTCTTGCTGGAGCGCTATCATCAACTGCAGTACCAACGTTCTGCGAACTGCTGTTCGGTTGCATGCTTTCAGCCGACGGCTTTGTTACACAGGCGTTGTTAACAATTGATTTTCATTGTGTGTGGAGCAGCTACCACCACTGGCTATCTCAGGGCAAGTGGCAATGGAAGAACTTGGCACGCCACTTGATCCGTCTGGTCTGCTCCAAAGCTCCTGAGAATCAACCTGTGGTCCTGGGGCTTGATGACTGGGTAATCGAACGGTTTTCCGACAAAGCCCCTGCTTGTCGTACACATCATCAACACAGCAAGAAACGCAATCGGCCGACGTACATCTGGGGGCAGTGTTGGGTTTCCCTGGCCATCATATTTGAGCGGGCTGCAGATGAAGTATTTACCGCCATACCGGTGATCTCATTTCCGACACCAGCTTCAGGTAACACCAGCAAACTGAAAATTGCCGTGGCCATGCTCAGGGTGGTACGCAATGAAGTGAAGGATCGAGTGCTACGCCTGCTAACCGATTGCTGGTATATGAACTGGACACTGATAAAGCCAGCTCTGGAAATGAACATAGAAGTTGTTGGTCAGATACCTTCAAATCGGGCCCTCTATGCTTTGCCGCCAGCACCCACCGTAAAGAAGCGAGGGCGCCCAAAAAAGTACGGCATCAAGATGACGACAGAACAGGTTAAGAAACTGCCGGAAGAAAAAGCAACAGTATGGATGTACGGCAAATTTCGCAAAATACGTTATCGTACCCTGATCTGTCGCGCCAGATTCCTTAAAGGTCGTGAAGTACGCGTCGTCTGGAGTCGCTTTGAAAATGACAAAGGTCTGACCGAAAGCAGAATATTCATCTCGACCAATCCGGAACTTGAGGGACTGGAGGTGCTTCGTGCCTATTCCCGGAGATGGCCGGTAGAGCCAATGTTTCACCAACTCAAACATGCTTTTGGCTGTTGCCATTTATGGCAGCAGAAATTGCGAACACTGCTTCGATGGATGCATTTGAAAATGGCAGGCTATGCATTATTGCAGTTATTAACCGTTTGTAAAAATCAGGCATGTCTGAATATTTCTCGGATACCCTGGAGAAGCCCGGATACAACCACTGCAGGCATGATGAAAATTGCTCTTTCAGGAATTATTCCGAGGTTCTCTATTCGCAAGGGCTGGAACAGATATAAGCAAAAATATGAGTTCAATTTTCGCGATCTGATCGACCAGTTAATACCGGATAATTCAGAAGCAGCATAACTAAAGGCTTTTAGGCAAAAAACGGAAGTAATAACGAACTTGGAAAAACAGTTCACTGATTTCGGCTTGCTTCACTATAAAAAGCTGACCGAATTATCGTTTTATACAGACTCTAAAGTCGAGTTTCTTAACCTGTTCTGTCGTCATCTTGATGCCGTACTTTTTTGGGCGCCCTCGCTTCTTTACGGTGGGTGCTGGCGGCAAAGCATAGAGGGCCCGATTTGAAGGTATCTGACCAACAACTTCTATGTTCATTTCCAGAGCTGGCTTTATCAGTGTCCAGTTCATATACCAGCAATCGGTTAGCAGGCGTAGCACTCGATCCTTCACTTCATTGCGTACCACCCTGAGCATGGCCACGGCAATTTTCAGTTTGCTGGTGTTACCTGAAGCTGGTGTCGGAAATGAGATCACCGGTATGGCGGTAAATACTTCATCTGCAGCCCGCTCAAATATGATGGCCAGGGAAACCCAACACTGCCCCCAGATGTACGTCGGCCGATTGCGTTTCTTGCTGTGTTGATGATGTGTACGACAAGCAGGGGCTTTGTCGGAAAACCGTTCGATTACCCAGTCATCAAGCCCCAGGACCACAGGTTGATTCTCAGGAGCTTTGGAGCAGACCAGACGGATCAAGTGGCGTGCCAAGTTCTTCCATTGCCACTTGCCCTGAGATAGCCAGTGGTGGTAGCTGCTCCACACACAATGAAAATCAATTGTTAACAACGCCTGTGTAACAAAGCCGTCGGCTGAAAGCATGCAACCGAACAGCAGTTCGCAGAACGTTGGTACTGCAGTTGATGATAGCGCTCCAGCAAGAAAGGTTGTATATGAAGCGAGCTCCCTGAGGATTACTTGATGATCTGAAGTGAGCATGGCAACCATCTCGAATTTCGTCATTGGGGATGGTTGCTTTTAGCAGATTATGCGCCGGAACTATTGTGCTCTTAAAACTCTAAAGTCGAGGATGAAGACTCACCTGCAAAAATACTCACGAGCAATAAACAACCGTTCCGGGGATTGCGCAGAAGAAACGCCCGGAAATCAGAGAATTGTTTGCCGGGAAAACGAAGAGACTCAGAAAGTTAAGACAGACAATCTGTATCTGCTGATCAAGGCGTATACCCTAATTGTCAAGGCATTCAGTCAGCTTGATGATGGAGAATCCGGCATTGATCCTGAAAAGAGCAGGCAGCTGCAGAACAATTATGTTATCTACCATGAACTACCAGGGAAACTGCTAAATAGCTACCCCACATTACTTTGCTGAAATAGCCATCACAATAATCCTGCCATCCCCGGATAAAAATCCGGGAAGTGTCCAAAGGAGCACTACCATGACTGGCAGTATATCCAGACTGCGAATCGGTGGTGAGAGAAAAAATTCATTTACCATCATTTAATCGCAGAAAAAGTCAACGAGCCAGAATTCGATTGGCCCTGGCAACAGCCTGACCCCGGTTTGAAGCCAGTGCATCTGCCCATCGAGTGGTTTCTGGCAGCCGGTAGTGTGTAAGACATGCTTCGACATAATACACGGCCGTGTTCAACGATATTCTATGACCAATACTGATGTACAGGGGGCGGGTTGCGGTCCGGGTGCGTACCACACAGCCAATCACTTCATGATGATCCCGGAGTTCAGCCCTGGCACCTTTCTCTTCTGATAGAGTATCGCTCTTGCCACAAAGTCTGCTCTTGGCAACGCCAATAGCTGGCAGACCCGTGATAACCCCAAGATGACAGGCAACGCCAAACCGCCTTGGATGGGCAATTCCCTGGCCATCGCACAGCAGCAGATCAGGCTCTACCCGCAACTGGCTGAGGGCTGCCAGAATCGCCGGACACTCCCGAAACGAGAGCAATCCGGGGATATATGGCATTTGCGTGGGTATTTTGGCAATGGTGTAATCCAGCAGTTCAAGACCGGGAAAAGCCAGCACAGCAGCAGCACGGGTCACCCTGCCCTTATCCTCAAAGCCGACATCAATACCGGCAACTCGCCGGATTTCCGGCAGATCATCCCTTCGAACCACCCGACTGGCCAGTGTCGTTTGCATGGCTTTGGCCTCAGCAAACGACAGATCCCAGTGAAGGTTGCCAAACTCAGACACTCAGCCCATTCCTTAACGGAAGACGAATAGTAACCTCAAGGCCCGGATGGGCATTGCGGGCAACAATGGAACCGCTATGCTGGGCAACCGCAGTGCTGGCAATGGCCATTCCAAGGCCGGTTCCATCATTTTCCTTACCCCGGGTTTCATCCACCCGAAAGAAGGGTTCAAACAGATCTTCCAACGCTTCTTCGGGCACACCTGGACCGTAATCCCGGATACGAATAAACGCGGCATCATTTTCACGAAACAATCTTACCTCAACTTCTGAACCTTCCGGGGTAAAACGGATCGCGTTTCTGATGATGTTTTCCACCGCACTGGAGAGGAACTCGGGAACGGCCACCAGCTCAATGTTAGCAGTTTCCTTGAACACCACCGCCTTATCTTTGGCCTGTGCTTCAAAGTTGCCGTCATCCACCAGTTTTTTCAGCACACCTTCCAGCGATATTTTCTCGCAGCCCATGTTGGCAATATTATGCTGAATACGGGAAAAGTGGATGATTTGCCCGATCAATTGATCCAGACGTTCTATCTCTCTCTCTATTCGGGCATGCTCTGCCTCAGCATCAGGCGTTTTCCGTCTGGCCAGTGCCAGAGAGATCTGCAGTCGGGTCAGTGGCGATCTTAATTCGTGGGATACATCCCGCAGCAATCGTTCCTTACTGAACACCAAAGACCCTACCTGCTCGGCCATATGGTCAAAATCCCTGGCCAGCTCACCCAGTTCATCCCGACGCCTGGCCACCTTGCCATCCACGCGGGCACTCAAGTCTCCCCGTGCCAGTTTTCTGGATGCTCGCTGCAAGTTTCGTATCGGGCCAACCAGATAGCGGGCCAGAACAACACAGAGAAAGAAGCTGACACCCAGGGCCAGAATAATAAGGTGCCACTGCCGTGCAATAATCTGTTTAACCCGCCAATGCACCAGTACCGGCATCTCTTTGGTGAGGTACAGTTCATAGGGCGCATCGTTCAGGGTAATTCGCTGTGGGCCGACCACTACCACGCCTCTTCGAAAGGTTATGGTCGGATCGCTGCGATTGCGGGTTTTGTTATAGGCAGAAATCAATTCTTCAGAGATCGATGCGCTGCCCAGAATATTTCCCTCGGTATCAAACAGGTAGTAACCACTGCCCGGAAACCTCGGAATGGGTAAATGCACAGAAGTACGGGAGAGCAGCTCCATTTTACGGGCCGCTATTTCCAGCTCACGAAACAGCGCCCGCCGCTCTGACAGAAAGTCAGACGGGTCTACGGTAACGGCAAAGGCCAGAAACAGCGTAACCAGCATGGCAATCATGGTCAGCCAGAACCACAGAAAAATCTTCCAGAAGACGCTGTGCCATGGCCAGACCACCAGGCGGGGAATTTTAAATCGCACTGGCAACCCCATCAGCCCGGAAGGATATAAAAGTAACCGGACCCGCGAACGGTTTTAATTCTCGGACTGCCATCTGGCCGTGTACCGATCTTCTTGCGAACATTACTCACGTGCATATCTATGGCACGGTCATAAAGTGTCAGCTTACGATTCAGGGCTATCTGGGTCAGGTCATCCCGGGAAATCAGTTCACCGGCCTTTTCAATCAGGGTTTTCAGCACCAGAAACTCAGTTGCCGTCAACTCCAGTGGCTCACCGGAAATAGCGGCTTCACGATTAGCCAGATTCAGTGCAATATCATCAATCTGCAGGGTCCGGCTGGTCCCTTCAGGAATCAATGGTGTACGGCCACGACGCAGAATAGCCTTGATTCTGGCCACCAGCTCCCGATGGTTATAGGGCTTGGGCAAATAGTCATCCGCACCAATTTCCAACCCGATAATTCGATCGACATCGTCGCCACGGGCAGTCAGCATCAAAACGGGAATGTCCGATTGCTGACGAATCTGCTTCAGTGCATCAAAACCGTTCAGTTTAGGCAGGGTTACATCCAACAGCACCAGGTCATGCACCCCGGACAGAGCCGCATCAACCCCTGCTACTCCGTCATGAACCGCAGAAACGGTAAATCCCTCCGTTGCCAGGTATTCCACCAGCAATTCACAGAGTTCGATATCATCATCAATCAGCAACAATCTGGCACTGGTTTTGCCCATACTTACAGAGGGACTCATAGAATATGCTCCAAAAAAAAATACCCCGCCTTGGGGGAAGCGGGGTTAAAGGTACAGCTCATGGGATAACTGATGGTTAGGCCATTCCCCCCGCCCGGGTTTCTGACTGCCTCTGTTCATTCATTTTAATGAGGCTTGCCAATAATTAGCTAATCTGAATCTGGCAATTCATCTTTGCAGCAGGCCAGAGCTTGCCCGAGGCGCGTGACATCATATCATTCATCAATCAGAAATACTGTGTTCAACGGCAGCGTTTAACCGCTGCCAGACATCACTTCGGCCTCCAGCAGGCTAAATCTTGGATCGAGTCTATTGACTTACATCTCAATCGGGTCAATAGATCCGGTAAAAGCAGTGTAAAGCTCTTACTTATTCCATTTTAAATAGTAAATGATCTGCCAACTTCGGTTTTTCATATGGCTATAGATAGATAAAACGCATACTATCCGTCGCAACCCATAACCCTGTATGATGTCCGATATTTTCTACGAAGCATATCCCTATAAAAAGCCAAAGACGTACGCTGTCACCACAAAACCATTCAGGGAAATACACTATACCTCTCAAACCTTCTCCCTGAATAAAGGGTATGACGTTTACAGAGATATAAGCCGAATGCATTCTACCGGATGCAAGCAGTACCGGGTCAAAGTATCTATCCCAAATGTCTTGCTCAAAAAGGTCTTGAGCGAATGGTATAAAGAGGCTGTCTTTAATAGCGGTATTGGCAGCCACCAGTATAGGGATGTGCTTAAACTGAGGTCAGGCACATCAAACTGCTTTTGCGGGTCCTGTATGAATCTGCCCCCTTACGGAGCTATCAATGATCGCTAATATCACTGATCGTAAACTCGGAAAATGGCTTCCGATTAGCGCTTTAGCCACTTCTATTGTTCTTCTGGCCGGTTGTTCAGATGACAAACCGACACATCAGATGCCCCCCCCCGGAGTATCGGTTTTTAACGTGATCGATCAGGAAGTAGGCGACTATTATGAATACGTTGGCCGCTCAGAAGCCATTCATGAGGTAGACGTCCGTGCCCGTGTAGAGGGCTTTCTGGTGAAAAGAAACTTTACTGAAGGCGGCATGGTTGAAAAAGGGCAGCTGTTGTACGAAATTGACAGAGCGCCATTTGAAGCGACCCTTAAAGGTGCCGAGGCCCAGCTGGCCAGTAGCAAAGCTGCTCTTATTAATGCCCGGAAAAACCTGGAGCGTAGTCGGGACCTGGTAAAACAGGGAGCGATCAGTCAGGCTGACTTCGATAATCAAACCAGCTCAGAAGCCCAGGCAGCCGCTGCTGTTGAATCAGCAGAAGCCAACCTGGAAACGGCTAAGCTGAATCTTGGCTACACCCGGATTTCTGCACCATTCAAGGGTGAAATTGGCAAGTCAACCTACAGTGTTGGCAACCTGGTGGGGCCCTCAAGCCAAGCTCTGGCGACGCTGACCAGCATGGATCCTATCTATGTTACTTTTCAGGTGGATGAACGACAGCTGATCAGCCATCTGGCAGAACACCCGGGAGCCAGAACTACCCAGCAGACCAGCGTTGAAGAATCCCCGCTGGAAGAAAAAGGCATGTTCAAGCTGTCTCTCAAACTTCCAAACGGTACTGAATACGACCAGCCCGGCACGTTCAGTTTTGCTGACACCCAGGTGGATGAAACCATGGGCACCCTGACCCTGCGAGCCACCTTCCCGAACCCACAGGGTATTATCCTGCCTGGCCTGTACGTCACACTGCAGGCCGAAAGTACTGACAAAACCCTGCTGCCATTGATTCCACAGGCATCCGTCCAGCAAGACCAGTCTGGCCATTTTGTCCTGGTGGTCACGCCTGATAACACGGTAGAAAGCCGGCCAGTGGAACTGGGCCGTCGTATCAATGCCATGTGGGTGGTGAAGTCAGGCCTCAAGCAAGGTGAACACATTATTGTCCAGGGACTGCAGAAGGTCCGTGCCGGCGGCAAAGTCGCCCCCACACTGGTGGATGTGAACACCACCACCGGCACGATTACCACTAAAGCTTCGACACCAGCCGAAAGCGCCAAACAGGAGCAGGGCCACTGAGATGATCAGCCAGTTTTTTATCAACCGGCCCAAGTTCGCATTCGTCATCTCGATTGTGATTACCCTTGTGGGCCTTATCGCACTGAACACATTGCCCGTCAGCATGTTCCCGGAGATAACGCCACCTCAGATCACCATCAGTGCTTCCTATCCGGGGGCGGACTCAGAGACGCTGGAAACCTCCGTCATGCGCCCCATAGAGGAGCAGGTCAACGGGGTGGAAGGCATGATCTACATGGACTCCACCGCCTATAACAATGGCAGTGTCTCCATTACCGTTACCTTTGAGTCCGGTGTTGATCAGGACATAGCCATGGTCAACGTACAGAACCGGGTTTCCGCCGCTGAACCCAGTCTGCCGGAGCAGGTGCGTCGTCTTGGGATCAATGTACGTAAACAGTCGTCCAATATGCTATTGGGTGTTAACCTGCTCTCACCGGACAAGACGTTTGATGGCATCTATCTGAGTAATTACGCCAGCAATTATCTGGCTGACCCAATGACCCGTATTAACGGGGTTGCCAAAGCCGAAGTTATGGGTGCAATGACCTATAGCATGCGGGTCTGGCTCAATCCCACCCGTATGGCATCACTGGGGGTGACCACCACAGACATTTCCAGTGCGATCAATGAGCAAAACGCTATTGTCGCTGCCGGTCAGCTTGGACAGGCACCCAACCAGGTCGACCAGCAGTTCACCTACACTATCCGGACCCAGGGACAGCTGGACTCGGCAGAAGCCTTTGGTAATATCATCGTCCGTGCCAATCCGGACGGTTCCTTTATCCGCATTCGGGATGTTGCCCGGGTGGAACTGGGCGCGCAGAGTTATGGTGGTGTCGCCAAACTGGACAACGCAGCGACCACTTTCCTGGTCATTTATCAGCAACCCGATGCCAACGCCATGAATGTAGCCAAAGATGTCAAGGCGCTGATGGAAGAGCTGGAGAAAAACTTCCCGGAGGACATGGAATACACCATCAAATTCGACACCACCGAATTTATCGATGAATCCATCAACGAGGTCGTGCAAACGCTGTTTGAAGCGGTATTGCTGGTTATCCTGGTGGTCTTCCTGTTCCTGCAGAACTGGCGGGCAACACTGATCCCCTCCATCGCCATCCCGGTCTCCCTGATCGGTACCTTTGCGGTGATGAAAGTCCTGGGCTTCTCCATCAACACCATCAGCCTGTTCGGCCTGGTGCTGGCTATCGGTATTGTGGTAGACGATGCCATCGTGGTTATTGAGAACGTGGAACGTCTCATCACCAAAGAGGGACTGTCCCCCAAAGAAGCCACCAGCAAGGCGATGCAGGAAGTATCAGGTCCAATCGTTGCCACCACCCTGGTATTGCTGGCAGTATTTATCCCGGTTGCCTTTATGCCCGGCATCACTGGCGGGCTGTATACCCAGTTCGCAGTGACTATCTCTGTGGCTGTGTTGATATCCTCCATCAACGCCCTGACCCTCAGCCCGGCGCTTTGCGTCGTTCTGCTCAAGCAGGGTTCTCTTGGCCAGATCAACTGGCTGAAGCCGGTAGACACCTTTATCCAGAAGCTGACCGGTGGTTATGAGGGCTGGGTAAAAGCGTTGCTGCGCCGTTCCGTGATCGCCGTTGGTTTACTGTTGGTGATGCTTGCCAGTGCCGGCTATCTGTTTACCACCACTCCGGGCGGTTTTGTGCCCAACGAGGACCAGGGATTTTTTGCCGTCAATATCCAGCTGCCAGATGCCGCATCTCTCAACAGGACCGAGGCTCTGATGAATGAAATCACTGATATGATCCTCTCGGAAGATGGGGTCGATATTGTGAATACCGTCTCCGGCTTCAGTATTTTCAGCGGCGCAAGCAGTAATGCGGCACTGGCCATTGTCGTTCTTGATCCATGGTCAGAACGCCAGACACCAGAGCTCCATCAGGACGCCATTCTGCAGCGAATCCAGGCCAAAATGTGGAGTGTACAGGAAGCCCAGATTATGGCCTTTGCCTTCCCGCCTATTCCCGGCCTTGGCAGTTCCGGTGGTTTTGACTTCCGTCTGCAGGACACCATGGGTCGCTCACCACAGGAGCTGGCTCAAGTATTAAACGGATTGATCTATCAGGCGAACCAGCAGCCGGAGCTAAGCCAGGTTTTCTCCACCTGGCAGGCTAATGTGCCCCAGTACTTTCTGAATGTGGACCGGAACAAGGCCAAGGCTCAGGATATTTCACTGACCGATATTTTTAACACGCTGCAAACTCAGCTTGGTTCCCTCTACATCAATGACTTTACCCTGCTGGGCCAGAACTACCAGGTAAACCTGCAGGCAGAGAGTCAGGATCGGGCTGAACCGGCGGACTTGAGCAAATTCTATATTCGCAACAGCCAGAATGAAATGGTGCCACTGAACACCGTCGCTACCCTGACACCAGCGCTTGGCCCCAGCAGTATTAACCACTACAACCTGTACCAATCCGCTAATATCAGTGGCCAGGCCGCCTCCGGTTTCAGCTCCGGTGATGCCATTGAGGCCATGGACCGGCTGGGCAACAATCTGCCCTCAGGATACACCTATGCCTGGTCCGGCCAGTCACTACAGGAAATTGAAGCAGGCAATCTGGCTCCGATCCTGTTTGCCATGTGCTTCCTGTTTGCCTACCTGTTCCTGGTGGCACAGTATGAAAGCTGGACCATGCCACTGGCGATTATCAGTGCCGTGCCCATTGCCGCCTTCGGTGCCATTTCCGGTATTAATATCATGCGCGAGTGGTACCCGGCCCTGGCTAACGACATCTATGCCCAGATCGGGATGGTACTGCTGATCGGTATTGCAGCAAAAACCGCGATACTTATTGTCGAGTTTGCCATGGATCAGCGCCGTGCCGGCCACAGCATTTTTGATTCTGCGGTCAATGCTGCCGGTCTGCGTTTCCGTGCCGTTCTGATGACTGCGCTGTCATTTATCCTGGGCGTAATGCCGCTGGTACTGGCTACCGGTGCCGGCGCTGCCAGTCGTCAGATCATCGGTATTACCGTGGTTTCCGGCATGATTGCCGCCACCTTCTTCGGTACTCTGCTGATTCCGGTGTTCTACCTGCTGCTGCAACGGCTGCGCGAATACTTTGATCCCAATAAGGCTAACTGTTAATTAAGCCAGCCCTTGCTCAAGGCCTCCCCAGTGGAGGCCTTTTAAATGAAGGGAACCAATCCAGAGCCTCAACCGTCTAATACTAAAACGTTCCAAGCCAGAGCATCAAAAAAAGGCTTGAATTTTACTTAAGACTAAATGGATTGGATGTACCATGGCAGAAATAAACCCTCCTTCGTTTTTACCCGCAGCCCCTAGTGCCATGCGACCTCCGGAGACAGGAAACCAGCATCTTGCTGAACTTTGTCAGCAAACACACAACGCCCCAAGGTTAGGAAGTCATACCCTAACCCACTCCTCAATAGCATCGAGTAGTGCAAATTTAAGTACAAATGGGCATAAATGCCAAAAACCAGTTTCAGATACCGGTTTACCAGAGAATAAATTATCCAAATATCGGATTAAGAGCGAACATTGCCTGTCTAATCTATTCAGCTGGGATTTTTTCTCACCTTCTCCAACTCTGACCAATTTATGGGCTTTCCCGGTGTCAGGACAGACAGGGCATTCTCCCGCCAGCAGTACCATTACTCAAGTATTACCAGGACCAGCTTCACAGCCAACGCTCAGGCTCAGACTGCCGCAACAGACCATAGTTGCATTACCTGACTGGCGTGAATTCCAACCCAATTTAAATAATGCCCTCTATAGACTGTTTCAACACCTGCCAAACAATACGAATGGTCAAGACCCTCTATCCATCACCTACCGGAGCATCTACCAATTCTCATTACTGCGCAGCGGTGGTATTTCTCAGGAAGATGTACTCCAGTTGAATGACTTGATACAACGTGCTGATGCAATCTGGCAAAACAACCCACAAATGCCAGCAGCTGAAGACCTGAGAAACCTGTCTTACCTTCTCAGGGGAATATGTTTTGCCAAAAAATGCTACAACCTTTTAACAACACTCCATTCAGATAGAAACCCCGAAAAGCGATGTCAGCGGTTAATGGCAGAGCTTATTCAGCTGGATCCAAACAACCGGGTTTTAACCAAATGGCGAGAAGCCATCAGCGCGATACAAAGCGAATTGCAACCAAGGCAATTACCCCACTCCATGCCTCACCGGTTAACACAAAGACCGGAGGTTCCTCCTGCATCCACACCACAATCCATACCACAACCCATACTACAAGGAGCCATTGGAGGCATCGATATCTCAAACCGGCCCTCCCGGGAAGCGCTGTATCAAGAGACAGAAAGGCTAATGAAAGCAAGCAGCATCGTGGCCAACTCTTTAGGAAAAATTGACCAGCACGCTGCTGATGGCCGGGAAAAATACAGGAAGCTCGAAAGTGAGCTGCAGAGACTTAATGAACAGATAAAGCAGAAAAGTGAAACCTTTCACCGCCACTATGGCCCGGAAATAAAGCATCAAATTCAACATTGGCACTCTGCAGCAATGAACGCACTGGCAACAGAAGGATCGGCAACCCTTTCAGGGCTTCAGCAGCTGCAAGCTCAAATCGAATCGGCAATTGACGAGATAGAACTCTTTTTTGATCAGGAAACCCATCGTTTATGCCAATATATCTGGAACCAACTCACTGATGCGCTCAATAGAAGCCAGTCGAGAGAAAACTTTCTTAGAGTAAGGGAGTGGCTCCAGTCAGATCAACCAATCATGCCCAACCAGGTACGCCCCGGTGATGATTTGCCACTTTACTTTCTGTTTCAACAGCGAAAGCAGGATCTCGAAAGCCAGGCACTCATCGTTAATATGGCCGAACTCAGTGATCAGGAAAGAGAGCAGACCAAAGCCAACATCATTAAAATAACAAAAGAGCTGGATAGAATCATAGCCCTTTTTCGTACGATCATTTATCGTTATGAACGTCTTAAGTCCGGGCATCAATATCCCCATCAGATAGCTGAAATGGAGGAGGCTTCCAGAAAAGGTCACAGAGTAATAGCCACGGAAACGTCACAAAAAATTCAGGAACGCCTCAAATTAATAAACACATTGCAAGACCCTTCCATTGACACCAACCATCTTCTGGATATGAGTGATGAGGATTTTCAACTCATTATTACGCTGTTAGGCGGTAAACCGTTAACAGAAGAACACCGGAAAACCATGGCAAACAATAGCTGGCAGCTGACGGAGAAGAATCACCTGGTGACCCAGCGGGGCCATGAGCGCGTCACCGTTGTGTCCATTGGCAACATGTATCGCTTAATTGATACCGCAAGCAACACACCCATTGGTACCCTGGATCGTATCCGCTGGGAACGGATACATAAACGCCTTGAACGGGAAGGACTCAAAGGCGCAAATAATATTACCCGGCAAATGGTGATCGATGACTTCAGGAACTTCCCAACAACAGAAGCACAATGGCAGGCTCAAAGAGCTGAAAGGCTCGGAGGCATTCCGGATTCACTTCGCCAGCAAGGGGAAGAAGTGGTTGTTCCGAAACAAGCCAGGTATAAACGACCGGAAGACCCGTCAGTAACGTCGGAGATTTTACGGTATCAAAGAAGGCACTTTCAAAAACCATAACAAAGTCTGATATCATTTTTCATCGATCCAATTGCCTCTGGTGGTTCTATGAATAGTGCTTACGAAAACCTGGTTAACCGATTCCGGCAGATGTATCACCTTCAGCATCTCGGAGCGATCGCTGGCTGGGACCAGGCTGCCATGATGCCTGCCGGAGGAAATCAGGCCCGTGGTGCCGCACTGGCCGAATTGAACACCCTGGTACATAAGTTGCTGACGGCACCTGAAGTGGAATCCTGGCTGCAGGAAGCACAGAGTCTGGAAACCAACCCGGATACCATCCGCTCCATTGCAGAGATGGCGGTTGAATGGCGCCATGCCAGTGCCATGCCTGATGACCTGGTGAAAGCCAAAACCATTGCCTCCACCCACTGCGAACATGCCTGGCGTAGCCAGCGCCCCGAGCCAGCGCCCCGAGAATGACTGGCAGGGTTTCTCCAAAAACCTGAAAGAAGTGGTTAACCTCTGTCGTCAGGAAGCGACGGTTCGGGCGGAAAAAAGTAATATCTCTCCTTACAATGCCCTTTTGCAACTATATGAACCCGGAGTCTTCACCCAAGAGCTTGATCAGCTCTTTGGTGACCTGAAAACCTGGTTGCCAGACTATATACAGGATGCCCTGGACCACCAGTCGTCAGTCAGCATCATTGAGCCTGAAGGCCCCTTCCCGACAGAAAAACAAAAAGCACTGGGAGTGGATGTGATGCAACTGCTTGGCTTTGATTTTGACCATGGCCGGCTGGATGTCAGCACTCATCCCTTTTGTGGTGGTGTCAGCGAAGATACCCGGCTGACCACCCGCTATAAAGACAGTAATTTCGTTGAAGCACTGATGGGGATCATCCATGAGACCGGCCATGCCCGCTATCAGCAAAATCTGCCAGAGCAGAACCGTGAACTTCCCATTGCCTTTTATCGCTCCATGGGAATCCATGAAGGGCAGAGCCTGTTCTTTGAAATGCAGCTGGGCCGCAGTGCACCATTCCTGTCATTGATACAGCCGTTGATCGTCAAACACCTCTGCAATGGCACGTCACAGCCCGCCATGGCCCTGGCGAATCTGGAAAAAATCTACACCCGGGTTCGCCCCGGCTTTATCCGGGTTGATGCTGATGAGATCACCTACCCGGCTCATATTATTCTGCGCTATGAAATCGAGCGTGACCTGGTTGAGGGAAACATTGAGGTAGATGATATTCCCGAGCTATGGCAGCAGAAAATGCAAGACTACCTGGGTCTGGATGTAGCGGGTGATCACAGGAATGGCTGCATGCAGGATATTCACTGGCCGATGGGTTCGTTCGGTTATTTCCCAAGCTACACGCTCGGTGCCATGGTTGCAGCACAGCTGTTTGCCGCGCAGAAAAAAGCAATGCCTGATATTGAAGAGCTGATTCAACATGGCCATCTTTCACCCATTTTTGACTGGCTGAAAAGCAACATCTGGTCACAGGGACGACAGTATTCCACAGCCGAACTACTGACCAGAGCGACCGGAGAGCCATTATCGGCCAGTTATTTCCAACAGCACCTGAAAAAACGATATCTTGGCTGAACAGTCATTAATAAATAGCATTTATATCCATGGCAGCCTCAGGTTATCTATGATGAAATCCACGCTTCTGGCCGACATTTTTTCTTCTTTCCATCGAGGTTAATTGGATGCGGGGCATCAAAACGACACATGTCCGTCATATTGTTCAGGGGCTGGCAGCACTGATTATCATCATGACGGGCATCAAGCTGGGCAGCACACTGGTCATTCCCCTGCTGCTTTCAGCACTGCTTGCCTTGCTGGCCAATCCTGTGGTTGATTTTCTGGCGCGGTTCAGGATTCCGCGAATTATCGGGATTGTCTGCACATTAACGGCCTTTGTCATCTTTGCCCTGTTTTTCCTGAGCAATGTTGCCAGCACAGTTCAGGAGTTCACCGCCGCACTGCCAGGCTAACGTGAACAGCTGACAGAAACGTTTAAAAGCGCACAGATCTACCTGGCACAGAAAAATATCCATATTGACCTGAAAACGCTGATGGATTCTTTTGACCCTTCGGCACTGGTCAGCCTGCTGACCAACATGATTGGCAAACTCGGCAGTACCATGAGCTTTGCCCTGCTAATTTTAATCGCCACCATCTTTATGCTGCTGGAAGCTCCCCTGCTGCCGGGAAAACTGCGCATAGCACTCTCATCCCCGGACCATGAATTACAAAGCATTCGCCGCTTTCTCCGGTCTTTTAACCGCTATGTGGCCCTGAAAACCCTGATCAGTATGGTCACCGGTATTCTGGTTGGCGTCATGCTCTGGGCGAAAGGGGTGCACTTTTATGTGCTTTGGGGGCTGGTAGCTTTTATGTTCAACTTCATCCCCAATGTTGGCTCCATTGTTGCGGCGATCCCCGGCGTATTACTGACCCTTCTGCAGTTTGGCTATGCCGATGCCCTGATGATGATGGCCGGCTATATGGCAATCAACGTCACTATTGGTAATGTGATTGAACCCAACGTGATGGGACATGGGCTTGGGCTCTCGCCCCTCGTTGTTTTTCTGTCGTTGATTTTCTGGGGCTGGCTGTTGGGACCGGTAGGAATGATTCTCTCTGTGCCACTCACCATGTTTATCAAGATCATGATGGAATCTTCAAAACGCTGGCGAAATGTGGCTATTCTGTTAGGGCCTGATGACAAAACAAAACAGAGCAACACCAGTAAAGGAACATCAAATGAATATAACTGAAAGATGGAACCAGAGATGATTGATAAACCTGATATAGATGACCAGGATAAAAATCCATGGATCGGCTGGACAGAAAAGATTCGAGCCATTGCCCAGAACGGACTCGCCTTCTCCGGGGGTGAATTCGATCTTGAGCGATACCATCAGTTGCAGGCGATTGCCCACGAAATGACGGCACTGCTGACCGGAGCTCCCACCGAGAGAGTTGATCATTATTTTCTCCCTGACCACGGCTATGCCACTCCAAAGATCGACCTTCGTGGCGGCGTATTCCTTGATGATAAAATCCTGCTGGTCAAAGAGCGTTCTGATGGTGGCTGGGCTCTGCCCGGCGGCTGGGGAGATGTTGGTGAGCCCCCCGCCTACGGCGTTGAGCGCGAAGTCATGGAAGAGTCCGGATATACTGCTAAAGCCTTAAAACTGGTGGCACTTCGGGATGCCCGGCGTCATCCATACTGCCCACAAAGCCCATACCATATTTACAAACTGATTTTTCTCTGCGAGCTGACAGGGGGAGCCCCTAAAGAGAATATTGAAATTTCAGATATCGGCTTTTTTGATGTTGATAATCTGCCAGAGCTTTCCAGAGGAAGAACATTACCGGAAGATATCCGGCTATTACTTGAACACAAGAACAACTGCGAAATACCCACCGTTTTTGACTAAAAAGGCTTTGACTAAAACGGTGAGTATTTCATGGCCTCTGGGAGGTGAAGGGAACTATTGAGTGATTGTCGGGTCAGATAATTTAAGTACCAAATGGATCTCTACAATCTGAAGGGAGTGCTGTTAATGAATAGTTTAAACGTCACTGACGGATCTTACACAAAACCGGATTTTACTCCGGAAAAGGCCAGTTCAGGAGTGGTTGGCAGTAAAAGCAATAACCACATTGTCCGTAAAACTGACAATACAGTATGCCCTGAAACCCCCATCACCCTTAGATCAGCGAAAACGACGGTAAACTTTCCCAGCCTGCCTGCCAATCTCTGTCAAAATGACATCAATACTGACGGGAACAACTTCCAGTCCAAACATATCTGTGGCCCTACCGCGATTGCCAATACACTGGCACCATTGCTGGGAATGACCAGCCCTGAAGATCAGCATGCCCTGGTCATTGGACTGGCTGAAGAGTGTGGTATTGATGAGGAGGTTGAATACGGCACCGGGCCTATAGAACTGATGGCCGGTGTGCGTTCGTTTATGGAAAAAATGGATCAGCAGGTGCCAGAGATCCGCTACTATGGCTGGCGCGCTGAGTATGCTTGTCCCAAATCATCATTCAACCACATACAGTCCAAACAGCCGCCAAGTCAACAGCTAATATTCGAAAATATCCGGAGATCAGACGGCGCCTGGCTTAACATCGGATTTTACGTTTACGATGAGAAGGCCGGTGAATACACACGAAAATCCGGGCATTGGGTGACACTGGCAGGATGTAATGGCAATGATGAAATGACCATTCATGACCCTGCGGTAAGAGCACACACGCCAGCCTGCCAGCAAAAAACACACGGAGTTGTCAGCCTTGATGAAGGTCAACTGATCGACAGGGCAAGAACACGCAGTGCAAAAGACGTTCTCTATCTGGACAGTTCATTCAAACTGCCCAATGATGAACGGGGTATTAATGCCGCCATCATTGACGGTGTCATTTTTTTCCAACGCAGGAATGAGTTGACTGGAAGCGATTCCACCTCGCTTCCACAGTCTTCCGTAGCAATGGATGAAAGTTAGACCGGCAGAAAGTATTAAGCCGTACCACCCACGGTAATTTCATCAATCTTCAATGTCGGCTGACCTACGCCCACGGGAACAGACTGGCCATCTTTACCACAGACACCCACACCAGGATCGAGTTCCAGGTCGTTACCGACCATGGATACCTTGTTCATCACATCAGGGCCGTTACCAATCAGGGTTGCCCCCTTGACTGGCACCGTCTTCTTGCCATTTTCGATCAACCAGGCCTCACTGGTAGAGAAGACAAACTTACCGGAGGTGATATCCACCTGGCCACCACCCATATTTTCCACATAGATGCCTTTTTTAACGGTACTGATGATCTCCTCAGGGTCATGTTTGCCAGCGAGCATATAGGTATTGGTCATTCTTGGCATGGGTAGATGAGAATACGACTCACGACGTCCATTTCCGGTGGGTGCAACGCCCATTAAACGAGCGTTCAGTTTATCCTGCATATAGCCTTTGAGAATACCGTTCTCAATCAAAACGGTACTCTCTGTGGGCACGCCCTCATCATCCATATTCATGGAGCCACGACGACCACCCAGCGTACCGTCATCAACAATGGTGCAGTGCGGCGAAGCAACCCGTTCACCAATCCGGCCAGCATAGGCGGACGAGCCTTTACGGTTAAAGTCACCTTCCAGTCCATGACCTACCGCTTCGTGCAGAAGCACACCAGACCAGCCAGCGCTTAATACCACCGGCATGGTGCCTGCCGGAGCCGCAACCGCTTCAAGATTGGTCATGGCCTGACGAACCGCCTTTCGGGCGTATTCCAGGCCGGTATCGTTCAGCAGGAACTGAAGGTAGTCACCCCGACCACCACCACCGGCAGATCCGCGCTCAATACGTCCTTCCTTTTCAGCGATGACACTGACATTCAGACGAACCAGCGGACGAATATCAGCCGCCAACGTGCCATCGGAGGCAGCAACCAGCACCACCTCATGCACACCGGACAGACTCACTGTCACCTGCTTAATGCCTGGGTCTGCCTTGCGGGCTTCCTGGTCCAGTTTTTTCAGCAGGTCAACCTTATCTTCACTGGTTAAGGAGTCCAGGGGATTGGCAGTTCCATAGAGGGAGAGTGGCTGGCTGCGCTGCCATGCCTTAACCTGCTTCTGCTGGCCTGCCCGGGCAATACTCCGGGCTGCTCCGGCAGCCTGTTCCAGTGCCGGGAGAATAATTTCGTTGGAGTAGGCAAAACCGGTCTTCTCGCCACTCATGGCGCGAACACCCACACCACTGTCGACATTAAAACTGCCTTCCTTGACGATGCCATCTTCCAGCACCCAGGACTCATGGCGCATGGATTGAAAATAGAGGTCTGCAGCATCCACATGGTGACCCAGAATGGTATCCAGAATCCGGCTGAGTTCGCTGTCGCCGATATTGGCCGGGGTCAGCAGTTGGTCACGGGCTGTTGAAATAATATCGGTCATAGATTTTTCACCACTTTTGTCAGCAGTGTGTGTCAGCCTCCTGAGCGTCACACTGATTTATTCTTATTGCAAGCGTACTCCCTGAGAGCGGGATAACTCAAGGGTAGTTTGAAATTTCTAAAAAGGAATTCATAGCTTTTTACAGGCACCTAACACCGTTGAAACAACAATCTCAATTTTCGCCTCCAGCGCTTCCCCTTCAGGCACCGGTTCTCCCCCGACAACCTGTGGCCAGAATAACATTCCCTGAAAAAGACTGAGATAGATATTGGTTATCACGCTGAGATCGGTTTCGTTCAACTTACCAGCTTCCATGGCCTCCCTGAACCACTGGGTCACGGCTTTGGTGCTGTACAGCGTATTGATGAGATTTTGTGCCATGTCAGGTTGGCGGAGAAACTCCATCACGATGGTGCGTGCCAGTGGAATACCATAGGTTTGATAGAGGATGTCGGCTTCTTTAAAGCTAATGGATGTCAACTGGGCATGAAGGCTGAGTTCTGGATCAAGGGGATATCGCACCGCCTCATACGCTGACGCCTGGATAATAGTCAGCACTGACTCAAACAACAGCTCCTTACTTTCAAAGTGACGATAAAGTGTGCGCTTGGAAACCCCGGCTACCGTGCAGATCCTATCCATATTGGCAGCAAGGAAACCGTATTGGATAAACTCTTCTTTGGCCGCTTCGATGATTGCCCGATGTTTTTGCTCAGAGCGTGTCACTGCCTTCTCTCCTTTTTTTTCGCCTCGCCTTGCACACAAAGTACACTATAGAGTTTACATTTTATGAGCGCAAGCATAAAATAAACTCACAAGTTTACTTTTGAGCAACTGACCTCTCAGAAAGGACTTACAGAAATCCTTCTTCTCCCTGATCACATCGGATTAGTATTTTTTAGAGACAGATCATTTATGTTGGCATCAATAAAAGTCACCAGACTGGCCGCTGGTATTGCACTGGCATCACTCCTGCTTGGCGGGTGTGGTAAAGAAGACGTTACTCAAACCAAAACTGTCCTTATCCAACCGGCCCTGACAGAAATAGTAAGCAGCAATGTCAGTGATGAACTCAGCTTTAACGGCGTAGTCCGTTCCGCTGAACGAGCCAATCTTGCCTTCCGCGTGGGAGGGTTGCTGACAGAGATCCGTGTAAAAGAGGGTGATCACGTCAAACAGGGGGACCTGCTGGCCAGACTGGATGCCCGGGATGCCAAAACAGCCCTTGAGTCCGCCGAACTTGAGCGGCAAAGTGCAGAGGATGACTATACCCGTGCCAAGGCAATTTTTGAGAAAAGCCGGGCGATTTCCAGAAGTGACCTGGATGCCATCACCACTCGATACAATCTGGCTAAAAACCAGGTTGAAGAAGCAAAACGACAGTTTGAGTACACCGAACTGAGAGCACCTTTTGACGGCATCATCGGCCGTAAGCTGGTGGACAACCATATCCAGATTCAGGCCAACAGTCCGGTGCTTGTGCTCCATGACCTGAGTGACCTGGAAGTGGTGATCCAGCTCCCCTATCAAGTGATGCTCTCCGGACAGAATCAGGCAACAGCCAATGCTGAATTGTCTGCCATACCCGGTCAGTTATTCCCACTGGTTTTTCGCACCTGGGCAACAGAAGCGGACCCGGTATCCCAGACTTACCCGGTGGTACTGGGATTTGATGACCTTAAGGGCTTCCGCGTGCTTCCGGGCATGGCCGTCAAAGTCACAGCATCCAGCGCCCGGGGGGAGGACGCTCTGGCAACCATCACCATCCCGCTGACAGCGGTGGTTCCCGACAACCAGGGTAACCAGTTTGTCTGGGTAGTTGGCAGTGACAATAAAGTGGAAAAGCGTTTTGTCGAAGTAGGAAACCTGAACAAAAACCGCATCGTGATTAAACAACACCTGACAACGGGTGAACAGGTGATCATCGCCGGTGTTTCCAGCCTTAAAGAGGGTATGGAGGTTCGCCCCTATACCGATAGCGCCGCTGGAAAAGCCACCCGGAAAAGCACTGGAGCCTGATGCATGGATATCGCACGTTATACCATCGCAAAACGCACCAGTGTCTGGGTGATTATCGCCCTGACCCTGATCGGCGGTTATATCAGTTACCTGAAACTGGGTCGCTTCGAAGACCCGGAATTCGTTATTCGCCAGGCGGTTATTAATACGCCTTATAACGGCGCCACTGCCCAGGAAGTATCTGATGAGGTAACGGATCTTATCGAAGGTGCGGTTCAATCCCTGCAGGAGTTGAAGGAAGTCAAGTCCGTCTCCAAACAGGGCATGTCCGAAGTGACCGTTGAAATGCAGCTGGAATTTGCCAAAAGCGCTGCGGATTTACAGCAGGTCTGGGACAAACTTCGCCGAAAAATCAGTGACGTTCAACGACAGCTCCCGCCCGGTGCCGGCCCATCCATCGTTAACGATGATTTCTCAGATGTATACGCCCTCTTCTTTGCCGTCACCGGTGAAGGGTTCAGTGACCGGCAACTGCAGGATTACGTAGACACCCTGCGTCGTGAGCTGGTGCTGGTACCCGGCGTTGCCAAAACAGCCACGCTGGCGGAACAGCAGGAAACGATTTTCATCGAAATATCCAGTGAACGGATGGCCGAGTATGGTCTGTCTGCGGAGAATGTCTTCCAGGTATTGCAAAAACAGAACCTGGTTGCCGTTGCCGGCAGTATTGAAACTGACGCCATGCGCATTCCGGTCATTCCCGCCCCCGGCGTTAACTCATTTGCTGATCTGAAAAATCTGCAGGTGGGCGTTGGTGACAACAACACCGTACTCCGTCTGGGAGACATTGCCGATATTATCCGCGGATACCAGGAACCGGCATCCATGCTGATGCGCTATAACGGTGAACGGGCCATCGGGTTTGGTATCTCCAATGTCACCGGTGGCAATGTGGTGGATATGGGCGATGCAGTCAAGGCACGAATTGCCGAACTGGAAAACCAGCGACCACTGGGTATGGAACTGCATATAATTTCCATGCAATCCGATTCAGTGCGTGACTCAGTGGCCAACTTTATCGATAACCTGATCGCTGCGGTTGCCATCGTTTTCGTGGTCCTGCTGCTGTTTATGGGTGTCCGTTCCGGCATCATTATCGGTTTTGTACTGCTGCTTACCGTCGCCGGTACGCTGTGCATCATGCTGATTGAAGATATCGCCATGCAGCGTATCTCACTGGGTGCCCTGATTATCGCGCTGGGTATGCTGGTGGATAACGCCATCGTGGTTACTGACGGCATCCTGGTACGGCTGCAGCAAAACCCTCAGGAAGACCGCGGTGCACTGGCGTCAGAGATCGTCAAGTCTACCCAGTGGCCACTGCTGGGCGGAACCGTAGTGGGCATCTGTGCCTTCAGCGCGATTGGTCTGTCACCGTCGGATATGGGGGAGTACGCAGGCTCACTGTTCTGGGTAATACTGTACTCCATGTTCCTCAGCTGGGTATTTGCGGTCACGGTTACCCCAATGCTCTGTCATGACTTCCTGAAAGTAAAAGCCAACACAGCCGACCAGAAGCCCGGGCGCATGGTTACGGCCTATAAAGCCCTGCTGGTATGGGTACTGAAACATCGTCTGGTAAGTTCAGCACTGCTGCTGGGCACATTAGCGGCAGCTATATGGGGTGTTCAGTTTGTACCTCCCGGCTTTATGCCTGACTCACAGCGCCCACAGTTTGTTGTGGACGTCTACCTGCCACAGGGTTCTGATATCACCCGTACCGAGGCAATGGTTGCCAAAATCGAGCAGGATGTAAAAGCGAAAGAAGGCATCACCAATATCACCAGCTTTATCGGTGGCGGAGGGCTGCGCTTTATGCTGACCTATTCGCCAGAAGCACGAAATCCAAGCTATGGTCAGCTGCTGATTGATATTGATGATTACACCCGAATTGCGCCGCTATTGAGTGAACTGCAAACAGAGCTGGACGCCAGGTACCCTGACGCCTCCATAAAAGTCTGGAAATTTATGCTGGGCCGCGGTGGGGGCAAGAAAATCGAAGCCGGTTTCAAAGGTCCGGACAGTCAGGTGTTGCGTCAGCTGGCTGAGCAGGCCAAGGCGATCATGCTCAACGATAACAACCTGATTGCCGTTCAGGACGACTGGCGTCAACAGGTACCTGTCCTCCGCCCTGTATATGCTGCTGAAGAGGCTCAACGTTATGGCCTGACCACACCGGAGATCAATCAGGCCATTGTCCAGACACTGACTGGACGAAACGTCGGGGTATACCGGGAGGGTGATGAACTGATCCCTATCGCGGTCCGCTCTCCGGAGAGCGAACGCAACCATCAACGGGCCATCGAAAATACCGAAGTGTTCAGCCCGACGGCACAGCGCTTTATTCCGGTAAGTCAGTTGATAGAGTCGATCGATGTCGTTTATCAGGATGCGATCTTACGTCGTATCGACCGTGTGCCCACCATTCTTGTGCAGGCAGACCCGGCACCCGGTGTCTTTACCGCGGATGCATTCAGCAATATCCGCAGTAAAATAGAAGCGATTGAATTACCTCCCGGCTATGAGCTGATCTGGTATGGTGAATACAAGGCTTCAAATGACGCCAATGAAGGACTGGTGATTTCAGCGCCTTATGGTTTTGCCGCCATGATCCTGTCGGTCATCTTTATGTTCAATGCGCTGCGCCAGCCTCTGGTCATCTGGCTGACCGCACCGTTAGCCCTGGTGGGCGTCACCATCGGACTGGTAGTCTTCCAGACGCCTTTCGAATTTATGGCGATACTGGGCTTTTTAAGTCTGATTGGCATGATGGTGAAGAATGCGATTGTCCTGGTGGACCAGGCGGATGTGGAAATCAGGGGAGGCAAACCGGCCTATCATGCCATTATTGATGCCGCCCTCAGCCGTGCCCGTCCGGTGTTGCTGGGTGCTCTGACCACCATACTGGGCGTAGCTCCGTTGCTGGTTGACCCGTTCTTCAAGAGCATGGCGGTGACCATTATGTTTGGCCTGCTGTTTGCCACCATTCTAACCCTGGTGGTTATTCCACTGTTTTATGCAGTGTTCTTCCGCGTGCAGGCAGCTGACACAATGGAATAAGGATGCAAAACCGGCAATAACCTTAACTAGTTCCCATCCAAAAACTATAGCCCTTGGGCCACGTAGCCTACAGAGATTTGACGTGCTCTGAATTTACAGGAAAATCACATCAACTCCGCTGTAGCCCCCGAAAACTGGTTGAAAAAGGCGTCAAAACAAAACTTGATTTTTTCCCTCTAAGCCTTGGCACGCATAGGCTGCAGAGTTTTTGGACGAGAACTAACTAGTTCTCGTCCAAAAACACAACCAATTGAAAACTGTAGATTTTATCCTGAAAAATTAAGTGGAGCCCTACTGCTATCTGGCGACTAAACTTCCCAAGAGCAAGAAACATAAGGGATTGCCAAAAACAGAGGACTCCAAATGCGCAAAAAACGCAACCCGCAGTGTAGTATGGAACTCCATTACGTACCTCATGAAATCTGCTCCCAGCTTTCCGGTATCTCGCAATGGCTTGACGCCCATCCACAGTTCAATGACTGGATTTATGAGGACTTAAGTTCTGGTGATAAACAGAACACTGGGCGGAACGGACTATCAGCAGAATCCGTTCTTCGTGCGGCACTCCTGAAACAGTATTTGAATTGTGATTATGACTACTTGTCGTTTGTTTTGATGGACTCCATGCTCTTTCGAGACTTTTGTCGCCTCGAACCAAACCAGCGCCCCAGTCGCTCCAGTTTGCATGGGCTCATCAGCCTTCTTACTGCATCTACATGGGAACGGATTAATAACTGTCAGCTAATGACCGCTAAAGATCAGGGTATTGAAAAAGGGCGCACTGTGGCTATTGACAGCACAGTCACCGAATCGGATATCAAACCTCCTTGCGACAGTGATCTTTTAGCCAGTTCCGTTAAAGAAATTTGTCGGCTGCTGGAACGGGGACAAACACTGACAGCGACACCGCTTTATGAATATACCCATCACAACCGAGCCGTAAAAGATGCGGCCAGAAAATGCATCTACGCTGGCAAAGAAGAGCGGCATCAGCATTATAAAAAACTGCTGCAGTTGACCCGAAAATCCCGGAAGGTACTTATCGAAGCTACTGTCACGCTAGCAAACGCCCGTCAGCAGGGGCAGTGTCTCCTGGCTGATGATGCCGACAAGTGGCAGGCCGATGTGGATCACCTGTTACCCCTGGTGGATGCAATAGTCTCCCAGACAGAGCGCAGGGTCTTTAAGGGTGAAAAGGTGCCAGCCCAGGAAAAAGTGGTTAGCCTGTATGAACCCCATACGGATATCATCGTAAAAGACAGGCGGCAAGTACAGTATGGCCATAAACTGAACCTGGTTCAGGGAAAAAGTCGATTGATCCTGGACCTGGTTATTGAGGAAGGTAACCCAGCGGATTCGGACCAATTCATTCCGATGATGGAAAGACAAAAAGAAATTTATGGTCGTGTACCTCGCCAGACAAGCGGTGACGGCGGATACGCGTGTCGCGCTAATTTGGAAAAAGCCAAGGCCATGGGAATCAGCGATGTAGCTTTTAATAAGAAGCGCGGACTTGAAGTCGAAGAGATGACTAAAAGTCAGTATGTGTATAAAACGCTCTTTCGCTTCCGGGCAGGTATTGAAGCGGGAATTTCGTGGCTAAAGAGATGTTTTGGGCTATCACGTTGCCACTGCAAGGGTTCTGAGCGTTTTGATTCTCATTGCTGGTTATCGGTGGTCTGTTACAACCTGGTGATTCTGGCCAGACACCCGGCACCATCCTGATAGCCACCTCCACGCTACATGAAAGTACCTTTCCAGCATGGTGGGAGGATGTTTTCTGCCTGCTTTTCGCGTTTTTCTCCAATATCCGTCCCAGATTAGAGAAAAAAAGGGAAGAGTTTTTGCGGCTCTCTGGAATTTCAGGAAATATCAAAACGAACGTACAATCTAATTATGATTGCCTGATGCGTTTTTGGACGAGAACTAACTAAACCAACAGGGAAGTTCCCGGCAGCTCAGCCTGATCTACAGAGACAGCGGGTGGTACACATACGACTTAATCGAGTCAGGTAGCGGTAACGACTCAACTGCCGACTTCAGAGGTTGCCTCCGCTCAGTCAGAAGCTCGACCAGTCGGTGACGGATGCTGGCCCGGCACAAGCCCAGCAGGGAGCTGGGTTGCTGCGGTGGAGGGATATGGTTGGTCAGGGTATTGAGGATATCAAGGTGGCCCTTGGCACCTGCGACCGCCAGATCAGACTGACTGGGTCGGGCACCAAAGTCCAGCAGGGTCTTGAGGATGCCATGATAGCCCTGGGCAGCCGCATATTTCAGTGGGGTTGTACCAAATATGTCAGGGATATTGGGCTGGGCTCCGTTGGCCAGCAGGCTGTTCATCATTCCGGTGTTGTGGAAGGCAACGGCCAGAAGCAACGGAGTTTTGCCCACCATGAGTGAAGTCCCATCGGGGTCAGCCCCGGCAGCCAGCAGTGTATTGACCATCTTGGCATCATCATTCTGAGCAGCAAAGTTAAGGGCAGAGCAACCAAACCATGGAAGGTCAGGGTGGTCACCGTTGTCCAGTAGGGCGTTGACCTTCACGTAGTTGTATGTGGCAGCCGCAAGGGCCATCTCAGCCAAAGAGTCATTCATTTCATAAACTTTTGCTCTCGTAACGTTCCTTTGTGACTGTGTATTTGCTGGAAAGTTCCTCACCCCGCGCCATTCCCTTGAGCTATGTCGAGACATCACCAGTAAACGGTGCCAACGGGCAATCATCTCAGGCAATGACTACACCAGAGGTTCTGCAACGATTTATTGAACATTTGCTGCGAGACTTCCACCTCCTTCAACCTCTCCTCTACAGATTTTGGTAAACCTATCTGTGTCGATAATGCCAGACGCACCTGGTCAAGAATCGATTCACGAAGATCGATAGGTTCTATTATTTGTGCTGATTCCAGACCTGTTAAATCGATCCATTTTTCCGGTAAAAGTACCATTGATTTATCGTAACTGTTCAGCACCCCCACATAAATCTGGAATTTTCTGATTTTTATACCATCCTCTTAAGCACCATTTTTCCACAATATTCGCCAGCATGATTCCAGAACTACCCGCAACTATGTCGGCTGAGATTCTCTTGAAAGAGAATGCAGAGCTGCGGATGAGAGTTGCCTGTCTGGAAGAGCGATGTCGAGAATTGGAAGAAAAGGTTGGCAAGAACAGTCAAAACAGCAGCAAGCCGCCATCGTCTGATGGTTATCAAAAACCTTGTAAAAACAGTAATTCTCCAGATCATTCTGACGACCTTTCCGCAGATAAAGGTACCGATCCATCGGATGAAAAACCCAATCCTAAAAGTCTGAGACAGTCTTCTGGTAATAAAGCCGGTGGAAAGAAAGGGCATCAGGGCACTTGTCTTAAACAGGTCGATATCCCTGACTATATTGAGTACCTTCCGGTTAAAGAATGCAATAAATGTCAGGCGTCTCTTCTTGATAGTGAGCCGGTCAAATATATTGAACGACAGGTGTTTGAACCAGGGAGACCGGGTGAATTTGAAGTAACGGCCCATAGAGCTGAAGTAAAAATCTGCACTTGTGGTTGTCGGAATCAGGCTGAATTCCCGGAAGGTGTTACCGCTGCCGCACAATATGGCTCAGCCACACAGGCTATGGCCGTCTATCTTAACCAATACCATTTCCTGCCTTTTAAGCGCGTGTCAGAGTATTTTAATACTCTCTATAAAATGAGTGTAAGTGCAGGCACTGTCGCCAATTTTGTGGCCAGAACCTATGAAAATCTGGCTTCTACTGAAGAGGTTATTCGTGACGCCTTGCGGGAATCGTCTGTTGCCGGAGCCGATGAAACGGGTATGCGGGCCGAGGGCTCTTTGCACTGGCTACACGTTATGCGGGATGAACAATGGACGCTCTACTACTTGTCTGAAAAGCGAGGTCGTGAGGCCATGGACACGATGGGCATACTGCTAACATTTGCAGGCGTTCTGGTTCATGATCATTGGAAATCCTATTTTGCATATGCGGCAACTCACGTACTTTGCAATGCCCATCACCTGAGGGAGCTTTTGGGTGTTGTTGATAGGGACAGCAATCAACTGGCGTTGCGATTGATGAAGCTACTGAGGCTTTCCTGGCATTACTGCAAGGGCTTTAAGACCATAGGTATGCTACAGATGCCAAGTGTTGTCTGTGAACGAATCGAGAAGATTTATGACCGGTTGCTTCAGCGGGCTCTAATGAAAGAAGTCGTCTATATGGAGAAGCAACGAGAGGAGCTTAAGCGCAAGAAAGTCAAGAATACTAAAGCTTACAATCTCTTCAAACGACTCACTGAGTTCAAGGCTGAGACACTGCGCTTCATGTCAGATTTTACCATTCCCTTCGATAACAATGGCAGTGAGCGGGATGTTCGAATGGCCAAGTTAAAGCAGAAAATCTCAGGCTGCTTCAGGAGTGCAGACGGTGGTTCTATGTTTGCACGGATTCGCAGCTATTTGTCGTCTGCCAGAAAACAGGGAATGGACATATATCAATCACTTCATAGAGCTGTTCGGAATTACTGTAATATGCCTTTGCTCAGTGCTGAATAGTTACACTCATTTTATAGAGAGTATTAAAATACTCTGACACGCGCTTAAAAGGCAGGAAATGGTATTGGTTAAGATAGACGGCCATAGCCTGTGTGGCTGAGCCATATTGTGCGGCAGCGGTAACACCTTCCGGGAATTCAGCCTGATTCCGACAACCACAAGTGCAGATTTTTACTTCAGCTCTATGGGCCGTTACTTCAAATTCACCCGGTCTCCCTGGTTCAAACACCTGTCGTTCAATATATTTGACCGGCTCACTATCAAGAAGAGACGCCTGACATTTATTGCATTCTTTAACCGGAAGGTACTCAATATAGTCAGGGATATCGACCTGTTTAAGACAAGTGCCCTGATGCCCTTTCTTTCCACCGGCTTTATTACCAGAAGACTGTCTCAGACTTTTAGGATTGGGTTTTTCATCCGATGGATCGGTACCTTTATCTGCGGAAAGGTCGTCAGAATGATCTGGAGAATTACTGTTTTTACAAGGTTTTTGATAACCATCAGACGATGGCGGCTTGCTGCTGTTTTGACTGTTCTTGCCAACCTTTTCTTCCAATTCTCGACATCGCTCTTCCAGACAGGCAACTCTCATCCGCAGCTCTGCATTCTCTTTCAAGAGAATCTCAGCCGACATAGTTGCGGGTAGTTCTGGAATCATGCTGGCGAATATTGTGGAAAAATGGTGCTTAAGAGGATGGTATAAAAATCAGAAAATTCCAGATTTATGTGGGGGTGCTGAACAGTTACAAATGAGTGTAAGTGCAGGCACTGTCGCCAATTTTGTGGCCAGAACCTATGAAAATCTGGCTTCTACTGAAGAGGTTATTCGTGACGCCTTGCGGGAATCGTCTGTTGCCGGAGCCGATGAAACGGGTATGCGGGCCGAGGGCTCTTTGCACTGGCTACACGTTATGCGGGATGAACAATGGACGCTCTACTACTTGTCTGAAAAGCGAGGTCGTGAGGCCATGGACACGATGGGCATACTGCTAACATTTGCAGGCGTTCTGGTTCATGATCATTGGAAATCCTATTTTGCATATGCGGCAACTCACGTACTTTGCAATGCCCATCACCTGAGGGAGCTTTTGGGTGTTGTTGATAGGGACAGCAATCAACTGGCGTTGCGATTGATGAAGCTACTGAGGCTTTCCTGGCATTACTGCAAGGGCTTTAAGACCATAGGTATGCTACAGATGCCAAGTGTTGTCTGTGAACGAATCGAGAAGATTTATGACCGGTTGCTTCAGCGGGCTCTAATGAAAGAAGTCGTCTATATGGAGAAGCAACGAGAGGAGCTTAAGCGCAAGAAAGTCAAGAATACTAAAGCTTACAATCTCTTCAAACGACTCACTGAGTTCAAGGCTGAGACACTGCGCTTCATGTCAGATTTTACCATTCCCTTCGATAACAATGGCAGTGAACGGGATGTTCGAATGGCCAAGTTAAAGCAGAAAATCTCAGGCTGCTTCAGGAGTGCAGACGGTGGTTCTATGTTTGCACGGATTCGCAGCTATTTGTCGTCTGCCAGAAAACAGGGAATGGACATATATCAATCACTTCATAGAGCTGTTCGGAATTACTGTAATATGCCTTTGCTCAGTGCTGAATAGTTACAACCACAAAAGATTCTGCCCGGCACTGTGCCTTCAGTTTTGCCCCCACCCTGATCCGACGCGAACGCTTTGAACTGCTGAAATCCATTGTGCCGCTGATGGGCAAACTGATTCACGGAGTCTCAGAAGATCATGAGTTTCTCATCGAGGCTATTGAACCGCTGTGCAGCGGTGACGCCTTTTTTGCCAGCCTTCTGGAACTTCATCAGAGCATCCACAACAGTGCTGCACCCGCCAGACGTCTTCCCATGCTGCTGATGCGCACCGACTTTATGGATGATGCCGAGTTTGGCCCGAAACTCATCGAGTTTAATGGCATCGCCGCCGGTATGGGACCTTTTGGCCAACGGGCCCATGAGCTGCATCATTATCTGCAGTACCAGTGGCCTGCGGCTTTTCAATACTGGTCTGAGGCGGATGAGCTTGAACTGATGCCAAACCATGGTGTCGAAAACCTGGCCAAAGGTATTGCCGGTGCTGCAACGATGGTACGTTCACAATCCACTGAACAGGGCCAGCCGCTGTTTCTAATGGTGGTGCAGCCTGATGAAGACAACGTCTATGACCAACACTTGCTGGAAGAAGCCATCCAAAAAGAGGGGGTAAAAACCGTTCGTCGTACATTCCGTCAGCTCTATGACCAGCTCTCTTCCGGGGATGAAGATCGCTTGCTACTGGAAGGACTTGGTGGTGTCGATGCCATCTACCTGCGAGCGGGTTATCAACACGACGATTATGTTGCCCATGACCTGGATGATGTCCGCTGCTGCTCCGAACTGGGCAAGGTCCGTACTCTGATAGAGCAACACAGGGTTGCAGTGAATGCTACTGTCAGCCAGCAGCTGGCCTCCAGTAAGCGGGTGCAAATGCTGCTCTCTGCCATGAACGAAGAGCAACTCAGCCGGTTTGGCCTGACCCTGGAAGAGGCACACCGGATAAAACCATTCCTGGGAGAGATGCGACCGGTGGATGATCAGTCCGCCCTCTGGTTCACCAAACAGAACCCGAACGACTGGGTACTCAAAAACCAGGGGGAAGGTGGCGGACACTGTGTTTTTGGCCATGGTATCCTGCCACGCCTGAACAGCCTGCAACCCGAGGCTTATTCGGCCTGGTCACTGATGCGTCGTCTGTACCCACGACACCGTACCCGTGAGGCGCTGGTGGTTCGTGACGGAGAAGCAACCCCGGTGGATAATCTGATCAGTGAGATCGGCATGTTCACGCTGCATCTGGATGGCCACTCCCTGACCAGTGATATGGGATATGCCGGTTATCTGATTCGCAGCAAACCTGCCACAGCCTCTGAAGGTGGAGTCCATAGCGGTCAGGGGGCAGTGGATTCACTGGCTTGCATAAACCAGTCAGGACGCTGATATTTGCCACGGTAGAGTAAAGTTCAGATGCCTTCCGGGGAGGTTGCCTAACTGCCGAGACGAACAATCACCAATTTTTTGTGGAAACTGTGATTCTCAGCACTGGACTCTCTTGCCGTTATAGAGGGAATTTTTTTTGCCTGAATGTTCTGGAATAATAAATCCGGATTATAAGTTTGAAACCGGGGAGACATAGCAGCCTTGCGCTCAAGTAAAGGCTGATTCCATTGATCGTAATCGTGCCACCGGCATTTTTTATGCTCGCAAACAGTTAACTGTGACTTGTTTTCACCCGCCGCCATCATACCTTCACTGGTTACAGAATGGTGCTTGAAAAAACGCTCTTTTTTCCTTTGTTTGGCAACCCGGCAGGAACTTTCAAAAATCTGTTTAAGTTGAAATATTACCTGCTGCCCCTCCTCATTAAAGCAAAGAACACTCAACACATCGTTATCCAGATGCCCTGCCTGGCTTCCTGACGATGTGCCTAGCATTCTATTGGTAAAGGGACTCCAACCGGATGCAAGCAGGGCATGCTCAAGCCATTGTTCGTCACAGTTATCAGAACCCGGTTGAAAGGCGTCATTTTTGTCCATTTGAACAAAAAAAATAACGGAGCATTTTGCATCAAAGGCTTTCCTGACTAACGAAACCATGGAGGAAAAGTCAGTAAACGGCATGGTCTGAGCCACCAACCCCATCTGACTGGCAACAGTCTCCAACAATTTGGGGGAGGTAATTTCCCCGACCTGAGAACCACAGGATTTTGCTACTTTTCGGGCACTAATGACTTTGTCATTACCATTTTTATAAAGTGGGAATTCTCCACAGGCACACAAGATATGGTGAACTACAGCCAATGCGTACACCTTGCACTGAGGCCCATCCTGACTGGGAAACCCGGGCTCACAAGCGATCAAGGGAGTATTTCTGGGTACGATATTATGAATACCATCCATTGCTCTTTTTCAAACTCCATTCTTAATTTTTTGTTTCACTTTATTAAGACCAAGGTGTTTAAAAATAGTTCCTCAAATAAACCTGATTAACCCCGAGTTTTTCTGGGCTTATTGGCAAACAGCTTGTCCAGCGTCATTTTCGGATCATCAAATGAGCCCTGAATGCGATAACGAATGCTGGCCAGTTGATCCACCTGTTTGCCCACCAGCTTATCCGCTATATAAATAATGCCCGCCACCTGAGGAGCGGTTCCCAATAGCACGCTGAGAATCGGCAGATTGGATGACACAGGCAGGGTAACCACCAGACTCAGATCCAGCTGTTCGGTGTTGGTATCAATAGTGCCATCCAGCTTGAAGTCGGAAGAAGGCCCTTCAATCACCATTGGCGAATTGAACGTAATCAGTCCCCGGTTAAAGTTCAGGCTGCCCTTGATTTGATCAAAACTGATACCTGATGAGTAGAGATCTGAAAAGTCCAGTTTCATTCTTCTCGCCAGCGCTTCTGTATTAAAAACACCCAATAACTTGAGCGCTTCCGACGAACCATGATCGACTTTGCGTAACCGCCCCTTCTTCAGCAGCAAATCAATCCGGCCTTTCATCGTTGCAATCGAACCACAAAGCGGCGTTCCATCCCAGTTCAGACTGGCATCAAAACGGCTTTCCCTGGCCTCCAGGAAACCGGAAAAACCCAGGGCTGCCTGCAACTCGCTGATTCCCGTTCCCTTAAGCTCTCCCTGAACCCAGCTACGCTGCTCTGTGTCCACCTGCACCCAGTCTGCCAGACCATGTAACGACATACCCGACAGCTCACCGGTTATATGATCGATTTTGACGCCATCGGGCGCATGACGAAGTTTAAAACCGATGCTGCCCGGGGGTCGGCTACCAACCTGAATATGATTGATGTTCACATCAACATTAGGCAACGTTGCCGGATTGATATCCGCCAGACTGTCTTCAACGTCTAAACGACGGTGTTTAGAAGATGCTTCAGCAGCAGGCTCTGGCAGATGGGCATGGTCAATATTCAGCGCCCATGGCGCCGTTCGTCGCTCAGGAATCCATAGATTACCTTTCAGTGTCCGCCCATCAACCACCAGCTCCATCCCTTTTCTGTCAGACGCTGCCCCCTGCTTCCGAACAGCCTGCTGAAGAGAAATAGCGATATCCGGCCAGATATAATCCCCATACTTCAGAGAACCGAAACGAACATTGTCAAGTTCTATGCGTGAGGCCAACTGCCGCTCACCTGGCTTACCGGGCTGCCCTTCAAAGCGCGCCTGCCATGGACCAAGATCAAGCGCCGGTAAAGTACCGGTCACGACAAACTGATTTCCTGAAGGCCACACAGCAGAGAATGTCTCCGGGCGGGAAGCATCAAACCCCAGCGAAATCCGGCCAGACTCAGGGGCAAAGGCTGGTGTCATTCTCATGTCCAGCCGCCCCACTTTTGCCAGCGTCACCCGCAGTAGTTCGTGGGTTTCTTTTATCTGCAGAGAAAGCTCCATTGGTAACGGTGTATCCGCTGCTTTACCGAGGGGCGCTGGCAGCTCAATGTCCATGCCGAGCAGTTCGCTGCCCACCCTGAGCTCCGTGTTATTTTCCAACAGGTCCAGAGATAAACTGGCGCGATAATCCGTTTCCCCCTCGAGTAAACTGAGCCAATCCAGCTTCAGCCAGTCCTGCAGTGAAGTCACAGAGATTCGGCCTGACCAGTCAATATTGGTGGCAACGGGTTGTTGATTCTGCACCGTCGAACGTATCCGAAAATGAGCCGGTTGACCAAACAGTTGACCCGATAACTGTCGTGCAACAAGCCCACGGTCAGTGCTGTATGAGAGGTCACCGGCAATGCCGTTTACTGCAACCCCCACCTTGGGAATCGCGAACGTAAACGATTGCACAGCCCCACGGATATCCACTTCAGAACGATCCAGATCATCAAGCGGAAGTGTCAAATGAAGTCCGGCATCCAACGCCCCCTGTAACGTCCATTGTTTTGCTTCACCCTTCATCCAGCCATTAATGGGTGTCCGGGTAAGAAAGTGCTTCAGAGTCCCGCCACTGGCATTCAGGTGACTACTGATCCTGAGTATTGACTCCCCTTCCAGCGGTACTTGCGCCACAATATCATCCAGCTTGCCACCCGCTGACTCTGCGCTTTGCCCAAGGACTTCCACCCGGTCGTCGTTAACATAAACCTGCCCGGCCAGGCTGGTAATCGCCGGCCAGTCAGGTGCATAGTCCAGCTCGCCATTGTGGATATCAAAAAACAGTCCCCAGCGGGAATCCCGGGGACCAATGTCGCCTTCCTCATTACCAACAAGAGCACCGTTATACAAAAACCCACCCGCCGAAATATCCGCTTTGCGAATAGCGGTGTCCAGCCAGTGAACCAGGTCGCTGTCCATCGGCATAAAGGCTGGCAGGTACTTACCCGTATATCGGGCATCACCATTGCTCATCCCAACCGTCAATGCCATGTCGAGGGTATCACCTTCATGCCATTGCAATGGGATATCGAGCCTCAGCTTGCCTTTCAGGTCACCTTCAGGCCCGGTCAGGGCAAGGTCATCCGACTTCAAAATATAAAAGTCATCGATTACGTCCCAGTAAAGGCGTGCCTTGGCAGTATCAAATGTCCAGGTTTCCCGGAACAGTTTGGGAAAACCCAGCTGGAAATTCCGGGTATCCAGATCAAAATAACCCCGCAGAAGGTTCATCCTTAACTGGCCACTGACATTACCCCCTGAAGGCGCCCCTTGCCAGGCATCCACAGACACATTGTCAAGCCGGGCAGTCAAGTCGAAATCAAACGGTTTGCGGGATGGGTAAAATCGGATGGCCAGGTCATGCAGCTGGCCAATGGGGTTCAAGGTATTAACCAGATCAGCTACCGACTCCGGGAGTGCATCCGTATCCAGTAACCACCGTTTAAACTGATCCAGATCGAGGTTTTCGGTAGCCACGGTTACCGTATACTCTTCAGTAGAGCCTTCAATAGAGCCTTCGGTATGACCACCGGTCAGATACCAGCTATTTTCCCATTGATAGGTTATCCCATTATGCAAGCGGTTTTTCAGCTTGAGTCCATTCAGCCAGACTTGCCAACGGAAGTTCTGCTCGCCCTGGATAAACAACCGGGTCTGCCCGGAAAGATGGTTCAATGCGCCAGCGTTATCCAGATACGTCACATCGGGAGAAGCAACCTCTCCCTCCACCTGCCAAAACCCACGGTCATAACGCCAACGGGTATCCAATTGTATCTCGGCTGTCTGCACAGCATCATAACAGCCAGACCACAGGGCACAGAGTTGCTCGGCATTCAGCTCACTGGCTACGGCTGCTCCCTGCCACTGGGAAAACTGACCACGGCTAACAACTCCGGATCCATCAATTTCAAGATAGCCAGTGCCAACCTCAAGACGGGCTGAGAGGTCTTTATGGCCGCCATCCGTCACGACGGTCAATTGCTGGCCATTAATATCGCTGCTCTCTCCATTGGCTTTTTGCATATTCAGGCGGATGTTACGAATATCGACCATCTTTTGCAGGGCCAGCCATTCCAGTGCAGCCCCCTTGCGATATTCAGTTGCCGGTAATGATGACCCGGCCACCTGCTGAATACCGGCCAGTGCCCACTGGGCACCATCTCCCTGAACCAGGTCAACATTCACACCATGGATTTCCAACGAGGAAAATACTGGCGTCCAGTGCAATAATGACCCCCTCAGGCTCAGCTCCATATCCAGTTGTGTGATACTGAACCCGGTCACATCGGCATCTTTACCTTTAAGCGTCAACCCCCGCAGGGATAACCATGGCTCGCCACCATTCCATTTGGCCGACATGGACTCAATTTGCAGGTCAGCATTCAGTTGATCGCTGAGAACACGGGAAAGTTCAGGCTGCAGAACCGGTAAGGCACTGAACATCAGCCGCCCGAGCCCCATCAGAATGACCAGAAGGATTAACCCGGTAAGCAGAAGCCGCCAACTCCATTTCATCAACCGATTCAACAGACAGAAACTGCCAGATGGTACTTTTTTACCATTGCTACCCTGAATGCACGGAGCTCTCCGCTTGAGGCTGCTTACAATCCGCTTCAACAACCGTATTCCCGCCCTGACAAAACAGTAGCCAGTTCATAATAGAACCGAAGCACAACCAACGTGATGATCAATGAAATACCCGTTCCGGAAAAGGTTGTTGCAAAATGAATGGCATATCGAAAATGGCAATGCAGTTTCTCATGATCAAATGAAAAACTGCATCGACATAAGCAGCAAAAAAACCGATTAAACCAGAACAACATCAAACTGTTCCTGGGTATAGATCGGCTCTACCTGAAAACGAATAGGCTTCTGGATAAACTCTTCCAGATCAGCAACATTATTGGACTCCTCATCCAGCAGGCGGTCTATCACGGCCTCAGATGCCAGCACCATGTAACTGTCACCGTCGTATGCCCGAACAGCACGAAGGATTTCCCGAAAAATCTCATAGCAGACCGTCTCTGCCGTTTTCAGCATGCCACGACCTTCACAGGTAGGGCAGGGTTCACACAGAACATTCTCCAGTGACTCACGGGTTCGCTTGCGGGTCATTTCTACCAGGCCCAGCTCACTGACTCCGGTAAAATTGGTCTTGGCATGATCCTGTTCCATCGCCTTATCAAAAGCACGCTGGACCTGCCGCTGATGCTCCGGATCTTCCATATCAATAAAGTCGATAATGATAATCCCTCCCAGATTCCGTAAACGGAGCTGGCGGGCAATGGCAACGGCCGCTTCGAGGTTCGTTTTAAAGATAGTCTCTTCAAGATTACGATGACCAACAAATGCACCGGTGTTGACATCGATGGTGGTCATCGCTTCGGTCTGATCAATAATCAGATAGCCACCGGACTTAAGTTGAACTTTACGGCCAAGCGCCTTGTTGATCTCATCCTCAACACCAAACAGATCAAAAATCGGGCGTTCACCGGGGTAATATTCAACCCGGCCATCAATCTCAGGTACCAGCTTCTTAACGAATTTGGACACTTTTTCAAAGGTTTCCCGGGAATCAATGCGGATCTTTTCAATGTTGGGATTGACCAGATCGCGCATGGTTCTCAAATGAAGTGGCAAGTCTTCATATACATTGGCCGGCGCCTTACTTTCCCTGATATTTTCTTCGATGGTTTCCCAAAGTCTGCGTAGGAACAGAATATCTGCACGCACCTCATCTTCCCCGATACCTTCTGCAGCGGTCCTCAGGATAAACCCACCGGCTCCGGAATCGGCAGATGAACCATCGCCGCCAAGACAGGACTCAACCAACTGCCGCAGACGATCCCGCTCCTCAACATCTTCGATGCGAAGCGAGATACCCACATGGTTGTTTTTTGGCATATGGACCAGGTAACGGGCCGGGATGGAGATATGGGTGGTCAGGCGAGCACCTTTGGTGCCCAGAGGATCTTTCGTTACCTGAACAACCAGGGACTGGCCTTCATATACCAGCTCATAAATGGGACGTTCCTGTGTCTCTTCACTGTTTTTTTCATGACGGCCGTCCTGCCTTGGGGTAATTTCACTGGCATGAATAAATGCCGCCCGCTCAAGACCGATATCAACAAAAGCGGCCTGCATTCCCGGCAACACACGAACCACTTTTCCTTTGTATATATTGCCAACAATTCCGCGACTTCGGGCACGCTCTACATAGATCTCCTGAAGTACCCCATTTTCAACCAGAGCCACTCGTGATTCCATGGGCGTGATATTCATGAGAATTTCTTCACTCATCCCAGTCCCTCAATTCCTTTAATGCATTGACCTGTGGTACCTCTTTATACCGCTACTGCAGATCAGTTACAGAGCCACCTCAGGCACCACAGGTCAATACACTTTCCACCATTCCATTGGAGGCTGTCTGAGAACAGCTGCCCTACTGGTAGAAGCAAAGAAGATCGATCATACCAGTAATTTGCATTCAGTTTTTGCTTCCTGACAAACTTTATACCAAAAACCGTTCCATGATGCTTTTAGAGTGTGATTAAGTTATCCCCGGGGAAAGGGCGCCGGATTATCTAAAGAAACGCTATCCTGAAGGTGCTTTCCAAAGGAAAAATCCCGATAGTTGATCCAAATAAAAAAATAGTTTTATTTCGGACACGGTTGAACACCATGGAAGAACTGAGCAATACCTGTGCCCAGCAGGGAAATACAGGTCTCTTGAGTGAGACACCTTACCTTATTCGTAGTCCCGTAAAATCCACAGATCAGCACGCTTCCCAAAATGGCACATTAAAACGTGTCAGCAGCCGTGATGTCTCCATAAGCGGCAACCCTACTACCCCTGAATAGCTGCCAGAGATACTGGCAACCAACACCGCACCATAACCCTGGATACCGTAGGCACCGGCTTTATCAGCGGGCTCTCCGGAGGCAATATAATGATTAATTAACTGATCAGACAGGTCATTAAAAACCACATCCGTGACTGACAACTCAGCCTGAAGCTCTCTACCGTTCGTGATAGCAACAGCGGTCATAACCTGATGAATATTTCCGGACAGCATGGCTAGCATACGACGAGCATCGTCTGAATTCAGCGGTTTGCCAAGAATTTGATCGTTACAAACCACCGTTGTATCGGCAGCCAACAACGGCATTTCGGGATAACCCCTGGCTAATAATTCCTGCCAGCCTGCCGTGGCTTTTTCCCGGGCCATTCGAAGCACATAATCAGCGGGAGCCTCACCGGAAAAAGGGGTTTCATCAATTGCACAGACCAGTTTATGAAAGGAAACACCAATTTGCCGTAACAGCTCAGCTCGACGCGGGGACTGGGAAGCCAGATAGATCATATTCAACCTGTATTGCAACACTTTTTTGAGAGTTGGAACTTATTCATTAGATATGAGGTCAAAATTTTACAGAAGGATATTAATTACATACCAGCATTTAATTTTTACAAAATAATAACATAAGAAACAGAGGAAGTTTTTATGATCGGACCGACTGTTGATATAAGCCGAACGACGGATTCCCCCCGTAATGCACAGAATTCTGAATGGACCTGCGTGAGCTGGTTTAAAGAACTTTCTGATGCTATTGCCAGTAAAACATCCCGTTTTTTTGGGCGCGCTGTCGCCGCTGTGGTTTCTGTATTTGCCTCTTTTACTTCACAGACTGTTAATATGGTCTGTGCAGCCCAGAGCCTGGATAACAGAAAAATTATCAAACCTCAAACTATGGTTCAAAACCAGACACCCGGGATCGGTTCACAAACCCAGGTTCAAAATCAGGCGCCAGGGAGCGGATCACAAACTCAGATACCAGATAGCGGTTCACAAACCCAGCCCCCAAATCTTCCAATTATCCCGGAAGCCAAGTTATATGCGGAGGCAATTTCGTCATATTTAAGTGAAAAAACCACGTTGAATGAAGTGTTGCAACGATCTGCAGGAGAATGTGTAAAGTACATGAGCCCAATGGGTAGTTTTTGCGTGATAACAATTCCTGATTTCCCCAGCATCATCATTAAAATTCCTGACAATCAAAAGCAACTGGAGTGTCGCAGTCAATCGCAAAATAACGCAGCCCACCTGACTCGGGAAAATCATTTCAACCGATTGATAATTCCTGAATCAAGAGTTGTATCGTTATCAATTGGTAAAGACTGTGTACCTGTTATTATTGAAGACATGTTACCAATTCTGAACGGTACCTCTACCGAATTATTACGGCATTATGCCAATCATGAGGTGAAACTGGAAAGTGCCATTGAGCAAATGGCTAAATTTATCTGCATGACAAAACTGTCTGATATTAAGCCACAAAATCTGCCACTGATGTACGATCCAGAAACATCAGAGATATGTTTTGCCCTTGTGGACCTGGAGGTTTTTCCTGACAGACAATTTGCTGAGGGCATTCTCGGGTGTGAACAACAGCCAGGTGAGCCTGCTTACGGATTATTGAATTATTTCCCCAGATATGCAGATAAAATTGCAGGAATAGTCCGTACTTTTTTACCTGCAAATGAGATTGAATGCATTGAGGAAGCATTAAACCGTTGCGTCAATAAGGCACACAAGATTATGGATAGGGAGCGAGATATTGAAATATTCCACAGTAGAAATGGAGTTGTTTCAGGAACCCCCGCAATACCTCAGTCAATTGTCGAAGATATTTTAAAAAAAACTGATGAGTTAAGACAATCAACTGATAAAAAAATTGCTGAGATTATCCCACCTAATAATAAAATTGTCAGAAAAATTATTTCAGCCATAAATGATGAAGTGAGTAAAAAAGAAGGAGACTGGAGCAGTGCTGTTCATGGTCGGGAATGGAGACTGAATATGTCTCGTCCACAAAAAAGAAGAACGGTAGACTATATTAGAACTTATTTTTCTTATATTGATGAATGCCTAATTCCATACCTCCAAGAGAAAGGTTTTGTCCATTCACAATTAGATTATGAACAATCGAAAGAGCACAATATCCATATACGGCGGGAAATTGCACTGGGTGAGTTTGATGTCATCGTGCAGTTTTAGCATTATCCTGCATATTAATCAGTGTCTGTCAGAAAACGCCTGAATAGCTGCCAGAAACACTGACAACCAAAACCCAACCATAACTCCGGATACCTTAGGCACCGGCTTTATCGGTGGGCTCTCCGGAGGCAATATAATGATCAATAACTGACCAGACTGATCATTAAAAACCACATAGGAGCTTTCCTGAAATAATATCCACATTTCTGAATATCAAAACTACGTTCGTCCTGAGCCTGTCGAAGGGCGTGAACTCCGGCCTCATGTATTGTGCCAATCACCCTTCGACAAGCTCAGGATGAACGGAAATCGAGTTCAAAATGTGGAAATTATTTCGGGACAATTCCATAGGGCTTCATCAATCGCACAGACCAGTTTATGAAAGGAGATACCAATTTGTTGTAACAGCTGCGGGGATTGGGAAGCCACATAGATCATATTCAACCTGTATTGCAACACTTTTTTGAGCGTTGGAACTTATTCATTAGATAGCGGTCAAAATTTTTAAAGAAGAGTATTAATCACATACCAGCATTTAATTTCTACTGAATAATGGAATCAGAAACAGAGGAAGTTTTTTATGATCGGACCGACTGTTGATATTAGTGGAGTGACGGATTCCCAACATAATACACAGAATAGTGAATGGACCTGTGTGAGCGGGTTTAACAAAATTCCTGATACTGTTGCCAGACAAACATCCCCCTTTTTTGGGCATGCTGCTTCCGCTGTGGTTTCTGATGCTATCCTTCCTCCTTCACTGGCTGTTGATCCTGCATATGCAATCAAGCCCCTCCACGACAGAAAAATTGCCAAACCTCAAACCATGACTCAAAACCAGATACCAGGGAACGGTGCTCAAACCCCTGTTCAAAACCAGTTGCCAAGTAGCGGTCTACGAATCCCGGCTACAAATCTCCCGGTTATTCCAGAAGCCAAAGTACAATGGCAAAGATACATCCATGATGATGATGTCAGAACTACAATGGAACGTTACGATCGTTTTTTGGCAGATAACGCCTTACATCACCCGGAGGAGATCCCAAAGGAAGCATATCGACAATTGGAAAAGGCAAGAGGTGGTGATATTCCCATGGAGTTAATCACTCCAGATTCCGTCACAACAATAAAACTCCTGGAAGAGCTGGGAGGCGGTGGTTCAAAGACATTCTACGATATCGGCAATGGCCAGGCTCTGGCGTTGATTCAGGCCCCACACCAATTCTATGATGAGTTAATGATGCTTAGATACCTGGAAAAACTGGGTATTCCTACCAATGAAATCAAACCCGCTGTTATTGGATGGAAATTTGAGGGCGTCACATACACAATAGCAACCTACATTGCGCCATCATTCAGCGCATACGCGAATCAAAATGCTTTCGTATTGGACCGCAAAAATTACCGTGAGACTGTCGAACGACTGAATAACAAGAAAGTGTTACCAGCAGATCAGAACCCATTCAGTCTTGAGCACTGGGATGAAGTCTTAAACCCACTGGTTAAGGATATCCGAACCCTCATTGATAATGGCGTTTCCACACTGGGTGATTCCCTCAATGCCATTCTTGTCGGTAAAGGCACTCAATTCCACTCAGGAGGTCCAGCTGATTATGAGGCTCGCGCATTTCCATTTGATTTCTCAGACAAGTACGATCAATACGATCAGCTTCCTGTGAAAAAGCGGCTTACAACTGAAGAGGAGAGAAAAACATTGAAGGATTATATTGAGCAAGTTGTTTTTGTTCAATTTAATGCCGCTGCAATCTTCTTGCCAGGTAAGTGGAAAGACCTTGTTGATCGCCTTACCGAAAGATACCTTCGCCAAGGGGCTAAACCACCCGGAAATAGCGCCTGAGAAACCGTAGTCCGGACATCATCCAGGGCCAGACCAGTGCACTGGATATTGACGGCAGCAAATACCAGACAGAGGGAATTGTGCCCCCTACCGCACTGCGAGCCCATAGCAGCAACAGCTGATAAAAACCAATCATCAGGAACACCATGAAAGCCTGTTGCCAGACAGGAAATAACCTCAGTCGCCGATGCAGGCTGAGTACAATAAAAACGACCACCAGCATACCCAGGGAGTTCAGACCAAACAGACTTCCCTGAAACACATCCAGAAGCAAACCGGCGATGAAGGCAAAAAACAGACCAAACCGCTCCGGCAATGCCAGAACCCAATATATAACCACCAGCGGCAGCCAGGCAGGGCGAACCAGTGATAACCACTCAGGCAATGGCATAATACTGAATACCGCCCCCACCAGCAGGGTCATCCACACCACCCAGTGAGCATTAGACTGCTGCACCATTATTGCTGTACCTCATCTGTCTTCTTTCCCGCTCCTGTCTCCGAAGGATCTGCCTCTGTAGCATCTGTTGGCACAATCAGGCTGCTGACCTCCCGAAAAACCAACAACACAACCCGGCTTCTATTCACTTCAGCAAGCGGCTGCACTGCAATGGAAGCAAAGGCATCGCCGGGATTATGCATAACCCCGGTAACCACCCCCACCGGGTATCCTTCAGGATAGGTTCCCCCCAGCCCCGAACTGGTCAGCAGATCACCCTCCTGAAAATCTTCAGTAACAGGAATATGCAGCAGATCAAGACGATCCGAACGACCAGTCCCTGCAGCAATAGCTCGATATTTGGTTCGGTGATTTTGCACAGGAATTCGTGCCGCCATATCGGTCAGCATCAACACCCGACTGCTAACGGGACTGACTTCAATAACCTGCCCCATGACGCCATGAGCATCAAGAATGGCCTGGCCTTCATAGACCTTATCAATAGCTCCCTTATTAATGATCACCCTGTGCCGGAAAGGATCAGGGTCAATGCCAACCACCTCTGCAACCAGCACTTGCTCATCCACCAGTTCAGAAGAGTTCAGCAACTCCCGCAGACGAATATTCTGGGCAGTTAATGAGGCAAGCTTCTGGACTTTCTGTTCAAGGATCAGGTTGCGTGCTTTGAGACGAGCGTTTTCCTTTAACAAGTCGTTATGCGACATCACCACCTGTGAAGCGGTTCCCCAGATACGCCCGGGAAGGTCAGCAAGAAACAGAACAGGCGTAGCAGCAACAGTCAGCCACTGGCGAACTTGTGACAAGGCTCGATAGCTATGATCAAAATACAACATCGCCAATGACAGGATGATCAGCAAAACAAAGCGTGTGACCAGTGACTGGCGTTGACTGAAAATCGGTTTAATAACCTGCTCCTTACCAGGCCTCAGAACTTATTTGTCTTGAAAATGCCACATCAGAAACCAAAATAGCGAATCAGCAATACTTCCAGGAGAAATATTGCTGATCATATTCCAAAACAGATGCTTGGCTAACAGAGACGCCGGGCGTTAATCCGTGGACAAAAGATCCATACGGTGCTTATCCATCATCTCGATGGCCCTGCCACCGCCACGAGCCACACAGGTGAGCGGATCTTCCGCGACCAGAACCGGTAAGCCGGTTTCTTCACTGATCAGTTTATCCAGATCCCGCAGCAGTGCTCCACCACCGGTCAGAACCAGACCACGCTCGGCAATATCAGAAGCCAGTTCTGGCGGAGATTGTTCCAGAGCACTCTTGACGGCTTGGACAATGGCTGTCAGCGACTCCTGAAGCGCTTCCAGAATCTCGCCACTGTTCAGGGTAAAGCTCCGGGGAATACCTTCTGCCAGGTTACGCCCGCGCACATCAATTTCCAGTAGCTCATCACTTGGATAGGCAATGGCAATTTCCTGCTTGATGCGTTCAGCCGTAGCATCACCGATCAGGCTGCCGTAGTTGCGGCGGACATAAGTGACAATTGCATCGTCAAAACGGTCACCGCCAATGCGCACGGATTCAGAGTAGACAACACCACTGAGGGAGATAATGGCAATCTCCGTGGTACCACCACCGATATCCACCACCATGGAACCGCTGGCTTCTTCAACCGGAAGTCCGGCACCAATAGCCGCTGCCATAGGCTCTTCGATCAAATAAACTTCCCGGGCACCGGCACCCAGCACCGATTCACGGATCGCCCGCTTTTCAACCTTGGTTGATTTGCAGGGTACGCAGACCAGCACACGGGGACTGGGCTGAATAAAACTGTTCTCATGCACTTTGTTAATAAAGTGCTGCAGCATACGCTCGCAGACATCAAAATCTGCTATCACACCATCCTTCATGGGACGAATAGCGGTAATATTGCCGGGGGTTCGGCCCAGCATCCGCTTGGCATCGGCACCAACAGCCACTACGCTCTTCTGATTGCCGAGATTGCGGATAGCAACCACAGAGGGTTCATTTAACACTATGCCCTTTTCGCGGACATAGACCAGAGTATTGGCTGTTCCAAGGTCGATCGAGAGATCGCTGGAAAACAGGCCACGTAACCTTTTCAGCATGTTATGGTGTACCTTGATTCAAGGCTTGGATAATTCCAGAAACTCTAACAATGCTGCCACCAGAGGGCAAGCAGCAATTGTGCAATGAGGGAACTGCGCCTGAACTTTTGCGTCAGGAAACGAATTCAAACGGTGGTTGTTATCCCGGGATTTGCCAAAAAAACAGGTGAAGATCCTTGTGTTTATAAAACGACATTACGGTATTTTTACCCTAACCGACACCCCATTTACCATTCCTGCAGAGATATTTCAGGTAAACATCCCATGGATCACCCGACAAACCCTTGAGAAATAAGCAGGCAGCCCATACATTAGCGTCTTATTTAATTTAGGCTCTATTTTGATTACGAACTGCTCTACAGTGAAAACTGACTGTAGGTCACGAAAAACAAGGATTGGGCAACATTACCGGACAATATGCTGACAACCTTTGTAGATAAAGGGCTTCAGCAATGTTCAACCCAGTAGCAGTCTGAAATCCTACAAGAGCCTAATTTATTGTGAAAATGCTCCTGTCAGTCTATTTCCGTCATTTTCATAGACAGCCTCCTATTGGGCGAGCATCTCGCTCACTGTTATTCATTTACGGAGAACCCCTACCAATGGCCATCGACGCCTCTGGAGTCAAAAAGGTTGCAAAACTTGCTCGTCTGTCCATTGACGAAGATACAGTTGAAGCAACCGCTGCCACCATCAGCAGCATACTGGAACTGGTCGATCGGATGCAGGCCGTTGATACACAAGGTGTGGAACCCCTGGCCCACCCACTGGATGCCATCCAGCGCCTGCGCCCTGACGAAGTCACCGAAGAAAACCAGCGGGAGACGTTACAGAGCTGTGCGCCTGCCGTTGAAGAAGGCCTCTTCCTGGTTCCCCGTGTTATTGAGTAAGGAAGCCGTTCGGTTCGCATGCGAGCCGACACCCGAAACAACCAGGTGGTCGACTCCCCTGATCGGGAACCGCCCTACGAACTACGTCATCCAACCGACCGAATCCCATGTACAAGAAAACCATTGCAGAACAGAGCCGGGCATTAGCCAGCGGCGAAATATCCAGTGTCGAATTGACCCAAACCTACCTTGACCGAATCAGGCAATTTGATGGCGACATCAACAGCTTTATCACGGTAACTGAAGCATTGGCCCTGGCACAGGCAGCCGCCGCCGATAAACGCCGTGCTGCTGGCAATGCCAATGCCATGACCGGCATTCCCGTTGCCCATAAAGACCTGTTCTGCACAGAGGGCGTCAAGACCTCCTGCGGCTCAAAAATGCTGGACAACTTTGTTGCGCCTTATGAGTCCACGGTCACTGGCAAATTCAGGGATGCTGGTGCCGTTATGCTGGGCAAAACCAATATGGACGAGTTTGCCATGGGCTCTTCCAATGAAAACAGCCATTATGGCCCGGTCAAAAACCCATGGGACAAATCTGCAATTCCCGGCGGCTCCTCCGGCGGTTCAGCAGCAGCCGTAGCAGCCTTGCTGGCAGCTGGTGCCACCGGCACAGATACCGGCGGCTCCATTCGCCAGCCAGCCTCGCACTGCGGTATTACCGGACTTAAGCCGACCTATGGCAGGGTTTCTCGCTGGGGTATGGTCGCCTATGCATCCAGCCTTGACCAGGCTGGCCCGATGGCCCGTTCTGCTGAAGATGCCGCCATGATGCTGAACACCATGGCCGGCTTTGACGAACGCGATTCCACCTGTCTGAACCACGACGTTCCAGACTATACCGCAACGCTGAACGACTCACTGGATAGCCTGACCATCGGTTTGCCAAAAGAGTACTTCACCGCCGGTCTGGACAGTGAAGTGGAACAACAGATTCGACATGCCATTGCCGAATACGAAAAGCTGGGGGCAAAGGTTAAGGACATCAGCCTGCCTAATGCCGAACTGTGCATTCCGGCCTATTACGTTATTGCACCGGCCGAAGCGTCTTCTAACCTGTCCCGCTTTGATGGAGTCCGTTTCGGCTATCGCTGCAAAGATCCAAAGGATTTGATGGATCTCTATATTCGCAGTCGCAGCGAAGGTTTTGGTGAAGAAGTCAAACGTCGTATTATTGTGGGCACCTACGCCCTCTCTGCAGGTTACTACGACGCTTATTACCGCAAGGCCCAGCAGATCCGTCGCCTGATCCGTGATGACTTCCTCAACGCCTTCAAAGAGTGTGATGTCATCATGGGCCCTAACGCCCCGACATCCGCCTTTGACATTGGCTCCATGAGCAATGATCCGGTCGCCATGTACCTCTCGGATATCTATACACTGTCGGTTAACCTGGCAGGCCTGCCCGGATTATCCGTTCCCGCAGGTATGGCAAACCAGCGCCCTGTCGGCCTGCAGATCATTGGCCAGCACTTTGACGAAGCCCGTCTGTTGAATATTGGCCACCGCTTCCAGCAGGCGACCGACTGGCACCAGAAATCTCCGGCATTGGTTTAGGTCACTGCTCCAGGACAAGGTATAGGACACAGTAATATGCAATGGGAAACTGTTATCGGGCTGGAGATTCACGTCCAGCTCGCCACTAAAACCAAGATATTCTCCGGTGCATCCACCGCCTTTGGTGCCGCACCCAACACCCAGGCCTGTGCGGTAGACCTTGGCCTGCCTGGCATCCTGCCCGTGGTTAACGAAGAAGCCATCAATATGGCCATTAAGTTTGGCCTGTGCATCGATGCCGAAATAAACAAGGTGAATGTTTTCGAGCGTAAAAACTACTTCTACCCGGATCTGCCTAAAGGCTATCAGACCACCCAGCTGGAAAAGCCAATAGTGGGCGCTGGTCATGTGGATATCACATTGGCGGATGGCTCCACTAAAAGCATTCGCATCCACCACGCTCACCTTGAGGAAGATGCGGGCAAAAGCCTGCACGAAGGTTCTTTTAATGGAGAGCATGGCATGTCAGGGATTGACCTGAACCGCGCTGGCACTCCCCTGATTGAGATTGTCACAGAACCTGATATCCGCAATGCAGAGGAAGCGGTTGCCTTTGCCAAAAAGCTGCATTCTATTGTGACTACACTGGGCATCTGCGATGGCGATATGTCCCAGGGTTCCATGCGGTTTGATGTTAACGTCTCCGTTCGTCCGAAAGGACAAAAAGAGTTCGGCACCCGCACGGAAACCAAAAACCTGAACTCCTTCAAGTTTATGGAGGCCGCCATCCTCAAAGAGGTAGAACGCCAGATCGACTTGATTGAAGATGGCGGAACCGTTATCCAGGAGACCCGTCTCTATAACGGTGATACCGGCGAAGCCCGCTCTATGCGCAGCAAAGAAGAAGCAAACGATTACCGCTACTTCCCCTGCCCTGACCTGCTGCCGGTTGTTATTGACGACAGTCGTCTTGAAAAACTGAAGGCTGAAATGCCGGAAATGCCCGATGCCAAAAAAGCACGATTTATCGCTGATTTTGGCCTGAGTGATTACGATGCCGAAATACTTTCCGCTGACCAGGCGACTGCCATCTACTTTGAAGCCACTGTCCATGCCAGTGATGATGCTAAACTGTCTGCTAACTGGATCATGGGTGAACTGTCCAGATCCCTGAATCAGCACAGCATGGCCATCAGCGACAGTCCGGTGACTGCCGACAGGCTCGGCGGCCTGATCAGGCGCATCAAAGACAACACCATCTCCGGCAAGATCGCCAAAGAGGTCTTTGAAGTGCTCTGGCAAGGTGAGTGCAGCACTGCCGATGAAGTGATCGAGAAAAAAGGCCTTAAGCAGGTAACCGATACCGGTGCCATTGAAGCCATGATCGATGAAGTGCTGGCCAACAATGCCCAGCAGGTTGAGAATTATCGTGTGGCTCCAGAGGACAAACGCGGTAAAATGATCGGCTTCTTTGTGGGTCAGTGTATGAAAGCGTCTAAAGGTAAAGCCAACCCCGGCATGGTCAATCACATTCTGAAACAGAAGTTGGATGGCTAAGCATTAACGTGTGGTGTCCACGGTCGGCCAGAATATGCAACTGTTGGCTGAGGCTGATCAGAGCGGCTTTTACAGTGCATTGGCGGTGGTAGCAGAAGCGTTTCTGTGAGAAGTCGCTGATGCTTATGAAGTGACAGCTGAGCCCCCTCAGCTGTACCGATAAGCTCTTTGCGTTGTCGACAGGTGAGCATCAGGTTGCAGAAAACCATAAAAAAACAGGTTCCCTGTCCGATACAGTTGAAAACGCCCCCGGGGCTGTTGATGTTTCAACCCACTGATTTTGTGATGGCACGTTAGCAGACCTTTAGCCTCGGTAATCAATGACCGGTTTACCACCTACTATATAAGCATCAGCAAAGGATCTTATATGGTGAATTTTCTTCGGCATCAGGGGCATATATCAGGGATAATTATGCCAATAAAACCGTCCGATGGGACAGGTCAAAAGCCTGTTTCCGTAACGAAGCCCGATGATTGCTCTGAAAAAAAAGAGTCCTCGTCTTTTGCCACAGGGGTATTCAGGCATTGGCATACGCTCGGGCAAACGATTGAAAAAAAGCTGAAGAGAGCAAGGAGAATACCAGAATTACCAAACGCTCGGGAGAATATCAAGCGTGTTCCTGAGACCGGGGAGAGCTCCCCGATGGTTATTACAAAAATTCATGAACTTCGCAAAGGAAAAATAGTTTATGAGGATTTTGTGTCCTGGCTGAACAAGGATCTGGCCGGGGTTATTCAGGAGCTTGAATTGTATAATCAGCTGCATGGCTTGCAGGAAAAACTTACTCTTTTACGCTCTGAGAAGGATATAGGGCGGCAAAAAAACATCATGGAATCAATATCGCCATTGATTGCAAAGATTGTTAAACATCAAGATGATCTCATCAGACCTGAGAGCCGGCATCTGATTGAACAGTTCAACCGCAGTTCGGGGCATGACGCTGATGCGACTAATGCCGTTTTGGCCTCTCTGAAAGATGATATTGACCATCTCGGTTCCAGAATCGCGGAAGCCGGAAGAGTACCCATCTTAAATAAAGAGCTCACGCGTGATTTGCAACTTGATTACTTTTACTCAAACTGTTGTTTTTCCGCTGAGGATATTCAATTACTCAAGCCGCTAAAATCCGAGGATAACGTTATCTTTCACCTGAAAGGGTCTATTATCAGGCCCTTCGTTAAGGAAAGCCTTAAGCACAAATCGCCCATTAATGCGCTTGCCCAATTAAATCCGGCTGCGGTCAGGGAGGCAGAGGAGGCCAGAATGCAGTGGGTTCTGGATCAGGGCATTTCCGGAATAAAACACACCCGGAAGATACTGGGTCGACCTCAATCCCTTCGGCAAGATCTGCAAGATCTGCAAGATCTGCTCAATATCTCTACCCCGGTGCCAGGAAACGAAAAACAGTGGAGCAGAATAAAACGTGATGTTGACGCTTTTCTTCAGGATGAACAGAAAAAAAGGCATATGGTAGAAACCAGTGCCTTTGTGATGAAGATCCATAAACGGTTGAAAGCGTTAAGTCTGCCAGAACGGCATCAGTTAACGTCGTGGCCATCACTTTATACTGACTACATTTCACAGGGCTATTGAAAACGACCGTTTAGTAGGTTTTTACAGGTTTAAGCTAATGTCAGATTCACATGAGCACTTCGAGCTGCTGATACAACATCTTAATGACCTTTCTGGTCAGAAGTTCCCCATGATAGATAGTGCCTGTACGCTGTTTAATGAAAAGAATGAGATTGCGGCGGTGGTTGAGCTGCCAGAAAGCAGCGACCTGTTGTTATTTCATAGACTTGTCGCCAGACTCCCATCCGACCCAGAGACCCGAAACGGCAGAGCATTGCAATTACTGACGCTCAATGGAGTCCCGGACAAGCTTCAGGGAGCCTGGTTTTCTATTGATCCGGAAGGCTATGGTATCTACCTGATGACCGGTCATCCGATTGATAATCTCAGTACCAATGGGTTTGAAAGCCTTTTAATGAATTTTATTCATTTGGCTGATACTCTGGCATCAGAACTGGCTGATGAGGAACAGGAACTTGCCAAGGTTTCACCAAATCACCCGGGGGTGCCAATATGAGTTTCGGTGTAGATGGGGCACCAGGCTCGGCACCAAAGTTTCAATCAGCGGCGGCAGGGTTATCTCCTAAAGATAACAGCAATGTAGTAGAGAGTGGAAAAAGTGATAGCTTCAGAAAGTTTCAACCAGGAACTCATGCTCAACCCGGGAGAGTCCGGGGGTTCTTTCAATCTCTTTTTGGTAAGCCTCCTGAAACCGTGGAGACTCTGATTGCAAAATCATCTAAATCTTATGCCGTTAAATCTGAACCTCCAGTTAGTGCAGAAAAAAAATTTCAACTGGCGATTGATGCTCAAATAGCAGCCTTTCCCTACCATCGATCACTGGAGAAAGTGGCTAGTGCCACAGAAATGGTTAAATCACAGCCCGGTATTGATCCAGAAGTAGCAAAACATCTGAACTTTGGACAGTGGGACACGGCTCGGCCTCTGGCGTTAGATGCTGCCAAAGTAACCGGACTCTCTGTGAAAGGTTCAGAAGGCCTGATTCATGATAAAAAATCCGGCTTAACCGCTTATATTCTTCATAACCCGGTAACAAAAGAGGTTCGTCTGGTATTTGGTGGCACAACCTCAGGGGAGAGTACTGGAGGACTCGGCAAGCGCGCTTTACTGAATGGCATCTTCTCTCTTAATCAGTGGATTGCCAATGCTAAAAATGCCGTATTAGGAAAAACCCCTGATAGCTATGAGCAGGCGAGACAGTTAACCCAAAATGTGCAAATGATGGTGGCCAGCGACCCCGTTTATAATGGTTTTACCTTCACAGTTTCAGGGCACTCCAAAGGCGGAGGGGAAGCAGCTTACGCCGCTCTGTCTTTGGATAAACCGGTGAAGGCCATTTGCTTTTCCAGCGCAGAGCTGGGCAAAGAGATGCGAGATTCGATACCAGAAAAGACCAAAGCACAGGCTGCCAGATATATCACCCATTACAACATTCAGGGAGATATTGTTCCAAACATAGGCAGGGTAGCCCATGGTCTCGGCCATATCGGCAAGGTGACTACACTGCCTGCCGAGCACAGCTGGAATAGCCCTTTAGATCGGCACGACAAGTTCACCCGTCACATCAATAACTTTGTCACTTCATCTACCAAACCTCTAAAACAGTAGGTGGGGCAACCGCGATTACGTTGCTTTCAATCCCTTCAGCCTTTCTTGTTCAATTCGTAAAGCGGGACTTAAGACAGGATGAGGATTTTGTTAATTCGTGATATAAATCAGGAGACATTAATCAGAATAAAAACGATCAGCAGGCGGTTCCGCTAGTGCGTTTAGCCACCACCTGCTAAAAAGGATTTCCGGATGAAAAAGATATTTCTTCTTGCAGTAATCCCAACCTTGCCACTATTGACTCATGCCGCCCTGCTACCGGACAGAGCCAGCTTCGCCTATGGGCAGTTTTTTTCACCTTTTACCAACCGGCATGCAGAAATCGATCAATACCGGCTGGGTCTGGCCTGGGAACTTTCGGATGAACTCTGGTCTACTCACAACGTTCTTATACAAAGTTATGTTGAACTGGCTTTAAGCCAATGGAGAAGCCGCTTAAATCCCACTGACGATATCCCTGGAATTGGCGCTGACAGGGTAAAACAAATAAGCCTGAGCCCTGTTTTTCGCTTCACCAGCACCAGCCCTTTATTTGCTGAAACCTCACCTTTTCTGGATCTTGGTGTTAGCGTCAGTTATCAGAGCAAAGAGGATATTGAGCAGCAACATCCGTCCGGCATCAATATGGGGGGACACTGGCAGTTTGAAACCCGGGCAATGGTTGGGCTGAACCTTGGGGAGAGTAAGCCATTTGAAGTCAGCTATGGCTGGATGCACTACTCCAATGCCTACCTGAATGATGCTAACGAGGGGCTTGATTTTCAAACCCTGCAGATGACGTATCTATTTTAACAGTCAGTGTTATCAATAACCACTGGAAGGTGTTCATTTTACGGTCTATTCCGAGAATGGCAAATAACGATATTAAAACAAAGTTATTAATACTTTTTTAGCTTAAAAACCGCTGCATATTGAACAATATTTCAACAACTTTGCGTATAGACTTTATAAAACAGCTGTTCAATATTTCTGCGAATGATTTTTGAGGGTGTGTCTGATGTCTATCGCTCCAAAACTTCAGGCTTTTTTAAATCATAACCAGGTAGATTATGAAGTGGTCAGTCACCCTTATTCCGACCGCGCGCTCAACATTGCCCATGTCGCCTGTGTTCCTGTTAAAAACATGGCCAAAGCCGTCGTTCTTGAAGATGAGGAAGGTTACGTTATGGCCATCGTTCCCTCCATGAACAAATTAATGCCGCGATGGATAAACGCAAAACTGAATCGACAGCTTCACCTTGCCAGCGAACACCGCCTTGAGGAGCTTTTCCCGGACTGCGAGATGGGAGCAGTGCCTGCCATGGGCATTGCCTATGGTATGAAAACCTGCTGGGATGATGAGCTCAACGCCGTTCAGGACCTTTACTTTCAGGGAGGTAATCACCGGGAGCTGGTGCATATCCAGAGAGAGCATTTTAAAAAGCTGCTTCAGGGCCAGCCACATGCTGCCATCAGCTGTGACCCGGAGGAAGCGGAGGCGTATTCAACAAACAACTAAACCCGTTTAGCGAATCGTCTTCTTGACGAACAGTACGACAAAAAGTGCCAGAGAAAAACTGCCAGTGAATGCTTCACAGGCAGCGACCATTCGGGACAGCCCCAATGGGGTCAGATCACCGTAGCCCAGGGTAGTAAATGTCACCACGCTGAAATAAAGACAATCAAGCCAATACCGGAGGTTCTGTACCAGCTCAAGATTTTGGCTGAATCGAACCACACTGTCGCCATCCTGAATCCCGGTGAACAGATAAATGAAAGAGCAGAAAAGAATTAAAGCCATGGAAAAAAACACCACGCGCAAAGGCGATTCACCATAACCACTGATTTTATCAACCAGATAGGAAAGCATTCGTTGCCGTGAGTATTTAGGCATCTGCAACCGGTGAAAGACCCTTTCCTGATAGTAAAAACGACCGGCTACCCTCATCATTCCAAGGTTTTCACAATGGCGGCGAATATTTCTGGCGGATTCCTCCGCTTCTTCGAACAATGCCCCGGCATTGTCAGGATTGGCAGCAGCTTCTCTTTCCTGGTAAAGCTTATCGCCCCAGTGAACATGGTCCAGCAGACTGTTCTTCAGATTCACACCCAGCAGATTGCAACCCTCAAGATTTGCCCTGTGCAGGTTGGCATTGGCAAGATTTGCTTTTAACAGTCGGGAACCTGACAGATCCACACGATAAAAATGCCCATTACACAGACTGGCCCTGCTCAAATCACAATTAACCAATTGGTAGGGGTTGCCACCACTATGGTTCACCAGGTCGATGTTATCCAGGTTAGCCTTACGAAGAATGAACCCCTCCATGGGCCGCCCCGTTTCTGCCCTCGTTTCCAGCCGGGCTTTTACCTCATCACCGGTTTTATCCACATCAGGGTCATGCCAGAAGCAAAACCGGCTTCCTGGCTCCGCCGTATCCTGGCAACGACCATATTTTCCCAAAAAAGAGCAATGATGCTCTGATCCCTGCACCTGATTCAAACCATAAACCCTGTATTTTTCACCGCATTCTGCTTGATATATCGGCTTGCTTATGACGGGATTTACCTTGTCAACGGCTTTACAGATCGCTCACTTTTCAACACACTGAACAACCCCGGCCCAAAGAGGATGCTTCCATGAATAGGGATTCAGCAACAGCAAAAAGGTGGCAATACAACTGGAAAACGTTGTGTCCTTCTTGTTTAGTGATAAATAAATCACCACCATTTTTTGCAAGGAACCAAGAACAGTGAATAAATCCGCGCACTGCATCCTGCCACTATTTTTATTACTGTCCAGCGTTTGGGGACATGCTGAGATCCCGGAACTCACCTGCCCAAAAAGCCCGAACTGCGTCAGCAGCCTCGCTTACGGCAAACAAAATATTGCCCCCCTCACCTTTCATCAATCGGATACCTCACAGATCAAGGAAAAACTGATAGGCACTTTACAGAGCTGGCCCAATGCAGAGATCCTCAGCAGCAATGACCAGATCATTATTACGGTGTTCACCACCCCCTGGCTGAAATTCAAGGACGACCTGATACTAATTATCCGACCGAACAGCACTGTCGATGTCCGCTCCTCCTCTCGTGTTGGCTATTATGATTTCGGTACCAATCGCCGTCGTATCGAACGATTAAGAACAGCACTTGGTGATGAAAACAAAATTTATACAGGGTCAAAATAAGACTCTGTACCCATTGAATTAACCCATCAGCGCTGGAGGCTTTCCGAAAGCGTCAGTGTTAGAAGGTAGGACTACCTGGTTTTTAAAAACCAGGTTTCTTGCCATTTGATAATGGGTTTGTCGTTCTGCCACTCCACCGGGAGCATGATGACACGCCCCTTGTCTGGATCATAAATGCTGGGCTTATCTGGGTAGCGATCACCCGAATATACCCATTGATCACCTATTGGTAAGAACCAACGATGCTGAGACTGAAACGAGTCTTGACTTTCAGGCTGCATTGCTAATTTTTCATTTTAGTCCATGGGCCAGAGAGTTTTTCAATAGCTAATTCCCGAACAACCGCCTAGGCAAACAGCTCCGGATGCGTGTATGCTTTGCTCACTTTTTGCAGCCACTGCTGAGCGCTTTAGCCTCAGTTTGCGCAACGCATAGTCATTGCTTTTGAACCAGGGCTTACTTTACCACAGGAGGCACAGTGTCCATCACCTTATATGGCATACCAAACTGCGACACCATAAAGAAAGCACGCCGCTGGCTGGAAGGTGCGGGTGTTGAGTACCGTTTTCATGACTACAGGAAAGATGGCCTGCCGAAAGACCTGCTGGAACAGTGGGCGGATGACCTGGGCTGGGAGGCACTGTTAAATCGCCGTGGAACCACCTGGCGGAAACTTCCTGAAGAAGAAAAATCAGCGATTAATGCAGAGCGGGCGATTACCCTGATGCTGGAGCAACCCGCCATGATTAAACGTCCCTTGCTGGATACGGGCAGCCAGAAGTTGTTGGGCTTTTCTGAGCAACAATACCGCAATTTATTTTCATAGCAGACGATCAAACTGAAGGAACGTTCATGAGTAAGCCGCATTTCAGTCTGGCCATTGGTGTTGGCAGCAAAAACCGGAAAGACCAGTGGCTGGAAGTATTCTATCCAAAGCCTATCCTTAATCCAGCGCCAGAACTGCTGGAAAGTATTACCAAACTGGTTAACTACACTGGGGGTAATGAGTTTATTGAGCTGGACAGCAAAACCCTGCATGCATTGGAAGATCTGTTTGTTGATATCGAGCAGACTGAACTGGCCACCATCACACGAAGCCTGGAAGAGAGTAAACAACCCCGTGTGATCACCATTCTGGAGACCGATGAGGCGCCTGCCAGCACCCCCGAGGCTTATCTCAAACTGCATCTCCTGTCACATCGTCTGGTAAAACCACACGACACCAACCTTCAGGGCATTTTCCCACTGCTGCCTAACGTAGCCTGGACCAGTGAAGGCGCCATTGACCTGGAAGAACTGCCAGCACACCAGCTCAAAGCCCGTACAGAAGGCCGGGTGCTGAGTGTCAACTCCGTGGATAAATTCCCGAAAATGACTGACTACGTTGTGCCTGCAGGTGTCCGTATCGCCCATACTGCCAGGGTTCGCCTGGGGGCTTATGTTGGTGCAGGCACTACCGTCATGCACGAAGGCTTTATCAACTTCAATGCCGGTACCGAAGGCAAGAGCATGATTGAAGGTCGTGTTTCCGCCGGTGTCATGGTTGGCGAAGGCTCTGATCTTGGTGGTGGATGCAGCACCATGGGCACCCTTTCCGGCGGCAATAACACCGTTATCTCCGTCGGTGAAAACTGTCTGATCGGTGCCAATGCCGGTCTGGGCATTCCGTTGGGCGACCGCTGCATTATCGAAGCCGGTCTTTATCTGACGGCTGCCAGTAAGGTTCAGGTGCTTGATGATCAGAAAAACGTCGTTAACGTGGTTAAAGCGGGAGACCTGGCAGGCAAATCCGATCTGCTATTCCGCAGAAACTCCCTGACCGGTGCCCTGGAATGTCTCACCAACAAATCAGCCATTGAGCTGAATGATGAGCTGCACTCCCACAACTAAGGTATTGAAACAACGCACACTGAAGAAAGGGTAGCGTATCCTGATAGCCCCGGTGCATAATACCGGAGCTATCATAAAGATCAGGTTTAAATAATAATAATGCGTCGTACGATTTTTGATACGCCTATCGTTAACAGCGGTTTTCGCTTCTTATCCCGCCTTGGTCTGAAGCTGTTCGGCTGGAAACTGCAAGGCCAGCGCCCCAACGCCCGGAAGTACGTTATCATCGCGGCACCCCATACCAGTAACTGGGACTTTGTTCTGACCATTGCCTTTGCCTTCTGTTTTCGCATGAAATTCTTCTGGATGGGAAAAAGCACCCTGTTCAAAGGACCGTTTGGCGGCATCATGAAATGGCTTGGTGGAATTCCGGTAGACCGCAGCAAGGCCAATGGCCTGGTTCAGCAAATGGTCGACACCTTCCACAACTGCACAGAACTGGCTGTCGCCATTCCCCCTGAAGGCACACGTAGCAAGGTTCGCCAATGGAAAAGTGGCTTTTACTACGTTGCTCACGGTGCCGGGGTTCCCATTGCACTGGGTTTTCTGGATTTTAAAAAGAAGGTTGGTGGCTTTGGCCCCATGTTCTTTACCAGCGGAAACTATGAGTCAGACCTGAAAAAAATACAGGCATTTTATCAAGCTGTGACGGGTAAAAATCCCCAGCAGTTTGCCTGATTCAGGCATTATAGTAACTCTGGCTTTTTACATGGTTGATCACTGGTTTATCAAAAGATAAGAAAATAACTAACAGGGAATGCCAATGGCAGAGTACAACCAGCAGAAGATTGCTCTCTTTATTGATGCCGATAATGCTCCCGCCAGAAAAATTGAGAAAATTCTCTCGGAAATGGCCAAGTATGGTGTCGTCAGTATCCGAAGAGCCTATGGCAACTGGAAGAGTCACACAATCAAAGGGTGGGAGGAGCAACTGCATGAATACGCGATCCAGCCAATCCAGCAGTTTGATTTGACCAAAGGTAAAAACGCCACCGACATGGCCATGACCATCGATGCCATGGATACACTCTACACCAAGAACATGGACGCTTTCTGCATTGTCTCTTCTGACAGTGATTTCACCCCGCTTATTATGCGCCTTCTGTCAGAAGGTAAAGTGGTTTATGGCTTTGGCGAACGAAAAGCCCCATCGCCTTTCGTTAATGCCTGCTCTCGCTTTCTCTACCTTGATGAACCCGAACATGATCCGGAGATAATCACCTCAAACAGTAAGAAAACTGGCCATGAATTGAAAGCGGATACCCGGTTGATGAACCTGATCCGCAATGCCATCGATACAGAGCAGGACGATGATGGCTGGGCATATCTTGGCAGCATCGGTGCAGTTATCGCTAACCAGACTTCCTTTGACCCAAGAAATTACGGTTATAAAAAACTGGGTGACCTGATCAGGGCTGTGGATCTGTTTGAAACTCAGGTCATGGATAATAATCAGATGTGCGTTCGTGATAAACGACGCGGTAACCATATCCAGAATGGTGGTCATTAAGTAGCTGGCCATATGGAATCGAATATTTCTGGCTACTTAGCCCCTGCTGGAAAATGAACAAAACCTCAGATTGACTTATACAGCAGCAGAAGTGCCTTGAGGGTTGGTCGTCTTGCGCCTTCGGGGCCTGCTGTTTTTTTCTGTAAACACACGGCTTGAGCTTATTTTCCCGGATCGCTTCACTGCATTACTCTGCCCCCTCTGCTGCTTACCTTCAGGTGTCTTGCCTTTTCTTCCATTCGCTTGCACAGGCCGGTCATAAGCCTTTGGCTTCTTCGGCTTTCCGGGCTTCAGTGGCTTATCAGATAGCTGAGTCACCGGAATCTCATTAACCGGTTCAAACCCCACGATTATCTCTCTGGGCAGCTGCTGATTAATCAACCGTTCAATGTCCCGAAGCTGCTTACTCTCATCAGCACAGACCAGTGAAACAGCGTGGCCATCCGCCCCTGCACGCCCTGTTCGCCCGATACGATGCACATAATCTTCCGGTACATTAGGCAGGTCGAAGTTCACCACCTGAGGCAACTGGTCAATATCAAGCCCCCGGGCAGCGATATCCGTTGCCACCAGCGCCGTAATTTCATTGTTTTTGAAATCAGCCAGCGCCCTGGTACGGGCTCCCTGACTCTTATTGCCATGAATTGCTGCCGCCAGAATCCCTTTCCCTTCCAGATGACGGGTTAGCCGGTTGGCACCGTGTTTGGTTCGGGTAAAAACCAACACCTGCTGCCAGTTATGCTCTTTAATCAACCGGGTCAGCAGTGCCGGCTTTTTACTTTTATCCACCGGATAAATACATTGCCTGACCGTTCTGGCCGTGGTATTTCGGGGAGAAACATCGATTTCTACCGGATGTTGAACAATGGTTTTAGCCAGCTGCCGAATCTCATCAGAAAACGTTGCCGAAAACATCAGGTTCTGTCTTCGCCCGGGCAACAACGCCAGAATACGACGAATATCGTGAATAAATCCCATGTCAAGCATACGGTCTGCTTCATCCAGAACCAGCACTTCCAGGTGTTTGAACTTCACCGCATTCTGATTGTAGAGATCCAGGAGTCGTCCGGGGGTGGCGACAAGAATGTCAGCACCCCGTCTCAGATTCATCATTTGCGGGTTGATTTTGACGCCGCCAAAAACCACAGAGGAACGTATTGGCAAGTGCCGACCGTAGGTGGCAACACTGTCTGCCACCTGGGCTGCCAGCTCACGGGTCGGTGTCAGAACCAGCGCACGAACCTGGTTGGGCCTTGCCCTCTCGCCACGACTGAGCAACTCCAGTATCGGCAACGTAAAACCGGCTGTTTTGCCTGTGCCTGTCTGAGCCGCTGCCATGACATCCTGCCCTGACAGAACAGCCGGTATTGCTTCCGCCTGAATGGGAGAAGGCTGCTTATAGCCCTGTTCAGTAATGGCTTGCAGAATCGGCAGGGAAAGACCGAGGTTGGCGAAGGTCATGTAAATGTCTCATTAAGGGCCACACGATTAAAACAATGGCCTGACTGGAGGGGTTTGTAGCATACAGGCTGTCAGATTACAGGGCAAAATTGTTTTGCTAGTGGAACTCATTTCAAATTTCCTAGTCGAACGATGAGTATATAAAGGAATAAAGGAGGAATTATGATGAATCCATTGAACTGTTCGGCTTCAAATAGCTATCTCTTCAATCCATCGTGTGATTGCATTACTACCATTGGTTTATCAACTATTGTCGGAGCCTCTGGCCCGTATCTTTATCATTCTTGTACGAATTGCTCTGGCCCGGGTCTATGGTCAATCGGGGCCGGGGCCGGGGCCGGTTGTCTGTTCGGTTTATGTGTTTCTGCTTGCGCCATCCCCGTCCCCCGTATCGTCGATCGTGAAATAGCCCTTGCCCCTGACCCGGATTCATCGGGCAGAGCTTCCGGTAATGAGAATGCTCCCGTGACGATCCAACCCGGTGAAATGTCTCCGTCCCAAAATATGCATAGCAATCTTAATAGTGAATATCGTATTTATAACGACGGACAATCAGGTTCTAGTGTACGTTGCTATTTAGAATCGGAACGAGAGAGATATTCAGGGAAAACAGAAATTCCATGCCTACCGCCATACCCCGATACACCACCACCAGCATACTCCGAGATTGCCGAAGCTCCACCTGCGTACAATCCGGATCATACGTGGCATCATTAAAAGCGGTCATCAGACTTATTCCACTCAAGTTACGCAGTTGAGCTCTTCAATTATTTTCAAGATAAATCCCCATGATTTTCAATTGATTGTGTTTTTGGAAGAGCTCTACCTTTGTCTTTTATTTCAAATCAATCATCCCGATAGACAATAAGTAAACTAGCATGATGCACATCCGATTGAAGCAGATGAGCAATGCTCGGAATTCTTTGAGTAATACGATCGTTTGTATGTACTGACCAAATGCAACAATTCACTGCTTTCATTCAGCCCCCCGTTCTGCTGACTCTTTGGTCGGCTCTTTTGCTAATGACAGCGTTCGGCAGATTGGTTCAGAAATACGGAACCTTTTTGCCCGCGTATCGGGCGACCAGACATAAACCATCTGGAGGATAACCGGAATGAATTATCTGAAGGGTTTTGTCGGAGAGTTTATAGGCACGTTTATTCTTGTGTTATTTGGCTGCGGTTCAGTGGCTGTCACGGTGTTATTTTCTGCCCATGCCGGGCTCTTTCAGGTGGCCATGGTCTGGGGGCTGGCAGTCACACTGGCGATTTACGCTACCCGACGTCTTTCCTGTGCCCACCTGAATCCGGCAGTGAGCATTGCCATGGTGATCAGTCGCCGGATGTCCATGACATTGTTGCCCTGCTATCTGGTTGCCCAGTTTGCCGGCGCCTTTGTGGCAGCTGCTGTGCTTTACCAGCTCTTCGCCGGCTCAATCCTGCAGTATGAATTAACCCATGACATTGTCCGTGGTACCGAATCATCCATTGCCAGTGCCATGATGTTTGGTGAGTATTACCCCAACCCGATGGCCGGACAGGTCGCTTCCGTTTCCACAGTCAATGCCTTTTTTGCTGAATGTACCGGTACCTTTGCCCTGGTATTTATGATTCTCGTCCTGACCGAAAGCTGCAATACCGGGCGACCGGACCAGGCCCTGGCCCCCCTGTTTATCGGTTTAACCGTTGTTGCCATTATCTCCATTATTGCACCACTGACCCAGGCAGGACTCAACCCGGCCAGAGATTTATCACCCCGACTGCTGGCCTCACTGTTCGGCTGGGCGAGTGCCGCGTTTCCCGATCAGCATTATGGGTTTTTAACGGTGTACGTTGTGGGTCCGATTACCGGAGGGATTATGGCCGCTTTATGTTTCATGGGTATTGTTGAGCCATTGATGAAGATCACGGATGTTGAGGAACAGGACATAAGCGACGGAACAACAGCGACAGAACAACAGCCCCGGACCAATAACAACCCTATCGTTTATAGTAAACAAGGTGACAACCATGAGTAGCCACTGCGGTAATCATCAGACCCTTAAAGAGTACTATGGCCAGATTCTTGGCGGAACAAAGGATCTGAAAACCAACGCCTGCTGTTCCGATCCCTTTACCATGCCAGCCCACATCCGCGCTATTCTGAACCAGATCGACCCGGCCATTACTGACCGGTTTTATGGCTGTGGATCACCGATTCCATCCGCCCCGGAAGGGTGTAAGGTGCTGGATCTTGGCTGCGGTACCGGCAGGGACAGCTATATTCTTGCCAGTCTGGTGGGAGAACAGGGCTATGTTATCGGTATCGATATGACTGATGAACAATTAGCGGTAGCCACCGAGCATGTACCCACCATGATGGAAAAGTTTGGTTTCCGGCAACCAAATATTGACTTCCGGCAGGGCTATATTGAAGATCTGCAAACCCCGGGGATTGAAGATAACTCCATTGATGTGGTCATTTCCAACTGCGTGATCAACCTCTCGCCCCATAAGGAAGATGTGTTCAGGGAAATTTTCCGGGTACTGAAACCCGGTGGCGAACTGCTTTTCAGTGATGTGTTTGCCGGTCAGCGAATACCAGCCCCGTTAAAAGACGACCCGGTACTGATGGGGGAATGCCTCAGCGGTGCTCTTTATATTGAAGATTTCCGTCGCCTGTTAACCGGGCTGGGTTACCCGGACTACCGGTTGCTCTCTGCCAGCCCGATCACCATTGCCAACCGGCAAATTGAGCAGAAAATTGGCAATATCGATTTTCAATCCCTGACCGTTCGGATGTTCAAGCTGGATAACCTTGAAGATATCTGTGAAGACTATGGGCAGGTGGCCATTTACCACGGTACCGTATCGGAACAGCCTCACTTTTTCCAACTGGACGACCATCACCGGTTTATCAATGGCAAACCGATGCTGGTCTGTGGCAATACCGCGGCCATGGTGCAGAATACTCGCTATGGCAGACACTTTACCGTGCATGGCGACCGGAAAACCCATTATGGCCCTTTTAACTGTCTGCCAGCAGCCGGTGATAATGGGTCTGATCGCACCACTGGCGGTTGCTGTTAAGGGCAAGCCCTACCCACCGCTCCATGAAACTGATAGATTACCAGGCTGGTAAGTGTGTTACTTACACTGTTTTCTGTCCGCTATTAGTAATGTTGTTGACCGGTTGCCAAATGCCCATAAAACCATCTACCGGGTTCTGCATGGTACTGACCACCTGCCCCAATCAACAGGAAGCTGATACCCATGCCAGGGCCATTATCGAAAAACGTCTGGGAGCCTGTGTTCAGAGCAGTCCGATTCACAGCTATTACCGGTGGGCAGGTGAAGTTCAATCAGACCCGGAGGTACTGCTTCGTATTAAAACCACCGGTGAGCGTTATCAAGCACTGGAGCAATACCTGAAAGCTGAACACAGCTATGATGTGCCTCAGATTATTCAGATATCAATAGAAAATGGCCTGCCAGAGTATCTTGACTGGGTAAGGGAAGAAACAGCGGTCAACAGATAGTAACAAATGGTCGGATACCACTTCTATGGTGAAGCCACCGACCTTGTGCGCTGTATAAGGGTGTTATTGACTATAGTTCATTGACTTGGACGTTCACCTTGCCTGAGTTCTGGCATGACTCAATGGCATCATTGAGAAAAGATCGTCCAACGTAGTCTTTCAACGTTATGAATATCAGTTAAACCCAGGCTAAACAGCCTCTTTCAGCCGATACCACAGCATCCCCAGAGCCAATAGCGGCGAACGGAAATAACGCCCACCAGGAAAGGTCATATGGCGAATATTGGCAAACACATCAAACCGTTCTGCCTGGCCGGAAATAGCCTCTGCCAGCACCCTCCCCGCCATATGGGTGGCATTGACCCCATGGCCGGAATAAGCCTGGGCAAAGTAAATGTTTGATCCCAATCGACCAATCTGCGGCATTCGGTTGGCACCAATCCCGATCATACCCCCCCACTGGTACTCAATAGTTGTGTTTTCCAGCTGAGGAAAGACCCGCAACATTTTCGGGCGAAGTGATGCGACAATATCGTTTGGATCGCGCCCGGAGTAATTGCACATACCACCAAACAACAGTCGTTTATCAGCAGATAAACGGAAGTAATCCAGAGCAATACTGACATCACAGATAGCTGAGTCGTTGGGTATCAGGTTTTGCCAGACCTTTTCCTGCAGTTTTTCAGTAGCAATGATATAACTGCCCGCCGGTAACACCTTCCCACCAATCGTTGGCTCCAGGTTCCCCAGATAGGCATTTCCTGCCAACACCAGAAACTGACAGGTTACCGAACCTTTTGCCGTTGCAACCCCGGGCAGGTTGCCCTTGTGAATTTTCACAACCGGCGAATTTTCAAAAAACTGAACCCCTAACCCTTCTGCAACACGCGCCTCACCCAGACAAAGATTCAATGGGTGCAGGTGACCACTGCCCGAATCCAGCATGCCGCCCATATACCGGTCAGAATTTACATACTGTTTGATATCATCCTGCGACAGCAGTCGAAGCTCATGGGCATAATGGCGTTTTTTCAGGGACTGATAATCTTCGGTAATGTGATCCATCTGTTTTGCCTTGATCGCCGCATCGACATACCCCATTTTCAAGTCACACTGAATGTCGTATTTCCGGACCCGCTCGCGCACCAGCTCAACAGCTTCAAACCCCATCTGATGGATTGCCTCCACCCCATCAGTGCCGATCTGGCTGCTAAACTGCTCTGGCTCTGTACCAATCCCGCGAATCAGCTGACCACCATTTCGCCCTGTCGCCCCCCAACCGATTTTACGGGCTTCCAGAACCGCAACACGATAGCCTCGTTCAGCCAGCTCCAGGGCTGTAGCGACGCCAGAAAAACCACCGCCAACCACACAGATATCGACGGACAGGTTACCTTCCAGTTCCGGGTAATCGGTTGCAAAGTTCAGTGAAGCGGCGTAGTAGGAGTCAGCGTGAGCGTCGGTATGCACCGGTGCTTTGAGTTTCATAGTCCATACCCTGTTCAGAGGCTTATCGGTTTAATCCAGTGCAATCCAGGTGTACTTCTGTGAAGGCTTCAGAAGGTCGTCATAACGGCTCCTGTTCTTATTTTGCAGGGGGGTGGGTGGGTGGTTGGAACCAAATGCACATTAACGAAATGCAGTACTTGATTCAATACAGATTGTTTGAAATATTGTGCACACTATTTGCAATACTGTGCGCGAAAAAATAAAGGTAAGGGATATGTCGAAGCACGCCCACAGCAATTGTCCATATAAGGCCACAAGACCACGAATATTGCCTCAGCCTGTCGAACAAGACATGACCGATAGTGACATCGTCATCAATCAGAACGATAAAAAATGCGATTATGAAAAAGCTGGCCAGCTGGTTAAAAGAGCGAAAAATCACCGAAGTTGAAGCCGTTATCTCTGACTTTACCGGCATCGCCCGTGGCAAGATCATGCCCAGCAACAAATTTATTGCTGAGAAAGGGATACGCCTTCCGGAAAGTGTGCTGATTCAGGGGGTCACCGGCGATTACGTCGACGATGAGATTTATAACGAACTGATGAGCCCGGCAGAGATCGATATGATTCTCAAGCCGGATGAGTCCGCTGTCCATATGGTGCCCTGGGCACTGGAGCCAACCGCACTGGTTATTCATGACTGCTATGACAAACAGGGCAATCTGATCAGCATCGCTCCCAGGACTGTGCTCAAAAATGTTCTGGCGCTATATGAAGCCAGAGGCTGGACGCCGGTTGTTGCGCCGGAGCTTGAATTTTATCTGACCAGGAGGACGGCCAATCCCGACCATCCCCTTCAGCCTCCCGTAGGCCGTTCGGGTCGCCCTGAATCCGGTCGACAGTCTTACAGTATTGATGCCGCCAATGAATATGACCCACTCTTTGAGGACGTCTATGACTGGTGTGAAGAACAGGGGCTGGATATAGATACTCTGATTCATGAGGAAGGTGCAGCCCAGATGGAGATCAATTTCCGTCACGGTGGCGCACTGTCTTTAGCAGATCAGGTATTTGTATTCAAAAGAACCGTCCGCGAAGCAGCATTAAAGCATGATATTAATGCCACCTTTATGGCAAAGCCCATCAGTGGCGAGCCTGGTAGCTCAATGCACCTGCACCAGAACGTTCTGGATAACAAGGGGAAGAACATCTTCAGCAACGAAGATGGCACAGCCAGCAAGATGATCTACCACTACATTGGTGGACTTCAACAGTATGTCTCTGAAGCCATGCCGCTTTTTGCTCCCAATGTAAACTCCTACCGTCGTTTTCTCAGGGATACCTCAGCGCCGGTTAACCTTGCCTGGGGCATCGATAATCGCACCGTAAGTCTGAGAATTCCCGACTCATCGGCAGCAGGCCGCCGCGTTGAAAACCGGCTCGCCGGAGCAGATGCCAACCCTTACCTGGCTTTTGCTGCCTCCCTGCTCTGTGGTTACCTCGGTATGATTAATGAAGCTGAGCCAACGGCAGCAGTCGCCGGAAATGCCTCTGAAGATTCTAACGACAAGAGACTTCCCCTTAACCTTGAGGAAGCCCTTGAGCTGATGGAACAGAGTGTAATACTTAAAGAGACTCTGGGAACCCAGTTTGTTCGTTCCTATGTTGAAGTGAAGCGTGCCGAATACCAGAACTTCAAAGAGATTATCAGCTCCTGGGAGCGTGAATACCTGCAGATGACGGTGTGATTGCCCGGATAATGAATCAGTCAGTGGCAGAGTGGCCACAGGAGCAAAACCCATGAGTGCCAGAGAAACCGAGCTGCGATTGAGTGGTCTTCGCTGTGCCGGCTGTGTTGGCAAGGTAGAAAAGGCACTGCTTGCGGTTGCCGGCGTTACTGAAGCCAGTGTTAATCTTGCCGAGCGCACCGTACGGGTTGCCGGAACCGCTTCTTCGGAAGAGTTAGTCAACGCTATAGAAAACGTTGGTTTTGGCGCTGAACTTGCCTCATTTGAAAAGCAACAGGAGCAGCAGGAAGCAGAAGACAGACGACGTTATCGCTATCTGCTGAGACATACTGCCATCGCCCTGTGCCTTGGTATCCCCCTGATGATCTGGGGCATGGTCACCGGAGAGATGGGGGTCAACAACACTCAGGAGCAGATTGCCTGGGGTGTGGTTGGCGTTCTTACCGGGCTGATTCTGTATGTTTCCGGTGGACATTTTTTCACGGGTATGTGGCAATCCCTGAAGCATCGCAATGCCAATATGGATACGCTGGTGGCACTGGGCACTGGCGCTGCCTGGCTGTTTTCGATGGTTGTTGTGCTGTTTCCACAGTGGCTGCCGGCCAGTGCCCGACATGTCTATTTTGAAGCGTCTGCAATGATCATCGGCCTGATCAACCTGGGCCATGCGCTTGAACTCAGAGCCAGAGGTAAAACCAGCGAAGCAGTCAAACGATTGCTGGGGCTCCAGGCCAAAACCGCACGTGTGATTCGTGACGGGAAAGAGCTGGATATTCCTGTGCAACAGGTACATAAAGGCGACACCCTGCGGGTACGTCCCGGAGAGAAGATACCGGTGGATGGCAACATTGTGGATGGTAACAGTTTTGTGGATGAATCCATGCTGACGGGAGAACCTGTTCCTGTCGCAAAAAGTGTGGGTGATACCATTACTGCCGGTACACTGAATAAAAATGGTGCACTGCTGTTTGTCGCAGAAAAAGTGGGCAGCGAAACGGCTCTCGCCCGGATCATTGCCCTGGTAAAAAAAGCCCAGAGTACAAAGATGCCGATCGCTCGATTAGCCGATAACATCTCAAGCATCTTTGTACCTGCCGTTATTCTGATTGCCCTGCTGGCTGCCGCTGTCTGGTTTTTTGTTGGACCTGAGCCGAAGGTGGCTCACATACTGGTGGTCACCACCACAGTATTGATCATCGCCTGCCCCTGCGCACTGGGCCTTGCCACCCCCATGTCAGTGATGGTGGGAGTAGGTAAAGCCGCAGAACTGGGTATTTTGATCCGTAAAGGTGACGCCTTGCAGCAGGCCAGCAAGCTGACGACACTGGTTCTGGATAAAACGGGAACCATCACTGAAGGTCGTCCCACCGTTACCGCGATTATCAGTCTTGAGCCGTATACAGAAGCCAAACTCTTAATGCTGGCGGCCAGCCTGGAGCAAGGCTCAGAGCATCCCCTTGCTGAAGCAATTGTGGAATCCGGTAAGTCAAAACAGATAGCGCTTAAATCCGTTGAGGGTTTTCAGGCCATTCCCGGTCACGGTGTATCTGGCACAGTCGATGGTCATGCGTTGCTGCTGGGCAATGAAAAGCTGATGACAGGCAATGGCCTCAACATTGACCGTCTTGCCAGTAGAGCGAAACAACTGGCAGAACAGGGGCAAACCCCGATGTTTATGGCTATTGACCATCATCTTGCAGGCATCATCTCGGTTTCAGACCCAATCCGTTCCGATTCAAAGGCAGCTATCAAGCGGCTTCATAAGCTGGGTATCAGGGTAATTATGCTGACCGGTGATAACCGGTTAACCGCACAGGCCATTGCCAGACAGGCTGGCATCGATGAGTTCCATGCGGAAGTTCTGCCTGAAGATAAAGCCGGACAGGTAAAAAAGCTGCAACAGGATGGACATAAAGTGGCCATGGCAGGTGATGGCATCAATGATGCACCGGCCCTGGCCCAGTCCGATGTTGGCTTTGCCATCGGCACAGGCACTGATGTTGCCATTGAGTCCGCTGATGTAACCCTGATGAGCGCTTCCCTTCATGGCGTGGTGGATGCCATTGAGCTATCGAAGGCAACACTGAGAAACATCAAGCAGAACCTGTTTGGCGCCTTTATCTACAACTCATTGGGAATACCCATCGCTGCGGGTATTCTGTTTCCATTGACCGGCATGCTACTGAATCCGGTCATTGCCGGTGGTGCCATGGCGCTATCATCCGTTACAGTCGTTTCCAATGCCAACAGGCTTCGATGGTTCCAACCCACAAATGCTCATGACCGATATTTCGGTCACCCCGCACTTTGACCGCCGCCTTCAGCGCATTGTCTGCCGCTGATTTTGAGCCACACAGGATCGCCTTAATAACGGCTTGCTGGCCACTTCTCTTTGGCCGGTATCCAATAACCACCATTGGCAAATGAAAGGCCAGAAAACCGGACAGCAACTAAACCAAACCGGAAAAAGCTTGTCTTAGAAGAGGATGATTATTAAGAACATGGCTAAAGTCGTTCGATATTATTGTTCCAAAACACTCAATATTTCCGGGTACAGACACATACACATGTGAGTTGCAATACCAATGATCTCAATGCAATTATCACCACCAAAACTATCTGCCATTGCCGATATAACCGGAGTAGGTTTTGAGCGGGAGATACACAATCACCCTGCTATCGATTATGTCACCACAACGGGAAGAACCTGCCATCTTGTGCCGCGAAACAAACCTCAACAACTGTTTATTGACAGATTATCTCATAATGAGTGCATTGTTTGTCACGATGTCCACCAGAAACAAATGCTGATTCGCTCCTGTCGTCACTCGTTGTGTGAACCGTGTTATCTACAATTGCTTGACTTCCGCCCCGGCAGCAGAGCTATCGCATGCCCCATGGATTCACAACCAATACCTGCGACAGCCAGCGATGCCCTTGAATTCTCCCGGGAAGGTTCTGAACTGATAGCAAACAACATCAAGGGATTCCATGATTATGCACCGCTGCAACCAAAGTCAACCAGCACCCTGTTGATCCAGGCTATTGAGGAGTGTCGTCTGCCCACCATTGTTGACTTTCTGGCAGATGTCATTGATGTGAATGCTGATACATTCTCGGAAACTGCCATGATAGCTGCCTGCCGAATCGGAGATCTGGCGTGTGTAAAAAAACTCAGAAACAAGGGCGCCACTGTTGATAACACGACGAGTGTAAATACGCCGCTACTTGAGTCCATAAGAGGCGGACACTTCAACATTGTTAACTACTTGCTGGAACAGGGCGTAAACCCGAACAGTACCCCGGAACCTCCTTTGTTAAGACGCCACACTCCCCTGGCGTTGTCAGCGTATTACGGCCATCAGGATATGGTTCGATTACTGCTTCAGTACGGGGCAGACATCAACTCACAACAGAATCCTTATGAAAAAACAGCACTTATGCTGGCCTGTGAGCATGATCATAGTGATGTGGCCCGTTTTCTGTTGGATCAATATGAAATCAGGGTTGGCCAGACCTGCTCAAGAGGGTGGAATGAGCTTGTTTATGCCAGCAATATCACCGAAGGGCTCGAAGGTGTGGTAAAAGATCTGTTGCACCTGGGCGCTGATATTGAGTATGAGAGTGAGCACAACAAAAGTATTTTGGTCTACCTTCAGGAGGCCAAAGCGCATGTTTTCTTGACCCACTATTGCCCGGCGGCAGCACTGCGATTTGCACAAGTGATCAGGATAACCAGGCAGATAGTCGAAGGGCCTGCACGGTATGCCGAATGCGCTGTCTGAGCGACAAACTCATATCAAATGGAACTGGTCGCTTTTATTCGGGAACCTGCCGCTGTGATGACTGCTGCATTAAAAATGAGGGCAAAAAAATGGGTTGATCAGAAATTATGAATACACCGGTTGTCAGGTTAGGTCTTCTGACGTGTATTCGTCGGGGGTCGCTGCCTGATAAAACCTGACCATCGCTACCGTCATCGCCTGAGTTGTGAAGGTAATTTGATCATTAATGAACTAAAAGGCTGTTTCCTGTGTCTGAGCTGACACTATTTAATGAGTACAATCTATAAATTATGATCCCACTCTATAATGAATCAAGTCTGGCGACGGGGAGTGCGAATTCCACAGGGTTACCTTCTGGTAGTGATCACACAACACCATCAAGACCATCAAGCTCTTTCTATTCAGGTCGGCGCGCATCAAGACAAGACCCCATTGGGAACAGCCTCCCAACCATCGATAATTATGAGCCCCCTAAAAAAAAATATCGTAACTATTCAGCACTGAGCAAAGGCATATTACAGTAATTCCGAACAGCTCTATGAAGTGATTGATATATGTCCATTCCCTGTTTTCTGGCAGACGACAAATAGCTGCGAATCCGTGCAAACATAGAACCACCGTCTGCACTCCTGAAGCAGCCTGAGATTTTCTGCTTTAACTTGGCCATTCGAACATCCCGCTCACTGCCATTGTTATCGAAGGGAATGGTAAAATCTGACATGAAGCGCAGTGTCTCAGCCTTGAACTCAGTGAGTCGTTTGAAGAGATTGTAAGCTTTAGTATTCTTGACTTTCTTGCGCTTAAGCTCCTCTCGTTGCTTCTCCATATAGACGACTTCTTTCATTAGAGCCCGCTGAAGCAACCGGTCATAAATCTTCTCGATTCGTTCACAGACAACACTTGGCATCTGTAGCATACCTATGGTCTTAAAGCCCTTGCAGTAATGCCAGGAAAGCCTCAGTAGCTTCATCAATCGCAACGCCAGTTGATTGCTGTCCCTATCAACAACACCCAAAAGCTCCCTCAGGTGATGGGCATTGCAAAGTACGTGAGTTGCCGCATATGCAAAATAGGATTTCCAATGATCATGAACCAGAACGCCTGCAAATGTTAGCAGTATGCCCATCGTGTCCATGGCCTCACGACCTCGCTTTTCAGACAAGTAGTAGAGCGTCCATTGTTCATCCCGCATAACGTGTAGCCAGTGCAAAGAGCCCTCGGCCCGCATACCCGTTTCATCGGCTCCGGCAACAGACGATTCCCGCAAGGCGTCACGAATAACCTCTTCAGTAGAAGCCAGATTTTCATAGGTTCTGGCCACAAAATTGGCGACAGTGCCTGCACTTACACTCATTTTATAGAGAGTATTAAAATACTCTGACACGCGCTTAAAAGGCAGGAAATGGTATTGGTTAAGATAGACGGCCATAGCCTGTGTGGCTGAGCCATATTGTGCGGCAGCGGTAACACCTTCCGGGAATTCAGCCTGATTCCGACAACCACAAGTGCAGATTTTTACTTCAGCTCTATGGGCCGTTACTTCAAATTCACCCGGTCTCCCTGGTTCAAACACCTGTCGTTCAATATATTTGACCGGCTCACTATCAAGAAGAGACGCCTGACATTTATTGCATTCTTTAACCGGAAGGTACTCAATATAGTCAGGGATATCGACCTGTTTAAGACAAGTGCCCTGATGCCCTTTCTTTCCACCGGCTTTATTACCAGAAGACTGTCTCAGACTTTTAGGATTGGGTTTTTCATCCGATGGATCGGTACCTTTATCTGCGGAAAGGTCGTCAGAATGATCTGGAGAATTACTGTTTTTACAAGGTTTTTGATAACCATCAGACGATGGCGGCTTGCTGCTGTTTTGACTGTTCTTGCCAACCTTTTCTTCCAATTCTCGACATCGCTCTTCCAGACAGGCAACTCTCATCCGCAGCTCTGCATTCTCTTTCAAGAGAATCTCAGCCGACATAGTTGCGGGTAGTTCTGGAATCATGCTGGCGAATATTGTGGAAAAATGGTGCTTAAGAGGATGGTATAAAAATCAGAAAATTCCAGATTTATGTGGGGGTGCTGAACAGTTACAAAATATCTTTAAAGAGAAATGTTTCTCACATTGAAGATGCAGTACAGAATGAAAAATTAAAAAGAAAACGACCGGATCGTGAAAATGAGTATCAACAAGATTCATCGATAGCGACTTTAGATCAATTAAAGGGCCTTTGCCAAGAACGCAAAATCACCGTCAAACCAACGCTGGATCAACTGGTTAATTCTTGCCCGAATGAGTCGAAAGTCCAACTGATATCCAAGCTTGGCATTTATTTTAGTAGCGTGGAAAGAACCGTTCTTAAGGTAGACATTAAGCTCCACCCACTGCACAGAAGCCTAATCTTGTACGCCCTGAACAACCATCCCGTGCAGGGTGTTCTCGTTTCGCATTATTTCCCCAGAAGTCCAGTAGCTTTTTAATGCATGAGACCAATGACTTTCCTGCATTCATCAACGATGAAATCACATTACCAAACAGGTGAGTCCCACTTTTCATCACCTTGTGCGTCGAGATTTCCTCAATGCTCCCACTTTCACAGAGGTTCGCCTGTGCAGCATGGGCAAGGTACCTTTTCAACGTCACAACCACAAAGGACATCAGAATCAGGCTAAACACCAGTGTCGCTGATTTGGTGTTAAAACGATGCCACCCTGAATAGGATTTGATCTCTTTGAAAATCAGCTCTATCTGCCACCGTAGACGATAGGCCTGGAGCACATCACTCAAGGTGAACTCCACCCGGTTCAGGTTGGTCACAACGAAAACCCACTTCTGTTTTTTGTCATTCCAGCGGACAACCAAGCGGAATGGCCAGGCTTTGAATCCCGGCCATTCTACATCCAGGTCGAGGCACTGGTCTTTGGGGAAGCCAGACAGTACATCCTTCAGTTTTTGTCCTTTGTAGCGATTGAGATTCTTGCCATCCTCCCGTACCGCGCTGAGTATCGTCGGGTTGATACTCTGAGGTGCCTTGCAGATAAAAGAACCCTCCCTGTCATCAATAGCGGCAAAGAGTTCCAGCTCAAAATAACCGGCATCCATTAGCATCAGGATATAGGCCATGGATGTTGGCAGTGGTGGCAGACAGTCTCTTTCTGAACGGGTATCTTCAGTCAGCTGCACCCGCACCAGGTTGTTGGTGAGAAGATCCATTGTCGTATGAAGCTCGACGGCAGCAGGACTGACCGTTGAGAACCTGCCGGGAAATGCTTCTTTCAGGGCATCATAGACAGCTTGTGACGAACCGTCCTGAATCAGAATGTGCTCAAACTCTGAAAATGGACTGTCTTCATCAAACGCCATGACTTTGCGGGAAAATATTTCCAGACACTGCACCCATAGCCACAGGATAAGAGTAGGCAGCGCGTCCTTTTTAGCTTGATTTGCCCAAGAACGATAAGAGACATTCAGCCCCGTCAACTCGTTAAATTTACGGTGTAGATCCGCCTGGGTATCGCAGTTTCCATCACCAGCGAGGGCATCGATCAGTGAGAGGATAAAATCCAAAGGACGGATATCTCGCTGTCGTATAGTAAAACCAAGCTGTTCCGCCATACTTAGGAGTTCTGACCGGTCGAAACAGGTCAACAGTTTTTTTCAACTAATCTACTATTTGCAGTACTCATCTTGTTCAGCCATTGATAATGGTTTCGAAGCTTTATTGTGGCTGTTCAAGGTGGGTTCTGCCGCCGGAAACGAACCTTTTTTGAGCTTAATGTCTACCCTAAGAAGAACCGTTAAAAACACGGGTACGATTACCAGCATGCTCTTGAAGGGCGAAGGAAGCTCAAGAACAAAGAAAAACATTAACGAGTTTCTGAGTATTGAAGACCGTGATGTACAAGCAGTAGCATGTTATCCATTTATTACATCCATTTCTGCCATCTGTAATGGTAAAGGCTTTCCCAAAGCCGGGGACGTGGACACGCTGCTGAAGCTACCGAGCCTCCAGAAGGAGGGCCGGCTTGACCGGCAACTGCTGAGCTCTATTTCTTCTATCTGTCATACTAAAGGCTTTCCCAAAACCGGGGACGTGGACACGCTGCTGAAGCTATCGAGCCTCCAGAAGGATGGCCAGCTTGACCGGCAACTGCTGAGCTCCATTTCTTCCATCTGTAATGGAAAAGGCTTTCCCTAAGCCGGGGACGTAGTCACGCTGCTGAAGCTACCGAGCCTCCAAAAGGACGACCAGCTTGACCGGCAACTGCTGAGCTCCATTTCTTCCATGATGAGTAGCCAGGGCTTTCCCAAAGCCGGGGACGTGGCCACGCTGATGAAGCTACCGAGCCTCCGGAAGGATGGCCAGCTTGACCGGCAACTGTTGAGCTCCATTTCTTCCATGATGAGTAGCCGGGGCTTTCCCAAAGCCGGGGACGTGGACACGCTGCTGAAGCTACCAAGCCTCCAGAAGGATGGCCAGCTTGACCGGCAAGTGCTGAGCTCCATTTCTTCCATGATGAATGGCTGGGGCTTTCCCAAAGCCGGGGACGTGGACACGCTGCTGAAGCTACCAAGCCTCCAGAAGGATGGCCAGCTTGACCGGCAACTGCTGAGCTCCATTTCTTCCATGATGAGAAGCCGGGGCTTTCCCAAAACCGGGGATATAAACACGCTGCTGAAGCTACCAGACCTCCGGAAGGATGGCCAGCTTGACCGGCAACTGCTGAGCTCCATTTCTTCCATGATGAATGGCCGGGGCTTTCCCAAAGCCGGGGACGTGGACACGCTGCTGAAGCTACCGAGCCTCCAGAAGGATGGCCAGCTTGACCGGCAACTGCTGAGCTCCATTTCTTCCATCTGTTATAGTAAAGGCTTTCCGAACGAGAATTTAATTTCACGAATTATAGAATCTATAGGTCTCAAGAATCTGGAACTACCAGAATATATTGATGAACTCCTTTCATCGGAGAATTTTGTTATCGATGAAAACTTCTGGGAGTCACTTTCATTAGATGAAATAATCTGACTCTTATCAAAAATCATTTATTTATAGGAAGCTGGGGTCAGGAAGCTGGGTCCATTAAGTCTTTCTTTTTGAATATGCAAGATTCATGGCACAAGACAGGTTTTGATCTTTGGCGTTGATTTCAAGGTTCAAGACTCAACGTAAGAATTCCTGATTGTCCAGCTGAAATTTCAAACGTCTAATGACTTTCAAAAGGAAAGACCCCACCAGTTCGTCATCAGAAATTATGAATACACCGGTTGTCAGGTTAGATCTTCTGACGTGTATTCGTCGGGAGTCGCTGCCCGAAAAAACCTGACCATCGCTAACGTCATGGCCTGAGTTGTGACGGTAATTCGATCATTAATGAACTAAAAGGCTGTTACCTGTGTCTGAGCTGGCACGGTTTAATGAATAAAGTTTATACATAATGATCCCACTCTATAATGAATCAGGTCTGGCGACGGGGAGAGCGAATTCCACAGGATTACCTTCTGGTAGTGATCACACAACACCATCCAGACCATCCAGACCATCAAGCTCTTTCTATTCAGGTCGGTACGTATCAAGACAAGAACCCATTGGGAGCAGCCTCCCAACCATCGATAATTATGAGCCCCCTAAAGAAAAAATATCTTTAAAGAGAAATGTTTCTCACATTGAAGATGCAGTACAGGATGAAAAATTAAAAAGAAAACGACCGGATCGTGAAAATAGGTATCAACAAGATTCATTGATAGCGACTTTAGATCAATTAAAGGGCCTTTGCCAGGAACGCAAAATCACCGTCAAACCAACGCTGGATAAGCTGGTTAATTCTTGCCCGAATGAGTCGAAAGTCCAACTGGTATCCAAACTTGGCATTTATTTTAGTAGTGTGGAAAGAACCGTTAAAAACACGGGTACGATTACCAGCATGCTCTTGAAGGGCGAAGGAAGCTCAAGAACAAAGAAAAACATTAACGAGTTTCTGAGTATTGAAGACCGTGATGTACAAGCAATAGCATGTTATCCATTTATTACATCCATTTCTTCCATCTGTAATGGTAAAGGCTTCCCAAAAGCCGGGGACGTGGACACGCTGCTGAAGCTACCGAGCCTCCAGAAGGATGGCCAGCCTGACCGGCAACTGCTGAGCTCCATTTCTTCCATGATGAGTAGCCGGGGCTTTCCCAAAGCCGGGGACGTGGACGCGCTACTGAAGCTACCGAGCCTCCAGAAGGATGGCCAGCCTGACCGGCAACTGCTGAGCTCCATTTCTTCCATCTGTAATGGTAAAGGTTTTCCCAAAGCCGGGGACGTGGACACGCTGCTGAAGCTACCAAGCCTCCAGAAGGATGGCCAGCTTGACCGGCAACTGCTGAGCTCCATTTCTTCCATGATGAGTAGACGGGGCTTTCCCAAAGCCGGGGACGTGGACACGCTGCTGAAGCTACCGAGCCTCCAGAAGGATGGTCAGCTTGACCGGCAACTACTGAGTTCCATTTCTTCTATCTGTAATGGTAAAGGCTTTCCCAAAGCCGGGGACGTGGACACGCTGCTGAAGCTACTGAGCCTCCAGAAGGATGGCCAGCTTGACCGGCAACTGCTGAGCTCCATTTCTTCCATCTGTAATGGTAAAGGCTTTCCCAAAGCCGGGGACGTGGACACGCTGCTGAAGCTACCTAGCCTCCAGAAGGATGGCCAGCCTGACCGGCAACTGCTGAGTTCCATTTCTTCCATCTGTAATGGTAAAGGCTTTCCCAAAGTCGGGGACGTGGACACGCTGCTGAAGCTACCGAGCCTCCAGAAGGATGGCCAGCTTGACCGGCAACTGCTGAGCTCCATTTCTTCCATCTGTCATGGTAAAGGCTTTCCCAAAGCCGGGGACGTGGACACGCTGCTGAAGCTATCGAGCCTCCGGAAGGATGGGCAGCTTGACCGGCAACTGCTGAGATCCATTTCTTCCATCTGTAATGGTAAAGGCTTTCCCAAAGCCGGGGACGTGGACACGCTGCTGAAGCTACCGAGCCTCCAGAAGGATGGCCAGATTGACCGGCAACTGCTGAGTTCCATTTCTTCCATGATGAGTAGCCGGGGCTTTCCCAAAGCCGGGGACGTGGACACGCTGCTGAAGCTACCGAGCCTCCAGAAGAATGGCCAGCTTGACTGGCAACTGCTGAGCTCCATTTCTTGCATGATGAGTGGCCGGGGCTTTCCCAAAGCCGGGGACGTGGATACGCTGCTGAAGCTACCAAGCCTCCAGAAGGATGGCCAGCTTGACCGGCAACTGCTGAGCTCCATTTCTTCCATCTGTAATGGTAAAGGTTTTCCCAAAGCCGGGGACGTGAACACGCTGCTGAAGCTATCGAGCCTCCGGAAGGATGGGCAGCTTGACCGGCAATTGCTGAGCTCCATTTCTTCCATGATGAGTTACCGGGGCTTTCCCAAAGCCGGGGACGTGGATACGCTGCTGAAGCTACCGAACCTCCAGAAGGATGGCCAGCTTGACCGGCAACTGCTGAGATCCATTTCTTCCATCTGTCATGGTAAAGGCTTTCCCAAAGCTGAGGACGTGGACACGCTGCTGAAGCTACCGAGCCTCCAGAAGGATGGCCAGCTTGACCGGCAACTGCTGAGCTCCATTTCTTCCATGATGAATAGCCGGGGCTTTCCCAAAGCCGGGGACGTGGACACGCTGCTGAAGCTACCGAGCCTCCGGAAGGATGGCCAGCTTGACCGGCAATTGCTGAGCTCCATTTCTTCCATGATGAGTAGCCGGGGCTTTCCCAAAGCCGGGGAAGTGGACACGCTGCTGAAGCTACCGAGCCTCCAGAGGGATGGTCAGCTTGACCGGCAACTGCTGAGCTCCATTTCTTCCATCTGTCATGGTAAAGGCTTTCCCAAAGCTGAGGACGTGGACACGCTGCTGAAGCTACCGAGCCTCCAGAAGGATGGCCAGCTTGACCGGCAACTGCTGAGCTCCATTTCTTCCATGATGAGTAGCCGGGGCTTTCCCAAAGCCGGGGACGTGGACACGCTGCTGAAGCTACCGAGCCTCCAGAAGGATGGCGAGCTTGACCGGCAACTGCTGAGTTCCATTTCTTCCATGATGAGTAGCCGGGGCTTTCCCAAAGCCGGGGACGTGGACACGCTGCTGAAGCTACCGAGCCTCCAGAGGGATGGTCAGCTTGACCGGCAACTGCTGAGCTCTATTTCTTCCATCTGTCATGGTAAAGGCTTTCCCGAAGCCGGGGACGTGGACACGCTGCTGAAGCTACCGAGCCTCCAGAAGGATGGCCAGCTTGACCGGCAACTGCTGAGATCCATTTCTTCCATCTGTTATAGTAAAGGCTTTCCGAACGAGAATTTAATTTCACGAATTATAGAATCTATAGGTCTCAATAATCTGGAACTACCAGAATATATTGATGAACTCCTTTCATCAGAGAATTTTGTTATCGATGAAAACTTTTGGGAGTCACTTTCATTAGATGAAATAATCTGACTCTTATCAAAAATCATTTATTTATAGGAAGCTGGGGTCAGGAAGCTGGGTCCATTAAGTCTTTCTTTTTGAATATGCAAGATTCATGGCCCAAGACAGGTCTTGATCTTTGGCGTTGATTTCAAGGTTCAAGACTCAACGTAAGAATTCCTGATTGTCCAGCTGAAATTTCAAACGTCTAATGACTTTCAAAAGGAAAGACCTAATGGAATGGTCCGCCCCGCTCCCAAAACGGCTTCAAATGAGCCAAGATAGAATGAGTTTTGCGGAACATCATTCAGAATAAGAAACGGAGCGAACCATGAGCAAGCATAACAAATCAGGAGTGAGCCAGAAAGGTCAAGTTGTTTTTCTCGGAATTGATCTGAGCAAAAAAAGTTTCCAGCTGCACGGCGTTGATGCCAAAGGCAATGTGGTCATCAAAAAGAAACTTAACCGTAAGGCGCTTTTACCTTTTATTGCTAACTTACCTGAATGTGCTGTCGGCATTGAAGCCTGCGGCGGTTCGCACTACTGGTGTCGTGAGTTTACCGAGCTGGGGCATGACGTTAACATTATGGCTCCCCAGTTCGTGAAGCCATACGTCAAGTGAAACAAGAATGACGCTGCTGATGCTGAAGCAATCTGTGAGGCAATGCAACGCCCCAGCATGCGGTTTGTACCAACCAAAACTATTGAGCAGCAGGATATCCAGAGCCTGCATAGAATACGCAGCCAGGCAGTGGCCAGAAGAATAGCGTTGGGTAACCAGATCAGGGGTTTATTAATGGAGTACGGAGTCATTATTCCAAAGGGAATATCCTATATCCGTAAACAGATCCCACTGGTTCTGGAAGATGCTGAAAACGGTTTAACAGTACTGTTTCGTGAACTCCTCAATGAACTGTATGAAGAAATGGCACATCTGGATAAGCGAATTGGAAAGCTTGAGCAAAAGCTCGAAACCATTGCAGCCAATAATGAAGCTTGCAAACTTTTGCTAACCATACCCGGCATTGGGTTGCTCAGTGCTACGGCGCTTTTTGCTGCGATTGGTGATATATCAGCATTTAAAAATGGCCGTGAAATGGCGGCCTGGCTGGGACTAGTGCCCAAGCAGGCGTCTACTGGTGGAGTGCCTACCTTACTGGGGATCAGTAAACGGGGCGATACCTATTTGCGAACCCTGCTGATACACGGAGGCAGAACCGTTGTCAGGGTAGCCGATAAACACGACGATCGACGTAATAATTGGATTAAAGAGCTTGACCAGCGCAGGGGCTAGAATATATCAGCGGTGGCTGTTGCCAATAAAAATGCTCGCATTGCCTGGGCTGTGTTAACCAAAAAAGAGCCATACAAGGCAGCAGCATAAGCATAGCCATTAAACTATTAAACATCTGTCGTTAGACAGGAAAAGCAAAAGCGGTTAATCAGTGCAAGAAGCCTGCAACGAGTTGCGTAGATAAAGTTCAAATGATGGCATAAAAGGTAAGACCTGCACTCCCTTGAACCTGACTGGGGTCAGGGCCCATAGAGGCCGAAGACCTGATGAGGCGGGAGTGAGCGGATTCCATCAGGGCCAGAGGCATTGAGACCTCACCCCAAAGGCCGGATATATGGAAGCATTACTCTTTAACGTCATGATGGAAAACTTTTCCTTGCAATGCGGGGCGGACCATATATGACCCCACCAGTTCGGTCGGGAGTCACTGCCCGAAAAAACCTGACCATCGCTACCGTCATGGCCTGAGTTGTGACGGTAATTCGATCATTAATGAACTAAAAGGCTGTTTCCTGTGTCTGAGCTGCCACGGTTTAATGAATAAAGTTTATAAATAATGATCCCACTCTATAATGAATCAAGTCTGGCGACGGGGAGTACGAATTCCACAGGATTACCTTCTGGTAGTGATCACACAACACCATCCAGACCATCAAGCTCTTTCTATTCAGGTCGGCACGTATCAAGACAAAAACCCATTGGGAACAGCCTCCCAACCATCGATAATTATGAGTCCCCTAAAGAAAAAATATCTTTAAAGAGAAATGTTTCTCACATTGAAGATGCAGTACAGGATGAAAAATTAAAAAGAAAACGACCGGATCGTGAAAATAGGTATCAACAAGATTCATTGATAGCGACTTTAGATCAATTAAAGGGCCTTTGCCAGGAACGCAAAATCACCGTCAAACCAACGCTGGATAAGCTAGTTAATTCTTGCCCGAATGAGTCGAAAGTCCAACTGGTATCCAAGCTTGGCATTTATTTTAGTAGTGTGGAAAGAACAGTTAAGAACACGTCTACGATTACCAGCATGCTCTTGAAGGGCGAAGGAAGCTCAAGAACAAAGAAAAACATTAACGAGTTTCTGAGTATTGAAGACCGTGATGTACAAGCAATAGCATGCTATCCATTTATTACATCCATTTCTTCCATCTGCAATGGTAAAGGCTTTCCCAAAGCCGGGGACGTGAACACGCTGCTGAAGCTACCGGGCCTCCAGAAGGATGGCCAGCCTGACCGGCAACTGCTGAGCTCCATTTCTTCCATCTGTCATGGTAAAGGCTTTCCCAAAGCAGGGGACGTGGATACGCTGCTGAAACTACCGAGCCTCCAGAAGGGTGGCCAGCTTGACCGGCAACTGCTGAGCTCCATTTCTTCCATGATGAGTAGTCGGGGCTTTCCCAAAGCCGGGGACGTGGACACGCTGCTGAAGCTACCAAGCCTCCAGAAGGATGGCCAGCTTGACTGGCAACTGCTGAGTTCCATTTCTTCTATCTGTAATGGTAAAGGCATTCCCAAAGCCGGGGACGTGGACGCGCTGCTGAAGCTACCGAGCATCCAGAAGGATGGCCAGCTTGACCGGCGACTGCTGAGCTCCATTTCTTCCATGATGAGTAGCCGGGGCTTTCCCAAAGCCGGGTACGTGGACACGCTGCTGAAGTTACCGAGCCTCCAGAAGGATGGCCAGCCTGACCGGCAACTGCTGAGCTCCATTTCTTCCATGATGCGTAGCCGGGGCTTTCCCAAAGCCGGGGACGTGGACACGCTGCTGAAGCTACCGAGCCTCCAGAAGGATGGCCAGCTTGACCGGAAACTGCTGAGCTCCATTTCTTCCATCTGTAATGGTAAAGGCTTTCCCAAAGCCGGGGACGTGGACACGCTGCTGAAACTACCAAGCCTCCAGAAGGATGGCCAGCCTGACCGGCAACTGCTGAGCTCCATTTCTTCCATGATGAGTAGCCGGGGCTTTCCCAAAGCCGGAGACGTGGACACGCTGCTGAAGCTACCAAGCCTCCAGAAGGATGGCCAGCTTGACCGGCAACTGCTGAGCTCCATTTCTTCCATGATGAGTGGCCGGGGCTTTCCCAAAGCCGGGGACGTGAACACGCTGCTGAAGCTACCGAGCCTCCAGAAGGATTGCCAGCTTGACCGGAAACTGCTGAGCTCCATTTCTTCCATCTGTAATGGTAAAGGCTTTCCCAAAGCCGGGGACGTGAACACGCTGCTGAAGCTACCAGACCTCCAGAAGGATGGCCAGCTTGACCGGCAACTGCTGAGCTACATTTCTTCCATCTGTAATGGTAAAGGCTTTCCCAAAGCCGGGGACGTGATCACGCTGCTGAAGCTACCAGACCTCCAGAAGGATGGCCAGCTTGACCGGCAACTGCTGAGCTCCATTTCTTCCATGATGAGTGGCCGGGGCTTTCCCAAAGCCGGGGATATAAACACGCTGCTGAAGCTACCAGACCTCCAGAAGGATGGCCAGCTTGACCGGCAACTGCTGAGCTCCATTTCTTCCATGATGAGTGGCCGGGGCTTTCCCAAAGCCAGGGATATAAACACGCTGTTGAAGCTACCAGACCTCCAGAAGGATGGCCAGCTTGACCGGCAACTGCTGAGCTCCATTTCTTCCATGAAGAGTAGACGGGGCTTTCCCAAAGCCGGGGACGTGGACACGCTGCTCAAGCTACCGAGCCTCCAGAAGGATGGCCAACTTGACCGGCAACTGCTGAGCTCCATTTCTTCCATCTGTAATGGTAAAGGCTTTCCGAACGAGAATTTAATTTCACGAATTATAGAATCTATAGGTCTCAATAATCTGGAACTACCAGAATATATTGATGAACTCCTTTCATCAGAGAATTTTGTTTTCGATGAAAACTTTTGGGAGTCACTTTCATTAGATGAAATAATCTGACTCTTATCAAAAATCATTTAAGACGGGAGATTGGATAAACGAAGCAACCCGGAAGCTGGGGTCCGAAGCTGGGGTCCAAAGCTGGGGTCCAAAGCTGGGGTCCAAAGCTGGGGTCACAAAGCTGGGGTCAAAAGCTGGCAAAGCTGGGGTCCAAAGCTGGGGTCACAAAGCTGGGGTCAACAAAGCTGGGGTCAACAAAGCTGGGGTCACAAAGCTGGGGTCAACAAAGCTGGGGTCAACAAAGCTGGGGTCAACAAAGCTGGGGTCAACAAAGCTGGCACAAGCTGGGGTCAATCGGGTAAGGGCCGGTCTTTCTCCAGCCCTCCCCACAGCACCCGGCATGCGGGTCCGCACCGGGCGGTTCAACGATGATGGTGAAACCTGATCCATAAGTCTTTCAATGAAACAAGCCCAATTTTCGCGAGGTAACTGTTATTCAGTGCCTGTTGTACCGCATAGGTTTTACTCAGACGGTAATACCCTTTGCTGCTGGCTGCGATCTTGGCGGCGTTAATTTTATCAACGCCTAACCTGACCAGATTCTTAAAACGGGTTTTCGGCTTGCGCCATTGCTTCAGAAAGCAGCAACGGATTCGCCGACGTATCCATTGATCCAGCAGGGGAATTGGTCGGTGATATTCCGATAACCGGAAATACCCCATCCAACCCCGGATATATTGTGCCAATTTGCGTAACCGATGTTGCATTGAGACACCCCAGCGACGACTGGTCAACTTGAGTATCCGGTATTTGAATCGGTCCAGACACTTCTGGGCCCAGCGAACTTTCTTCCCTGTGAAGGTGAAACTCAGGAATTCGCTTTCTGTTGCTTTCACAACTTTACTTTTCCGGGAGTTAATCTTCAGTTTCAATTTGCGTTCAATGAATTGGGTAATGCTGTGCATCACCCGATCCCCTGCACGCTGACTTTTGACGAGAATCACAAAATCATCACAGTATCTTGCAAAGCAATGACCCCGATATTCAAGCTCCTTGTCGAGTTCGTCGAGGACCACATTAGACAGCAAGGGTGATAAAGGCCCACCCTGTGGCATGCCAACCCTGGTCGGGTAGACATTGCCCTCAATCATGACACCGGAGCGCAGGTAGCTACCAATCAGTTTCAGAAGGCGTTTGTCGCGGACCTTACGGAGACCCTCGACATCAAAACGTCGTGATTAACCGTATCAAAGAATTTACTCAGATCAACGTCAACAGCGTAATGAAGCCCCCGGTTGATCAACTGCTTAACCTGACGGACTCCGTCGTGTGCTGACCGTCCCGGTCGGTAGCCGAAGCTGTTTGGAGAGAAACCCGGATCAAAGACAGGGGTCAGCACCTGCACAATGGCCTGCTGTATGACCCTATCCATCACGGTAGGGATTCCCAGCAAACGCTCACCGCCGTCCGGCTTTTCTATAACATGTCGGCGCACGGGTGATGGCTGGTAGGTTCCGTCCAATAAGGCTTGACGCACTGAAGGCCAATGCTGTTTGGCAAAGTCTGGATAAGCTTCAATAGTGACTCCATCAATACCCGGAGCACCCTTGTTGCTTTTGACCTGTTTCCATGCACTTGCCAGATTAGCCGGTTCAAGTACGCAATTTAGTAGATCATGGTTCAAAGCTGGTTAAAGATTCTGTCGCCAAGTACGGTGAGTCGCCGGACGGCTGCATCGCCTTGAGGGAATCAGTCTCCTCTTTGTCGTCGATGTTCGGCCCTTCGCTAACGACTTCCCATCCGTTAATGGCTTCTGTCGTACAGCTACTATGGCCTCTGCTGACTTCTGTCCAATCACCACGCGGAGTTACCTCTGCTGGCGCTATTGGTTGCCATCGGGTTTGCTCGAACAGGATGATGAGACCTGTTCGCCGAGCCTGTTGTAACCAGTGGCTGAGAACTGGGAATTACCAATCGCATGTTGAACAGATCTCCCCGGATAAGGACATGAACTTTCAGTGCACAACCGCCGCATTTACCGTGTCTCACGAACCATAGGGCTTTGTGATCCTTGGCTCACTCGCCCAGAGACTCAGCCTTATATGCGATTTCTGTACGTCGGCTCGCACCTTTGCACTCAGACTGCCTCCGCACAGCCCCTCGCGGGACTGCACTTGCCTTAAGCTAGTGGTTGTCATCAGCAGGCGTCTTTACCGCCAGTCAGATGTAGGTTCTCCCACAGGGGACTTTCACCCCATCAGTTCATGCCCATGCCGGGCGTACCAAGCTGGGGTCAAGTCTTTCTTTTTGAATATGCAAGATTCATGGCACAAGACAGGTCTTGATCTTTGGCGTTGATTTCAAGGTTCAAGACTTAACGTAAGAATTCCTGATTATCCAGCTGAAATTTCAAACGTCTAATGACTTTCAAAAGGAAAGACCTGACCCCACCAGCGCTGCCCGCAGCGCTGCCCGAAAAACCTGACCATCGCTACCGTCATGGCCTGAGTTGTGACGGTAATTCGATAATTAATGAACTAAAAGGCTGTTTCCTGTGTCTGAGCTGGCACGGTTTAATGAATAAAGTTTATACATAATGATCCCACTCTATAATGAATCAAGTCTGGCGACGGGGAGTGCGAATTCCACAGGATTACCTTCTGGTAGTGATCACACAACACCATCCAGACCATCCAAACCATCAAGCTCTTTCTATTCAGGTCGGTACGTATCAAGACAAGAACCCATTGGGAACAGCCTCCCAACCATAGATAATTATGAGTCCCCTAAAGAAAAAATATCTTTAAAGAGAAATGTTTCTCACATTGAAGATGCAGTACAGGATGAAAAATTAAAAAGAAAACGACCGGATCGTGAAAATGAGTATCAACAAGATTCATTGATAGCGACTTTAGATCAATTAAAAGGCCTTTGCCAGGAACGCAAAATCACCGTCAAACCAACGTTAGATAAACTGGTTAATTCTTGCCCGAAAGAGTCGAGAGTCCAACTGGTATCCAAGCTTGGTATTTATTTTAGTAGTGTGGAAAGAACTGTTAAAAACACGGGTACGATTACCAGCATGCTCTGCAAGGGTGAAGGAAACTCAAGAACAAAGAAAAACATTAACGAGTTTCTGAGTATTGAAGACCGTGATGTACAAGCAATAGCATGTTATCCATTTATTACCTCCATTTCTTCCATCTGTAATGGTAAAGGCTTTCCCAAAGCCGGGGACGTGGACACGCTGCTGAAGCTACCGAGTCTCCAGAAGGATGGTCAACTTGACCGGCAACTGCTGAGCTCCATTTCTTCCATCTGTAATGGTAAAGGCTTTCCCAAAGCCGGGGACGTGGACACGCTGCTGAAGTTACCGAGTCTCCAGAAGGATGGCCAACTTGACCGGCAACTGCTGAGCTCCATTTCTTCCATGATGAGAAGCCGGGGCTTTCCCAAAGCCGGGGACGTGGACACGCTGCTGAAGCTACCGAGCCTCCAGAAGGATAGCCAGCTTGACCGGCAACTGCTGAGTTCCATTTCTTCTATCTGTAATGGTAAAGGCATTCCCAAAACCGGGGACGTGGACGCGCTGCTGAAGCTACCGAGCCTCCGGAAGGATGGCCAGCTTGACCGGCAACTGCTGAGCTCCATTTCTTCCATCTGTAATGGTAAAGGCTTTCCCAAAGCCGGGGACGTGGACACGCTGCTGAAGCTACCGAGCCTCCAGAAGGATGGCCAGCTTGACCGGCAACTGCTGAGTTCCATTTCTTCCATCTGTAATGGTAAAGGCTTTCCCAAAGCCGGGGACGTGGACACGCTGCTGAAGCTACCGAGCCTCCAGAAGGATGGCCAGCTTGACCGGCAACTGCTGAGCTCCATTTCTTCCATCTGTCATGGTAAAGGCTTTCCCAAAGCCGGGGACTTGGACACGCTGCTGAAGCTACCGAGCCTCCAGAAGGATGGCCAGCTTGACCGGAAACTGCTGAGCTCCATTTCTTCCATCTGTAATGGTAAAGGCTTTCCCAAAGCTGAGGACGTGGACACGCTGCTGAAGCAACCAAGCCTCCAGAAGGATGGCCAGCTTGACCGGCAAGTGCTGAGCTCCATTTCTTGCATGATGAGTAGCCGGGGCTTTCCCAAAGCCGGGGACCTGGACACGCTGCTGAAGCTACCGAGCCTCCAGAAGAATGGCCAGCTTGACCAGCAACTGCTGAGTTCCATTTCTTCCATGATGAGTAGCCGGGGCTTTCCCAAAGCCGGGGATGTGGACACGCTGCTGAAGCTACCGAGCCTCCAGAAGGATGGCCAGCTTGACCGGCAACTGCTGAGCTCCATTTCTTCCATGATGAATGGCCGGGGCTTTCCCAAAGCCGAGGATATAAACACGCTGCTGAAGCTACCAGACCTCCAGAAGGATGGCCAGCTTGACCGGCAACTGCTGAGATCCATTTCTTCCATCTGTCATGGTAAAGGCTTTCCCAAAGCCGGAGACGTGAACACGCTGCTGAAGATACCGGGCCTCCAGAAGGATGGCCAGCTTGACCGGCAACTGCTGAGCTCCATTTCTTCCATGATGGGTCGCAGGGGCTTTCCCAAAGCCGGGGACGTGGACACGCTGCTGAAGCTACCGAGCCTCCAGAAGGATGGCCAGCTTGACCGGCAACTGCTGAGCTCCATTTCTTCCATGATGAATGGCCGGGGCTTTCCCAAAGCCGAGGATATAAACACGCTGCTGAAGCTACCAGACCTCCAGAAGGATGGCCAGCTTGACCGGCAACTGCTGAGATCCATTTCTTCCATGATGAGTCGCCGGGGCTTTCCCAAAGCCGGGGACGTGGACACGCTGCTGAAGCTACCGAGCCTCCAGAAGGATGGCCAGCTTGACCGGCAACTGCTGAGATCCATTTCTTCCATCTGTCATGATAAAGGCTTTCCGAACGAGAATTTAATTTCACGAATTATAGAATCTATAGGTCTCAAGAATCTGGAACTACCAGAATATATTGATGAACTCCTTTCATCAGAGAATTTTGTTATCGATGAAAACTTTTGGGAGTCACTTTCATTAGATGAAATAATCTGATTCTTATCAAAAATCATTTATGGCTCTTTTCCAATTCCAGACTGCTATGTAACCAGCAAGTTGACTAAGGGCTGAAGAAGACTTTTGCCTCTTCGGCCAATATTATGCAAAAACTCAAAAAAGCCAAGGTAAAGGGGTAAAGCCTCTTGGGATATTCCCCTGTGAGGCCTTAGCCACGAGCGTAGAAGTGACCAAAACCCCTCCATAGTATTAACATGCACCTCGTAAATACCGTCTTTGTCATCATCACGAGCATACTCACCTTTGCCGTGACAGACCGTTTTATGTCTGAAGCCCCAGCTTTCAAGGTCATCATAGATGTTGTATTCATCGGTATAAATCTGGCTCTGTGGGGCTACGTGTTTCTTGATAAATGGTTCGATTGTCGCCTTCTTAACGTTCGACAGCATGTTGATAATGACCTGACCTCCCCTTTGAATCATTCCCAATACCGGCGGTTTGTCTTTTTCAAGAGTCCCACGGCCCGGAGCGCCTTTAAGCCTTCTTTTTCTCGGTGGACGATCCAGATTTTTTTAATGCTTCAGGGTGTCCCTTGTGACCAGCTACAATGTAGACCTCGTCGAATTCAACTTCGCCATCAAGAATCACTTCAGGCTTTCGGTCAACAACACCATTTCGTAAGACTGTGGTCATATGGTGTGCATCACTGACACACAGATCAAGTTCCTGAGCTATCTGGCTGTTGGAGACGTTCAGCCCCATTAAATAGAGACAGGCAATCCAGACTTTGAGTGGTCGGTGGTGTCCTGCGAAAACCGTATTTGTCAGGTCATCGAAGTAGCGCTTACAGGACTTACAGTAATAGTGCTGGCACTCTACCTGCACATTGTCGTGTCCATTCTTTTTGACATTCTCAGAATCACAGTGCGGACAGAGAACAGTGCCATCTGGCCAGCGGTTCTCACGGATCATCTCAAAGCAGGTGTCATTACTGATGAGATCTGAGATTCGGCCTATATTCATGGTCAATGCTGGCGATGGCTAATTATATCCACCAAGGATAGTTCAGCAGTTCGGAATTCGAAAAGAGCCTTCCTGATTATCCAGCTGAAATTTCAAACGTCTAATGACTTTCAAAAGGAAAGACCTAATGGAATGGTCCGCCCCGCTCCCAAAACGGCTTCAAATGAGCCAAGATAGAATGAGTTTTGCGGAACATCATTCAGAATAAGAAACGGAGCGAACCATGAGCAAGCATAACAAATCAGGAGTGAGCCAGAAAGGTCAAGTTGTTTTTCTCGGAATTGATCTGAGCAAAAAAAGTTTCCAGCTGCACTGCGTTGATGCCAAAGGCAATGTGGTCATCAAAAAGAAACTTAACCGTAAGGCGCTTTTACCTTTTATTGCTAACTTACCTGAATGTGCTGTCGGCATTGAAGTCTGCGGCGGTTCGCACTACTGGTGTCGTAAGTTTACCGAGCTGGGGCATGACGTTAACATTATGGCTCCCCAGTTCGTGAAGCCATACGTCAAGTCAAACAAGAATGACGCTGCTGATGCTGAAGCAATCTGTGAAGCAATGCAACGCCCCAGCATGCGGTTTGTACCAACCAAAACTATTGAGCAGCAGGATATCCAGAGCCTGCATAGAATACGCAGCCAGGCAGTGGCCAGAAGAACAGCGTTAGGTAGTTCTCGTCCAAAAACGCATCAGGCAATCATAATTAGATTGTACGTGCGTTTTGATATTTCCTGAAATTCCAGAGAGCCGCAAAAACTCTTCCCTTTTTTTCTCTAATCTGGGACGGATATTGGAGAAAAACGCGAAAAGCAGGCAGAAAACATCCTCCCACCATGCTGGAAAGGTACTTTCATGTAGCGTGGAGGTGGCTATCAGGATGGTGCCGGGTGTCTGGCCAGAATCACCAGGTTGTAACAGACCACCGATAACCAGCAATGAGAATCAAAACGCTCAGAACCCTTGCAGTGGCAACGTGATAGCCCAAAACATCTCTTTAGCCACGAAATTCCCGCTTCAATACCTGCCCGGAAGCGAAAGAGCGTTTTATACACATACTGACTTTTAGTCATCTCTTCGACTTCAAGTCCGCGCTTCTTATTAAAAGCTACATCGCTGATTCCCATGGCCTTGGCTTTTTCCAAATTAGCGCGACACGCGTATCCGCCGTCACCGCTTGTCTGGCGAGGTACACGACCATAAATTTCTTTTTGTCTTTCCATCATCGGAATGAATTGGTCCGAATCCGCTGGGTTACCTTCCTCAATAACCAGGTCCAGGATCAATCGACTTTTTCCCTGAACCAGGTTCAGTTTATGGCCATACTGTACTTGCCGCCTGTCTTTTACGATGATATCCGTATGGGGTTCATACAGGCTAACCACTTTTTCCTGGGCTGGCACCTTTTCACCCTTAAAGACCCTGCGCTCTGTCTGGGAGACTATTGCATCCACCAGGGGTAACAGGTGATCCACATCGGCCTGCCACTTGTCGGCATCATCAGCCAGGAGACACTGCCCCTGCTGACGGGCGTTTGCTAGCGTGACAGTAGCTTCGATAAGTACCTTCCGGGATTTTCGGGTCAACTGCAGCAGTTTTTTATAATGCTGATGCCGCTCTTCTTTGCCAGCGTAGATGCATTTCTGGCCGCATCTTTTACGGCTCGGTTGTGATGGGTATATTCATAAAGCGGTGTCGCTGTCAGTGTTTGTCCCCGTTCCAGCAGCCGACAAATTTCTTTAACGGAACTGGCTAAAAGATCACTGTCGCAAGGAGGTTTGATATCCGATTCGGTGACTGTGCTGTCAATAGCCACAGTGCGCCCTTTTTCAATACCCTGATCTTTAGCGGTCATTAGCTGACAGTTATTAATCCGTTCCCATGTAGATGCAGTAAGAAGGCTGATGAGCCCATGCAAACTGGAGCGACTGGGGCGCTGGTTTGGTTCGAGGCGACAAAAGTCTCGAAAGAGCATGGAGTCCATCAAAACAAACGACAAGTAGTCATAATCACAATTCAAATACTGTTTCAGGAGTGCCGCACGAAGAACGGATTCTGCTGATAGTCCGTTCCGCCCAGTGTTCTGTTTATCACCAGAACTTAAGTCCTCATAAATCCAGTCATTGAACTGTGGATGGGCGTCAAGCCATTGCGAGATACCGGAAAGCTGGGAGCAGATTTCATGAGGTACGTAATGGAGTTCCATACTACACTGCGGGTTGCGTTTTTTGCGCATTTGGAGTCCTCTGTTTTTGGCAATCCCTTATGTTTCTTGCTCTTGGGAAGTTTAGTCGCCAGATAGCAGTAGGGCTCCACTTAATTTTTCAGGATAAAATCTACAGTTTTCAATTGGTTGTGTTTTTGGACGAGAACTAGGTAACCGCTGTGGTAGTCAGAACGTGCGCTGCTCTCATCAGCAAAGTAGATAAGCGCATTATTTTCTTCTGCAATTTTACGAAGCTCAGGGTAACGAGTTGTCAGCCAGTCATGGACTTTTTTTTACATTGTTGCCATGCCTTGCGTACCGGACGCTGAGGAGAAAAGCCCATTCCTCTTAAGCATCTTGCCAACAGCAGCCGGATGCATGGTGATACCAAACTCACTTTTGATGATGGCGGCAACAATGTCACGAGTCCACATTGCCTTGTAGAATCCGAAGTCGGTAGGATTTTTGATCAGAAGTATCTCAGCAAGCTCTGCCCTTTGCAGATCCGACAGTTTGGGAGGTCTGCCCCCAAATGGTCTGGTCTTTAATGCCTCAAACCCACCTTCTTTATAACGGTTGATCCAGTCATATACGCAGGTGTGATCTGTACTGTATATCTCTGAAATTTCTTTGACATCAGCACCATCCAACCACTTTTGAATAGCCTCTATGCGAATAGACTCGCGAACAGTGTGGCTTAGCTTGCGTCCATCAACTCTACTCATAAACTGCCGCCCCCCTGAAAGAGGCGACAGTCTACTCAACTTTGTTGTGGGAGGCTTTGGCACATATCAATATGACCCCACCAGTTTGACCCCACCAGTTTTTTACGTCATCAGAAATTATGAATACACCGGTTGTCAGGTTAGGTCTTCTGACGTGTATTCGTCGGGAGTCGCTGCCCGAAAAAACCTGACCATCGCTAACGTCATGGCCTGAGTTGTGACGGTAATTCGATCATTAATGAACTAAAAGGCTGTTACCTGTGTCTGAGCTGGCACGGTTTAATGAATAAAGTTTATACATAATGATCCCACTCTATAATGAATCAGGTCTGGCGACGGGGAGAGCGAATTCCACAGGATTACCTTCTGGTAGTGATCACACAACACCATCCAGACCATCCAAACCATCAAGCTCTTTCTATTCAGGTCGGCACGTATCAAGACAAGAACCCATTGGGAACAGCCTCCCAACCATAGATAATTATGAGTCCCCTAAAGAAAAAATATCTTTAAAGAGAAATGTTTCCCACATTGAAGATGCAGTACAGGATGAAAAATTAAAAAGAAAACGACCGGATCGTGAAAATGAGTATCAACAAGATTCATTGATAGCGACTTTAGATCAATTAAAAGGCCTTTGCCAGGAACGCATAATCACCGTTAAACCAACGCTGGATAAGCTGGTTAATTCTTGCCCTAATGAGTCGAAAGTCCAACTGATATCCAAGCTTGGTATTTATTTTAGTAGTGTGGAAAGAACCGTTAAAAACACGGGTACGATTACCAGCATGCTCTTGCAGGGCGAAGGAAGCTCAATAACAAAGAAAAACATTAACGACTTTCTGAGTATTGAAGACCGTGATGTACAAGCAATAGCATGTTATCCATTTATTACATCCATTTCTTCCATCTGTAATGGTAAAGGCTTTCCCAAAGCCGGGGACGTGGACACGCTGCTGAAGCTACCGAGCCTCCGGAAGGATGGCCAGCTTGACCGGCAACTGCTGAGCTCCATTTCTTCCATCTGTAATGGAAAAGGCTTTCCCAAAGCCGGGGACGTGGACACGCTGCTGAAGCTACCGAGCCTCCGGAAGGATGGCCAGCTTGACCGGCAACTGCTGAGTTCCATTTCTTCCATCTGTCATGGAAAAGGCTTTCCCAAAGCCGGGGACGTGGACACGCTGCTGAAGCTACCGAGCCTCCAGAAGGATGGCCAGCTTGACCGGCAACTGCTGAGCTCCATTTCTTCCATGATGAGTGGCCGGGGCTTTCCCAAAGCCGGGGACGTGGACACGCTGCTTAAGCTACCGAGTCTCCGGAAGGATGGTCGGCTTGACCGGCAGCTGCTGAGCTCCATTTCTTCCATCTGTAATGGAAAAGGCTTTCCCAAAGCCGGGGACGTGGACACGCTGCTGAAGCTACCGAGCCTCCGGAAGGATGGCCAGCTTGACCGGAGACTGCTGAGTTCCATTTCTTCCATGATGAGTGGCCGGGGCTTTCCCAAAGCCGGGGACGTGGACACGCTGCTGAAGCTACCGAGCCTCCAGAGGGATGGTCAGCTTGACCGGCAACTGCTGAGCTCCATTTCTTCCATCTGTCATGGTAAAGGCTTTCCCAAAGCCAGGGACGTGGACACGCTGCTGAAGCTACCGAGCCTCCAGAAGGAGGGCCGGCTTGACCGGCAACTGCTGAGCTCTATTTCTTCTATCTGTCATACTAATGGCTTTCCCAAAGCCCGGGACGTGGACACGCTGCTGAAGCTACCGAGCCTCCAGAAGGATGGCCAGCTTGACCGGCAACTGCTGCGCTCCATTTCTTCCATCTGTAATGGTAAAGGCTTTCCCAAAGCTGAGGACGTGGACACGCTGCTGAAGCAACCAAGCCTCCAGAAGGATGGCCAGCTTGACCGGCAAGTGCTGAGCTCCATTTCTTGCATGATGAGTAGCCGGGGCTTTCCCAAAGCCGGGGACGTGGACACGCTGCTGAAGTTACCGAGCCTCCAGAAGGATGGCCAGCTTGACCGGCAACTGCTGAGCTCCATTTCTTCCATGATGAGAAGCCGGGGCTTTCCCAAAGCCGGGGACGTGGACACGCTGCTGAAGCTACCGAGCCTCCAGAAGGATGGCCAGCTTGACCGGCAACTGCTAATCTCCATTTCTTCCATGATGAGTGGCCGGGGCTTTCCCAAAGCCGGGGACGTGGACACGCTGCTGAAGCTACCGAGCCTCCGGAGGGATGGCCAGCTCGACCGGCAACTGCTGAGTTCCATTTCTTCCATCTGTCATGGTAAAGGCTTTCCCAAAGCCGGAGACGTGGACACGCTGCTGAAGCTACCAGACCTCCAGAAGGATGGCCAGCTTGACCGGCAACTGCTGAGCTCCATTTCTTCCATGATGAGTGGCCGGGGCTTTCCCAAAGCCGGGGATATAAACACGCTGCTGAAGCTACCAGACCTCCAGAAGGATGGCCAGCTTGACCGGCAACTGCTGCGCTCCATTTCTTCCATGATGAGAAGCCGGGGCTTTCCCAAAGCCGGGGACGTGGACACGCTGCTGAAGCTACCGAGCCTCCAGAAGGATGGCCAGCTTGACCGGCAACTGCTGAGATCCATTTCTTCCATCTGTCATGGTAAAGGCTTTCCGAACGAGAATTTAGTTTCACGAATTATAGAATCTATAGGTCTCAACAATCTGGAAGTACCAGAATATATTGATGAACTACTTTCATCAGAGAATCTTGATTTCAATGAAAACTTTTGGGAGTCACTTTCAATAGATGAAATAATCTGACTCTTATCAAAAATCATTTAAGACGGGAGATTGGATAAACGAAGCAACCCGGAAGCTGGGGTCCGAAGCTGGGGTCACAAAGCTGGGGTCACACAAAGCTGCGGTCAAAAGCTGGCAAAGCTGGGGTCACAAAGCTGGGGTCCAAAGCTGGGGTCACCAAAGCTGGGGTCAAAAGCTGGGGTCAAGTCTTTCTTTTTGAATATGCAAGATTCATGGCCCAAGACAGGTCTTGATCTTTGGCGTTGATTTCAAGGTTCAAGACTTAACGTAAGAATTCCTGATTCTCCAGATGAAATTTCAAACGTCTAAGTAGTTAAAAGTTTGCTTATGGATATTTTGATCGTACTATCAGGCAGACAAAGAAAGAGATCCTTAATCTATTATAAGTGGGTCTTGAACTAAAACGTCCCCAACCTATGAAGTATGTCAATATCACTGATGAAGCTGTTGTATTAACTTTGAAATACGCCAAGCACTACGGCCCTCTGAGGTGTATCAGGGAAAGAGCTCATGGTCTTCTATTGAGTAATCGAGGCTTTACCCTTGAGCAAATTGCAGAAATCCTTGAGATTAAATATCAGACCGTTTCCCAATGGATTGATGATTGGGAGGACTATGGTATTCGTGCATTGTATAAGAAACATGGTGGTGGAAGATCTTGCATATATGATGAATCTGAAGTGCAACGCATAAAAGAGTGTAACTATTCAGCACTGAGCAAAGGCATATTACAGTAATTCCGAACAGCTCTATGAAGTGATTGATATATGTCCATTCCCTGTTTTCTGGCAGACGACAAATAGCTGCGAATCCGTGCAAACATAGAACCACCGTCTGCACTCCTGAAGCAGCCTGAGATTTTCTGCTTTAACTTGGCCATTCGAACATCCCGCTCACTGCCATTGTTATCGAAGGGAATGGTAAAATCTGACATGAAGCGCAGTGTCTCAGCCTTGAACTCAGTGAGTCGTTTGAAGAGATTGTAAGCTTTAGTATTCTTGACTTTCTTGCGCTTAAGCTCCTCTCGTTGCTTCTCCATATAGACGACTTCTTTCATTAGAGCCCGCTGAAGCAACCGGTCATAAATCTTCTCGATTCGTTCACAGACAACACTTGGCATCTGTAGCATACCTATGGTCTTAAAGCCCTTGCAGTAATGCCAGGAAAGCCTCAGTAGCTTCATCAATCGCAACGCCAGTTGATTGCTGTCCCTATCAACAACACCCAAAAGCTCCCTCAGGTGATGGGCATTGCAAAGTACGTGAGTTGCCGCATATGCAAAATAGGATTTCCAATGATCATGAACCAGAACGCCTGCAAATGTTAGCAGTATGCCCATCGTGTCCATGGCCTCACGACCTCGCTTTTCAGACAAGTAGTAGAGCGTCCATTGTTCATCCCGCATAACGTGTAGCCAGTGCAAAGAGCCCTCGGCCCGCCATACCCGTTTCATCGGCTCCGGCAACAGACGATTCCCGCAAGGCGTCACGAATAACCTCTTCAGTAGAAGCAGATTTTCATAGGTTCTGGCCACAAAATTGGCGACAGTGCCTGCACTTACACTCATTTTATAGAGAGTATTAAAATACTCTGACACGCGCTTAAAAGGCAGGAAATGGTATTGGTTAAGATAGACGGCCATAGCCTGTGTGGCTGAGCCATATTGTGCGGCAGCGGTAACACCTTCCGGGAATTCAGCCTGATTCCGACAACCACAAGTGCAGATTTTTACTTCAGCTCTATGGGCCGTTACTTCAAATTCACCCGGTCTCCCTGGTTCAAACACCTGTCGTTCAATATATTTGACCGGCTCACTATCAAGAAGAGACGCCTGACATTTATTGCATTCTTTAACCGGAAGGTACTCAATATAGTCAGGGATATCGACCCTGTTTAAGACAAGTGCCCTGATGCCCTTTCTTTCCACCGGCTTTATTACCAGAAGACTGTCTCAGACTTTTAGGATTGGGTTTTTCATCCGATGGATCGGTACCTTTATCTGCGGAAAGGTCGTCAGAATGATCTGGAGAATTACTGTTTTTACAAGGTTTTTGATAACCATCAGACGATGGCGGCTTGCTGCTGTTTTGACTGTTCTTGCCAACCTTTTCTTCCAATTCTCGACATCGCTCTTCCAGACAGGCAACTCTCATCCGCAGCTCTGCATTCTCTTTCAAGAGAATCTCAGCCGACATAGTTGCGGGTAGTTCTGGAATCATGCTGGCGAATATTGTGGAAAAATGGTGCTTAAGAGGATGGTATAAAAATCAGAAAATTCCAGATTTATGTGGGGGTGCTGAACAGTTACAAAAGAGTTAGTAGCAGAAGAGCCTCGTCGTTTATCGTATGTAAAATCCAAAATTGAGGATGAGACCGGTAAATCCTCATCAAAACTTACTCTGGCCAACATCGTAAAAAAGTTAGGACTGGTTTACAAAAGACTCCGTAAATCGTGCAAACATAAACGGGACGAAGAGCATTTCCAGCGTTGTAAAACTGCACTGAAAGACGCCCAGGAAGCTGAGCGCAAAGGGTTAATAAACTTGTTTGGCTCTTTTCGGGTTACAGACTGCTCTGCAATGAAAATTGGCCAAAGGCCTTGATATACAATGCCTTCAGGAAACTGCTGGCTAAATATTGCCAAGCCCTGCCACAGGAGGATTCCAGCCTGATTTATGAAATCAGCAGTCTGCAATACGAAAAGAGCCACTTGTTTTATTTTGATGAGTCCGGATTTACTCAAGAACCTGGCTAAGTTACCGTTAATGGTTGGAAGCACCAATGTTCAGTAATTCTGCTGATCAACCGGCCAACAGTTAATTTTTTTGCTGCCGTCAGTTCTCGCCTCCAGGCCAGATAATGGGGAAGGTAACGAGTTGCAACCCCTTGGAATACGCCGCCAATCCAGCGTTTTAAATGACTGTGATAAGAATTTACAGTCTGGATGTGGTAGATGCCTTCAACAACATGTTGACCTGCTGATGTCACCAGCTCCTTGAAGACAAATCCAAGCTTGTCAGCAAGTTTTTCGTGAGCGAGGTGTGCATCCGCACAGACCGTGGCCTGTATCGATATGCGGCCATTTAAATGCCTGCACAATTCATTAGCACTTTCGTTTTCTAATACACCGTCAACGGTATTTCGATTACGGTCCCGAGCCACCATTACCGGGACTTTTCGGGCTTTGTTGGGATCATTACCCCGCTTTCGGGTTGGCCGTGGAAGGCCTTCTCTTTGCCCTTTGAAGGATTCACGGAAAAATGTTTCATCAAGCTCAGTAATGCCACAAAGCTCTTCTGCTTGATCATTATTAATCACTTCAAGAAAGCGGTGACGCCAGCGGAACGCAGTTTTCAAGTCAATGGCATTCTCAGCAGCAGCTGGTCGCAAGACCATAGAGTGAGTCATACCTGCGAGGTACTTGTTCCATTTTTCAGGGTGCCTGAGCCTTGCCAAAGGCGTTCCACTAAAGGCGTTAAACGTTGAGTCGCAAGTCTTGCAGTGGTAGCGCTGTCGGCCATTTCGTATGCCCCAGCGACCAACGCTATGGCTTTTGCATTTGGGGCACCTGGGGTTTTCGGCAAATTGGGCAAGTATGCTCTTTTCTACGTCAGGTGTTGCATTATCGTTATTGGGTATAGATTCACTGTAAACAGGTTCAGAGTCAGTGGTTTCTACTACCTCGGTAACCTCTATTTGAGTACTAAGGAGCGAGTTGTTAAGAATGTCTCGCTGTTCACTGGTTAATGTTGAAATGGAATCAATAAAATTCTGGAAGAGTTCAGATTGCATATCACTCCCCTACAACGTAGATTTTATGGGAGTTTAGCTGATTCAACCATTAACGGTAACTTAGCCCAAGAACCTTGTGTGCCATATGGCTGGCAGGAAAAAGGAAAGCAGCTCAGAATTCCATCAGTCAAAAGTAAGCGCATCAACGTGCTGGGCTTTATGAATCGGAGCTGTGAGCTGTTTCATTACCCTGTTGTGGGCTCTGTGAATAGTGATACAGTGATTGCAGCCTTTGACGACTTCGCAGAGAAAATGGAGGATGAAAAATACAGTTCAAATGACCGCTACACCGTAGTTATGGTGGACAATGCCAGTATTCATACCAGCAAAAAGTTTCGTGACAGAATCGCTGACTGGACTCTTGAGAAAAAGTTACTGATCTGCTTTCTTCCAACATATTCACCTGAACTCAATCTGATTGAGATCCTGTGGAGGAAAGTAAAGTATGAATGGCTCAATCTATTGTCAATCAAGAGTTTCACGGAATTTGAAAAGGAAGTTGAACGAGTGTTCGCTTCATTTGGAGAGAGTCATATGATTTCGTTTGCAAATACTAAATAATCGTTCAGTCAATTTATCCGAAAGCAAATTATCAACTACTTAATGACTTTCAAAAGGAAAGACCTAATGGAATGGTCTGCCCCGCTCCCAAAACGGCTTCAAATGAGCCAAAATAGAATGAGTTTGGTAGGACATCATTCAAAACAAGAAACGGAGCGAACCATCCATGGGCAAGATTGACAAATCAGGAACTAATCAAAAAGGCCAGGTTGCTTTTCTCGGAATTGATCTGAGCAAAAAGAGTTTCCAGTGGGCTGGTACTATGCGAGGCACAATGGAGGGAGCATAGTCGTAGCGTAACTGTTCAGCACCCCCACATAAATCTGGAATTTTCTGATTTTTATACCATCCTCTTAAGCACCATTTTTCCACAATATTCGCCAGCATGATTCCAGAACTACCCGCAACTATGTCGGCTGAGATTCTCTTGAAAGAGAATGCAGAGCTGCGGATGAGAGTTGCCTGTCTGGAAGAGCGATGTCGAGAATTGGAAGAAAAGGTTGGCAAGAACAGTCAAAACAGCAGCAAGCCGCCATCGTCTGATGGTTATCAAAAACCTTGTAAAAACAGTAATTCTCCAGATCATTCTGACGACCTTTCCGCAGATAAAGGTACCGATCCATCGGATGAAAAACCCAATCCTAAAAGTCTGAGACAGTCTTCTGGTAATAAAGCCGGTGGAAAGAAAGGGCATCAGGGCACTTGTCTTAAACAGGTCGATATCCCTGACTATATTGAGTACCTTCCGGTTAAAGAATGCAATAAATGTCAGGCGTCTCTTCTTGATAGTGAGCCGGTCAAATATATTGAACGACAGGTGTTTGAACCAGGGAGACCGGGTGAATTTGAAGTAACGGCCCATAGAGCTGAAGTAAAAATCTGCACTTGTGGTTGTCGGAATCAGGCTGAATTCCCGGAAGGTGTTACCGCTGCCGCACAATATGGCTCAGCCACACAGGCTATGGCCGTCTATCTTAACCAATACCATTTCCTGCCTTTTAAGCGCGTGTCAGAGTATTTTAATACTCTCTATAAAATGAGTGTAAGTGCAGGCACTGTCGCCAATTTTGTGGCCAGAACCTATGAAAATCTGGCTTCTACTGAAGAGGTTATTCGTGACGCCTTGCGGGAATCGTCTGTTGCCGGAGCCGATGAAACGGGTATGCGGGCCGAGGGCTCTTTGCACTGGCTACACGTTATGCGGGATGAACAATGGACGCTCTACTACTTGTCTGAAAAGCGAGGTCGTGAGGCCATGGACACGATGGGCATACTGCTAACATTTGCAGGCGTTCTGGTTCATGATCATTGGAAATCCTATTTTGCATATGCGGCAACTCACGTACTTTGCAATGCCCATCACCTGAGGGAGCTTTTGGGTGTTGTTGATAGGGACAGCAATCAACTGGCGTTGCGATTGATGAAGCTACTGAGGCTTTCCTGGCATTACTGCAAGGGCTTTAAGACCATAGGTATGCTACAGATGCCAAGTGTTGTCTGTGAACGAATCGAGAAGATTTATGACCGGTTGCTTCAGCGGGCTCTAATGAAAGAAGTCGTCTATATGGAGAAGCAACGAGAGGAGCTTAAGCGCAAGAAAGTCAAGAATACTAAAGCTTACAATCTCTTCAAACGACTCACTGAGTTCAAGGCTGAGACACTGCGCTTCATGTCAGATTTTACCATTCCCTTCGATAACAATGGCAGTGAGCGGGATGTTCGAATGGCCAAGTTAAAGCAGAAAATCTCAGGCTGCTTCAGGAGTGCAGACGGTGGTTCTATGTTTGCACGGATTCGCAGCTATTTGTCGTCTGCCAGAAAACAGGGAATGGACATATATCAATCACTTCATAGAGCTGTTCGGAATTACTGTAATATGCCTTTGCTCAGTGCTGAATAGTTACGTCGTAGCTATGTGACCGGAGTTGTAACGAAGCACGACTGTATGGATGCAGGAGCTAGAGCAACGCAGGAGCAGTTGCCGAGAGTGCCGACACAAGGAGTCAGGATATATGATTTCATATGGTTAGCTACTTATGGCTCCCCAGTTCGTAAAACCTTACGTAAAGTCAAACAAGAATGATGCTGCTGATGCTGAGGCTATCTGTGAAGCAATGCAACGGCCAGCACGCACTTTATGCCAACCAAAACGACTGAGCAGCAGGATATTCAGAGCCTGCACAGAATACGCAGCCAAGAACCGTACAAGGCATCAGCATGTACATCGGCATCAAACTATTAAACATTTGTCGTTAGATAAGAAAAGCAAAAGCGGTTAATCAGTGTAAGAAGCCTGCAACGAGTTGCGCGGATAAAGTTCAAATGATGGCATAAAAGGTAAGACCTGCACTCCCTTGAACCTGACTGGAGTCAGGGCCCATAGAGGCCGAAGACCTGATGAGGTGGGAGTGAGCGGATTCCATCAGTGTCAGAGGCATTGAGACCTCCCCCTTAAGGCTGGATATATGGAAGCATTACTCTTTAGTCATGATGGAAAACTTTTCCTTACAATGCAGGGCGGACCATATATGCCCCCACCAGTTTGTACTGAAAAGTACGACTTTTTGAGTACATACTAGTTATTTCCCATAGCAGCGCAAGCTGCGGCCTTTTTACGTCATCAGAAATTATGAATACACCGGTTGTCAGGTTAGGTCTTCTGACGTGTATTTGTCGGGAGTCGCTGCCCGATAAAACCTGACCATCGCTACCGTCATGGCCTGAGTTGTGACGGTAATTCGATCATTAATGAACTAAAAGGCTGTTACCTGTGTCTGAGCTGGCACGGTTTAATGAATAAAGTTTATACATAATGATCCCACTCTATAATGAATCAGGTCTGGCGACGGGGAGAGCGAATTCCACAGGATTACCTTCTGGTAGTGATCACACAACACCATCCAGACCATCCAAACCATCAAGCTCTTTCTATTCAGGTCGGCACGTATCAAGACAAGAACCCATTGGGAACAGCCTCCCAACCATAGATAATTATGAGTCCCCTAAAGAAAAAATATCTTTAAAAAGAAATGTTTCTCACATTGAAGATGCAGTACAGGATGAAAAATTAAAAAGAAAACGACCGGATCGTGAAAATGAGTATCAACAAGATTCATTGATAGCGACTTTAGATCAATTAAAAGGCCTTTGCCAGGAACGCAAAATCACCGTCAAACCAACGCTGGATAAGCTGGTTAATTCGTGCCCGAAAGAGTCGAGAGTCCAACTGGTATCCAAGCTTGGTATTTATTTTAGTAGTGTGGAAAGAACCGTTAAAAACACGAGTACGATTACCAGCATGCTCTGCAAGGGCGAAGGAAACTCAAGAACAAAGAAAAACATTAACGAGTTCTCGTCCAAAAACACAACCAATTGAAAACTGTAGATTTTATCCTGAAAAATTAAGTGGAGCCCTACTGCTATCTGGCGACTAAACTTCCCAAGAGCAAGAAACATAAGGGATTGCCAAAAACAGAGGACTCCAAATGCGCAAAAAACGCAACCCGCAGTGTAGTATGGAACTCCATTACGTACCTCATGAAATCTGCTCCCAGCTTTCCGGTATCTCGCAATGGCTTGACGCCCATCCACAGTTCAATGACTGGATTTATGAGGACTTAAGTTCTGGTGATAAACAGAACACTGGGCGGAACGGACTATCAGCAGAATCCGTTCTTCGTGCGGCACTCCTGAAACAGTATTTGAATTGTGATTATGACTACTTGTCGTTTGTTTTGATGGACTCCATGCTCTTTCGAGACTTTTGTCGCCTCGAACCAAACCAGCGCCCCAGTCGCTCCAGTTTGCATGGGCTCATCAGCCTTCTTACTGCATCTACATGGGAACGGATTAATAACTGTCAGCTAATGACCGCTAAAGATCAGGGTATTGAAAAAGGGCGCACTGTGGCTATTGACAGCACAGTCACCGAATCGGATATCAAACCTCCTTGCGACAGTGATCTTTTAGCCAGTTCCGTTAAAGAAATTTGTCGGCTGCTGGAACGGGGACAAACACTGACAGCGACACCGCTTTATGAATATACCCATCACAACCGAGCCGTAAAAGATGCGGCCAGAAAATGCATCTACGCTGGCAAAGAAGAGCGGCATCAGCATTATAAAAAACTGCTGCAGTTGACCCGAAAATCCCGGAAGGTACTTATCGAAGCTACTGTCACGCTAGCAAACGCCCGTCAGCAGGGGCAGTGTCTCCTGGCTGATGATGCCGACAAGTGGCAGGCCGATGTGGATCACCTGTTACCCCTGGTGGATGCAATAGTCTCCCAGACAGAGCGCAGGGTCTTTAAGGGTGAAAAGGTGCCAGCCCAGGAAAAAGTGGTTAGCCTGTATGAACCCCATACGGATATCATCGTAAAAGACAGGCGGCAAGTACAGTATGGCCATAAACTGAACCTGGTTCAGGGAAAAAGTCGATTGATCCTGGACCTGGTTATTGAGGAAGGTAACCCAGCGGATTCGGACCAATTCATTCCGATGATGGAAAGACAAAAAGAAATTTATGGTCGTGTACCTCGCCAGACAAGCGGTGACGGCGGATACGCGTGTCGCGCTAATTTGGAAAAAGCCAAGGCCATGGGAATCAGCGATGTAGCTTTTAATAAGAAGCGCGGACTTGAAGTCGAAGAGATGACTAAAAGTCAGTATGTGTATAAAACGCTCTTTCGCTTCCGGGCAGGTATTGAAGCGGGAATTTCGTGGCTAAAGAGATGTTTTGGGCTATCACGTTGCCACTGCAAGGGTTCTGAGCGTTTTGATTCTCATTGCTGGTTATCGGTGGTCTGTTACAACCTGGTGATTCTGGCCAGACACCCGGCACCATCCTGATAGCCACCTCCACGCTACATGAAAGTACCTTTCCAGCATGGTGGGAGGATGTTTTCTGCCTGCTTTTCGCGTTTTTCTCCAATATCCGTCCCAGATTAGAGAAAAAAAGGGAAGAGTTTTTGCGGCTCTCTGGAATTTCAGGAAATATCAAAACGCACGTACAATCTAATTATGATTGCCTGATGCGTTTTTGGACGAGAACTAACGAGTTTCTGAGTATTGAAGACCGTGATGTACAAGCAATAGCATGTTATCCATTTATTACATCCATTTCTTCCATCTGTAATGGTAAAGGCTTTCCCAAAGCCGGGGACGTGGACACGCTGCTGAAGCTACCGAGTATCCAGAAGGATGGCCAACTCGACCGGCAACTGCTGAGTTCCATTTCTTCCATCTGTCATGGTAAAGGCTTTCCCAAAGCCGGAGACGTGGACACGCTGCTGAAGCTACCGAGCCTCCAGAAGGATGGCCAGCTTGACCGGCAACTGCTGAGCTCCATTTCTTCCATGATGAGTAGCCGGGGCTTTCCCAAAGCCGGGGACGTGGACACGCTGCTGAAGCTGCCGAGCCTCCAGAAGGATGGCCAGCTTGACCAGCAACTGCTGAGTTCCATTTCTTCTATCTGTAATGGTAAAGGCATTCCCAAAGCCGGAGACGTGGACGCGCTGCTGAAGCTACCGAGCCTCCAGAAGGATGGCCAGCTTGACCGGCAACTGCTGCGCTCCATTTCTTCCATCTGTAATGGTAAAGGATTTCCCAAAGCCGGGGACGTGGACACGCTGCTGAAGATACCGGGCCTCCAGAAGGATAGCCAGCTTGACCGGCAACTGCTGAGCTCCATTTCTTCCATCTGTCATGGTAAAGGCTTTCCCAAAGCCGTGGACGTGAACACGCTGCTGAAGCTACCGAGCCTCCAGAAGGATGGCCAGCTTGACCGGCAAGTGCTGAGCTCCATTTCTTGCATGATGAGTAGTAGGGGCTTTCCCAAAGCCGGGGACGTGGACACGCTTCTGAAGCTACCGAGCCTCCAAAAGGATGGCCAGCTTGACCGGCAACTACTGAGCTCCATTTCTTCCATGATGAGTAGCCGGGGCTTTCCCAAAGCCGGGGACGTGGACACACTGCTGAGGCTACCGAGCCTCCGGAAGGAAGGCCAGCTTGACCGGCAACTGTTGAACTCCATTTCTTCCATGATGAGTAGCCGGGGCCTTCCCAAAGCCGGGGACGTGGTCATGCTGCTGAAGCTACCGAGCCTCCGGAAGGATGGCCAGCTTGACTGGCAACTGCTGAGCTCCATTTCTTCCATGATGAGTAGCCGGGGCTTTCCCAAAGCCGGGGATGTTGATACGCTGCTGAAGCTACCGAGCCTTCGGAAGGATGGCCAGCCTGACCGGCAACTGCTGAGATCCATTTCTTCCATCTGTCATGGTAAAGGCTTTCCCAAAGCCGGGGACGTGAACACGCTGCTGAAGATACCGGGCCTCCAGAAGGGTGGCCAGCTTGACCGGCAACTGCTGAGCTCCATTTCTTCCATGATGAAAAGCCGGGGCTTTCCCAAAGCCGGGGATATAAACACGCTGCTGAAGCTACCAGACCTCCAGAAGGATGGCCAGCTTGACCGGCAACTGCTGAGCTCCATTTCTTCCATGATGAATGGCCGGGGCTTTCCCAAAGCCGGGGACGTGGACACGCTGCTGAAGCTACCGAGCCTCCAGAAGGATGGCCAGCTTGACCGGCAACTGCTGAGATCCATTTCTGCCATCTGTAATGGTAAAGGCTTTCCGAACGAGAATTTAGTTTCACGAATTATAGAATCTATAGGTCTCAAGAATCTGGAACTACCAGAATATATTGATGAACTCCTTTCATCAGAGAATTTTGTTATCGATGAAAACTTTTGGGAGTCACTTTCATTAGATGAAATAATCTGACTCTTATCAAAAATCATTTAAGACGGGAGATTGGATAAACGAAGCAACCCGGATCAAGGTAAAAAGTCATGGGCGTAAAGCGCAATCCATTAAGAACCCAATGGTATTGGCAACACTGTATTTCGGAGGAATCATGAGCAACATGAGGATATGATCCTTCATCGCGTAACCCTCAACCAACTCAACACCATGTTTATGATACGAATTCAGTTGTTTGCAGAATAAGGGTAACCACTAATCCCCCTTCCGGATGATTTCTTAACCTGAGGCTGCCACCATGAATCTGTGCCAGGTGGCGAGCGGTTGCCAGACCAAGACCATTACCATCCGGATTCTTCTGGCAACCGTATTCCAACCTGAAGTACGGTTTAAAAATCGTTTCTTCCATCCCCTCTGGAATACCCGGTCCATTATCACGAATCGTAATGATAATCTGATCTTTAACCCTCTCAATATAAATATTGGCCGGAGCACCATAAACAATGGCATTGCCAATCAGGTTCTCCAGGCACCGTTTGAGTGCCAGCGGTTTGCCAGTGATTTCATAAAGTCCTTCATGCTCACGATGATTCAGGAACGGCGTATGCAGCCAGGCCCTCTGCCCAACCGATTGGGCAGCCAGCGTAATATCATTCAGCATCCTTTCCAGATCAACCACCCGGGGATTTTCGTGAATATCGGTATTGCTGACCACCTGAAGCGCCGACTTGACCATAATTTCCAGGTGTTCCAGATCACTGATAAACGCTTCCCGCTGGGTATCATTATCCAGCATTTCAGCTCGCAGCCGCAGTCGGGTAATGGGCGTTTTCAGGTCATGGGATATTCCTGAGAACAACTGTTTCCGGTCGTTCATATAATGGCGGATATTCTTCTGCATCTGGTTAAAAGCCTGAGCCGTTCGTTCATACTCCAGACAACCCCATTCAGGAATAGCCACCGGTTCCAGATCCCGCCCGAACTCTTTTGCTGCTTTGGATAACGCCTCAAAAGGACGGACCATAAAATAGATAGCCAGGGTCGCAAATGCCAGCAATACCAGCATCCAGATTAAATAGGAGGTCTGCAAAGGTGCCGGGTGGAAGCCATCGGCTGATAAATAGTCTTCCGATAGCATGGATGAATCCGGCATCAACGTTGCCAGGTATAACCACTCACTGTTTTCCAGTTCAACCTGTATCACCAGAACCGGAAGATCCAGCGGCTCAACCATTAAGGTTTCCTGGCCCCAGTTATCCGGCAGCTCCTGTAGCAATGTCTGATTATCCAGCACCTTTAGCGTCTCCGGTCTGGAAAAAGCCACCTCTACCTGCCCACTGATATGGTCAGCATTACCGTCAGAATTGCTGAGTACGGCCTTAAAGACATTGACTACCGTTTGGTGGGCCAGTGAGTTCTGGTAAGGTGCCAGTTTGATAAACTCCGTATTCAGGGTAATGAAGTAACGGGCACCGCCCATGTAACGCAACTTATTGATGGTAGCTTTGCGGATGGCTGCAGGCAGATTGACAAAATACTCAACCGTGGCAGACATACGAAGCGCCACATTGGTTGATACCTTGGCCAGCGCTTCTTGCCGCTCACTCTCCGTTTCCCGCTCCCAGAGATGATTCACCAGAAGCTGGGAAGTGAGTACCAGGGCAAACATCACCATCAGGAAACGACCAGCCAGTGTCCTTGGTGAGTACTCATGAATCTGATGTTTGAAAATCAACCCGTACTCTTTTATAGCGCCTGTCATCCTTGTGCTCACAACCGGACCGGCTCAGGGATATTATGAGTAAAACAAACCTCAGTCGCCATCAGGTATCCCGCACCACGCACGGTTTTTATGATGTCCGGTGACTTGGCATCATCACCCAGACATTGGCGAAGACGGCTGATATGGACATCGATAAAGCGGTCCAATGGATCTGAGCTGCGTTTCCGGGTTTCGCCCGCAATATACTCACGACTTAACACCCTGCCAGCGTTGTTAATAAAGAGCATCAACAGGTTATAGTCAGCACCGGAGAGCGGCAGGAGTTCCCCATTCGTATCAGACAATGAACGGGTCACAGTATCCAGACGAAGGCCATGAAAACAGCAAAACCGCGAAGGCTGTCGCACCTCACCGGCCTGGTCACTTCGCCGGAAAATGGCTTTTATTCGAGCCAGTAGCTCCCTTGGGTTAAAGGGTTTGGCAAGGTAATCATCTGCCCCGATTTCCAGACCGACAATACGATCCATTTCATCGGATACTGCCGTGAGCATGATTACCGGTACTTTGGAAACAGCTCTCAACTCCCGGCAGACATCAAAACCATCAAGACCCGGCATCATGATATCAAGCACCACCAGCGCATGCCGGGTTTCGTCCTCCGGCAGTGAATGAAACCGTTCCAGAAAAGATTCACCGTCGGTTGACGTTGCAACGGAAAAGCCATGCCTGGTCAGGTACTCAGCAAGTAACTGACGAATCCCGTCATCATCATCCACCACAAAAATCCGTTGCGATGCCCCCATCCTTCCCCCTAATCGTGTCATGACCAAACCGTCTGGCAGGATTATCGCAACCCGTGTTAAGCAAAACTATTGATTCCTGACAATATGAGCGTCGATCGACGTATTATTTTTTACCGTTGTGTTCAGCCAACATTAAGACTTTGTTACATTTCGTTGAGCTGTCTTACCCTAACAGCGAAAACCATTTGATATCATCCAAACACACAAAACATTAATAACGTGCACAGAAGGACAACCATGAAAAAAGTCACCACCTTTTTTTCCGGAGCAGCTGCCATCATGGCAGCCATGACCATTGGCAGTGCTGCTCAGGCCAGCACGACCCTGGGTGTTACCGTTTACAAATACGACGATAACTTTATGGCTACCGTCCGCCGGGCTATCGAAGCAGAAGCCGATAAGGTGGACGGTGTTCGGCTGCTGATGAACGACTCACAGAACGACCAGTCCAAGCAGAATGATCAGGTTGACGTTATGCTGGCCAGAGGGGTGGATGCGCTGGCGATTAATCTGGTTGACCCTGCCGCTGCTCCCGTCATCATTCAAAAAGCCAAGTATGATGACGTTCCTATTGTCTTCTACAATAAAGAACCCACCGCTGAAGCCCTGGCCAGCTATGAACATGCTTACTATGTAGGCACTGACTCCAAGGAATCCGGCATTATCCAGGGTGAACTGATTGCTGAGCACTGGGCCAAAAATCCGGCCTGGGACCTGAACGGTGATGGCAAGATTCAGTATGTGTTACTAAAAGGTGAGCCCGGTCACCCGGATGCGGAAGCAAGATCCGCTTATTCGGTCTCTACCCTGAACGACAAAGGCTATCCCACCGAAGAACTCCATATGGATACCGCCCTGTGGGATACCGCCATGGCTAAAGACAAGGTTGATGCCTGGATCTCTGGCCCTAATGCCGACAAGATTGAGGTGGTTATTGCCAACAATGATGCCATGGCAATGGGCGCTATCGAGTCTCTGAAAGCCGCTGATAAATCCTCGATTCCCGTGTTTGGCGTTGATGCCCTGACCGAAGCACTGGCACTGATCAAAGATGGCCAGATGCAGGGAACCGTACTGAACGATGCCAATAACCAGGCCAAGGCTGCTTTTGAGCTGGCCAATAACCTGGCCAATGGCAAAGCGGCAGGTGAAGGCACCCGCTGGAATATCGAAAATAAAATCGTCCGCGTGCCTTACGTTGGTGTCGATAAAGGCGACCTGTAACAGCCAGGTCAGACTGAACCCTCGTTCCCACAGTCCCCGTGGGAACGAGGGGATGAAAGGACAAAGGTTCTTTCAATTTCGTTTCATATTAAAAAGAGTAGTTAGCGAGGTATTTCCAATTTCCTTGCCAGGTGCTCTTTATCTCTGAAAAGTCAGAATGCTATGGATACCAGCAACCATTTTAACAACGACAGTGAATGGCTTCTGGAAATGACCGAGATCAGCAAATCATTTCCCGGAGTAAAAGCCCTGGACCGGGTTAATCTAAAAGTGCGCCCTCACTCCGTCCATGCCCTGATGGGAGAAAATGGTGCAGGCAAATCAACATTATTAAAATGCCTTTTTGGTATTTATGAAAAAGACGAAGGCAGTATTTATTTTCAGGGCCAGCCCACTGAATTCACATCATCAAAGGAAGCACTGACACACGGCGTGTCCATGGTGCATCAGGAACTAAACCAGGTCTTGCAGTCCAACGTTATGGACAATGTCTGGCTGGGTCGTTATCCGAAAAAAAACGGTTTTGTTGATCATAAAACCATGTATGACGACACCAAAAAGATCTTTGAAGAACTGGATATTGATGTTGATCCAAAAGATAAGGTCGCAGATCTCTCCGTTTCCAAACGACAGATGGTAGAAATTGCCAAGGCATTTTCCTACAACGCCAAAATTGTCATTATGGATGAACCCACGTCCTCCCTTTCGGAAAAAGAAGTCCGCCACCTGTTTACCATCATTAAAAAATTAAAAGAGCGTGGCTGCGGAATTGTTTATATCTCCCATAAGATGGAAGAAATTTTTTCCATCTGCGATGACATCACCATATTGCGGGATGGCCAATGGGTAACCACCCGCCCACTGGAAGGCCTGGATATGGACCAGATCATCAGCCTGATGGTGGGACGGGAGCTGACCCAGCGATTCCCTCAGCGGGATCATCAACCAAAAGAAGTCATCCTTCAGGTAGAAAATCTGACGGCCAAAAACCAGCCCTCCATACAGGACGTCAGCTTTGAACTTCGTAAAGGTGAAATTCTCGGTATAGCTGGCCTGGTGGGTGCCCGTCGTACTGATGTGGTGGAAACCATTTTTGGCATTCGGGATAAAAATGCGGGTGTGATCAAACTGCACGGCAAGACACTGGACAATAAAGACGCTTACCAGGCTATTCAGAATGGCTTTTCTCTGGTCACCGAAGAGCGCCGTGCCACGGGGATCTATTCCACACTGGATATCACCTTTAACTCTCTGATTGCCAATATGGAAAAGTACAAAGAGCGGTTTGGCTTATTAAGTGACCGAACCATGGGCGCTGATACCCAGTGGGTGATTGACTCCATGAAAGTGAAAACACCCGGCCACAAGACCCGAATCGGCTCACTCTCTGGCGGCAATCAACAGAAAGTGGTGATTGGACGATGGCTGTTGACCCAGCCGGAAATCCTGATGCTGGATGAACCGACCCGTGGCATTGATGTGGGTGCCAAATTTGAAATCTACCAGCTGATCCTGGATCTGGCCAAAAAGGATAAAGGCATCATTATGATTTCATCAGAAATGCCTGAGCTACTGGGTGTCACCGACCGCATCATGGTGATGAGCAATGGCCGGGTCGCTGGCATTGTCAATACCCGGGAAACCACTCAAAACGAAATTCTTGAACTGGCCGCGTGCTATCTATAACGCATTATTATTTACACAAACCAGGGGGAGTGACTGCCATGAGTGTTGCCAGCAGTCTGACAGCGGGAAAACAATTCAGCGTTCTGCGCTTGGTTAAAGAGGGTGGTATCTATGCGGTACTGCTGATTCTTCTGGCCATCATCATTATCCAGGAACCGTCGTTTGTAAGCTTGAGAAACCTCAGCAATATCCTGACCCAATCATCGGTCAGGATCATTATTGCCCTGGGGGTCGCCAGTCTGATTGTCACCCAGGGGACGGATCTTTCTGCCGGTCGTCAGGTTGGTCTGGCAGCGGTAATCTCTGCAACGCTGCTGCAAGCCCTGGAGAATGTAAACAAAGTCTTCCCGGAAATGGGGCCAATGCCAATCCCTGCCGTTATTGTGATTGTCTGTGCCATTGGCGCATTGATCGGCCTGGTGAACGGCCTGGTGATTGCCTACCTGAAAGTCACCCCTTTCATCGCGACAATGGGCACGATGATCATCGTTTACGGGGTAAACTCGCTCTATTATGACTTTGTCGGTGCGTCTCCGGTTGCCGGTTTTGCCACTCAGTTTTCGGAGTTTACCCAGGGGTTTATCCGGCTGGGAGACTTCCGCCTGTCTTACATCACCTTCTATGCGGTAGTTGCCATTATTTTGAGCTGGGTGCTCTGGAATAAAACGGTCTTTGGCAAAAACATCTTTGCCATCGGTGGTAACCCGGAAGCCGCCAAAGTCTCAGGCGTCAACGTACCCCTTACCCTGCTGAAGGTGTATGCGCTTTCCGGCGTGTTTTATGCCTTTGCCGGTCTTCTGGAAGCCGGACGCATTGGTTCTGCGACCAATAACCTGGGCTTTTTGTACGAGCTGGATGCCATTGCCGCCTGCGTGGTTGGCGGCGTCTCTTTTGCCGGTGGTGTCGGCAGTATCATGGGCGTGGTCACCGGCGTATTGATCTTCACCATCATCAACTACGGTATGACCTATATCGGCATCAACCCTTACTGGCAGTTTATTATCAAGGGGGGAATTATTATCTTTGCTGTAGCCCTCGACTCCATGAAGTACGCGGATAAAAAGTAATTCACTGATCTGCCCAGATCAATTCAATAGCGTCGTGCTGTCAGCAGTCAGTGCGACGCTTTCCTGCATTTCCCTTCTCATACTGCCTTCCTGACCTTGTTCTTCTGAACTAATCCTGTTTTTTCCTGTCTGATATCAGAGTCCCATTAAAAGTCTGTATGTCATGAAGATGAACACTTTTCGCTACCTTTTGCGAGCTTGTTGTGCCTCATTTGTTGTTCTCCTTTCAGCAGGATGGTCTGATGAAAGCAAGGCTCAGGATTCTGCGTCACTGGCACAACTTATTGATAAAGCAATGTATGTTGACCCTGAGACTCTGGCCAGCATGCAAAATCATTACCAGGCGTTTATTGCGTTCTCAGACAAGAAAAGAGGTGAAAGCGCATTTACAACCGGTGATGAACTTATTGAAATCGGGAAAATAGTAGGAATGGGTGTCATCGCTGCGATTTTATATGGGGTAATCCATGATCTAATCACCACCCAGATCAATTTTGCCTATTTTTCTGATCTGAACCTTACGCATCATGGAGCATACACCCTCCGGTATTTTCCATCGGTATACCACTCAGAGTCACGTGTTCTCTATGCTCTGCTGTGGGGCACTATCGCCACATGGTGGGTAGGCCTGCCGATCGGAGGACTTTCCGCCCTGTCGGCCAGAATCAGCTCCGATGCCCCGAAAATGACCTGGCATGACCTTGTCTACCCGGTCGCAACCATGCTGGGCACAAACCTCGCAGTTGCCCTGGTGACTGGTGGGTTGACTTATTTAGTGTCAGGCAGCACCTTTTGGACAGTAGCTTATATGCACAATAGTTCCTATCTGTCTGGCATCATCGGAGGCATCATACTACCGCTGTATATTTATTCATCCCGTCTGGGCGAAACCAGCATCGTTCAGAAGCAGTGCGCCGACTTCACACAAGACCTGATGAGGCTGTTTAATGAACACCCTGAAAACAGTGACATACAGGCTCTGATCAAATTTCACCTGAACTCTCCCTATAGCAATTGCCGACAAGCATTGTAGCTGGCAGGGGAATATCAATCTCGTCAGGTCGTTTGATCAAGAAAAGTCAGCACTTGTTCAACCACTGACTCCGGTGCAGAATCTGCTGCAATTTCAAGATGCCGCTTCAACTCCCCTCTGCCCAGCAGCCCGGAGAGCATGCCGCTTAAACCCCGTTGTTGACGGTCGACTTCAAACCAGAGCTTAAGCTGTTGCTCATCACGCCAGGCAACGATTTCCAGCTCCCGCCAGCGCCCAAGAAACGGCCCTGATACCGGAACAAATTCAAACTCCTGAACAAAAGGCAGTGCAAAGCCCCTGGCTGCTTCACACTCAGCCTGACGCAGCTGCAAACCTGCTTTGGTGAGACCATCAAACAGACCGGCCATCAAAGCATCGGGCCTGACCACCAGCAAATCCGTATCCGACGGATCAATGGCAAACTGAATATCCAGCCCGGTTTCCAGCCATACCTTACCCTCTCCCAGACTGATGGGCGTGTTATAGGGCAAAATAAAACTGGCATTGAATATTCGCTCTTCATCCGGCGCAATCATAAAGGTTTCTGGTAATGACCACTGGCTCAGTGAGCAGGTCTGCTTGACCTTTTCAGTGACGGTACCTTCATCTCCCCCCTTGCGCTTTTCCAGCTCTGCAAAGTACTGACAGCAGATATTGAGGTAGATGTTATCAATCTGCTGTTCAGCAGCACCCCCTTTCACCCGAATGGTAAAATCGACCCGTTTGCCGGGAATCAGCTCTGGCTGCTCAAGCACGGCATCCACTTTTGCGGCGCCGATGGACAGCGACGCCATTGCTTTTTTCAGTAATGACATAGATATACAACAAGCAAAGAACAGAAAAAATATTCGAAACTGCACATGATAAACCTGATTTCCTGCCCGTCAAACTCCCTTCATTGACTCAGCCAGACCGCGAGTATCCCGGCTCGATAAATAGAGACCCTGGCAAGCCGATTGGCCATAAAGTCAACAGTGTCAGGGACGCTTGTCATCAAGATCACGCCAACAGATAGTCCAGAAATTGATAGTCCAGAAATTCATCAGACACCGGTATATTTTCCTGAACGGGTTCTGGTACGTAATGAGACGCTATATGTGAATCAGTTTCTACATAGGGGAGTATTTCAGCACAGCCTCTCTTCGGACAGTTCACCAACAATCTTCCGATCTCATCAATGCCGGAAATATCGTAGTATTCCAGTTTCTTGTCATCGCCACACCGGCGATTGGGACAACGTTCCTCATTATTAATCCAGCACAGGCCGCAAACCCGATGACCGCAAGTGGTAACTTTTGCACCCCGCAAAAAATAAATACTACACTCTGAGCAGGCTGCCTTGGCTGACAGCACCTTCATAAGCTCTTTGTCACAAATGCTCTGCTTGGCTACGGTAACCTTATTACCTGCTGGGGTCACGATACAATCAAGTTTCAACCCGGGCATATCTATCTCCCATCAATACTGTGTGGTAGCAAAAATATGTAACCTCGGTGCGAAGCAAATATTCATGGCGATCCTGTCCAGTTCGCCAGGTTCTGTTGTTCTCCCGTGGGCGTTTCGAGCATAGACGATGTAACCCATTGTGAAAAATTGGGCTGACTATAGATGGCCATAAAAATGGCCAAAATAAAGATGGGCACAAGGATCACAGCAATCTGATCCAGGAATCAGAGAGATATCAGAGAGGATAGTTGCACCATTTTGACAGTAAAGTTTGGATACATAACATACCACTGAACTTTTTTAGTCAAAGTCAATCTAATTGCAGGGGCATAACTCTCTCAATCACTCTCTTAATCAGAGTTCATTTAATCAGAGTTTATGGTGGCTTTTCAGACAGGCCCATAGGTGTTTTTTTCATGGATGCTTCATTAAGCAAGTTGCCAACAACAGTTACATTCTCTGAAGCAAGCATCGAACAACTTGCTGATCATGACATCTGCGGATTGTGCAATGGTGATTTGACAGACCCGCCTCCGGTTCCCAGGGAGAATTTCCGTTTTCAATACCGGGGGGTATCCGTCAATATTTGTAATGAAAAACACCTGTTCCATCCCCAATGTATTGTCGAAAATATTAACGAAAACTCTGCATTTTCCTGTTCCAAATGCAACGTAACCGCGATACCAGAAGCATCACAATTACAAACCGTCAGGCAGCTAGCCGGTTACCAGGATGAGAAATCAACACTGTCATCACTACAAAGGCGATTTCAGGACATTCTTCAATGCTCCACAGATGGTATTGTGCCAGGTGAAAAAATCACTGAACTGCAACAGTTAGCGGTTTTGCTGGACAAAAAACGGCAAAATCCAACTGCGGAATTCAGAACGCTTCGTGGTGAAGTACACTGCTTACTGGGGTTAAACTTGAAAACTCATTTAACCGGTCATCACGACCATCATTTTGAGCAGACCTTCGCATCGTTATTCATCGCTTGTAAAACAGGTATCACAGCTGCGCGTGAGCCCTTTATAGAAATGCTCGCTAATAAAATAACCCTGGCACCTTCTTCACAAAAAACCTGTTTCAGTGTGCTGGATTCAATACCTGAGTCAGAATGGAAAGATGAATTTGTCAAACAGGCCCAGTCATCCTTGTATTTAGCATTGGGGCAAGGTTTGCTTAATAAGCATAAGGCTCTACCTCCGCAAGGTAGCAGATTTACCGGCAGTATTCATGATGCATTGCATTACTTGAAAAAAGCAACGGAACTGGAAAATCAAAGCGGCCAGCCATTCCTTGCTGAGTGCCACTATTTTTTAGCTAAAAAGACTTATAAAAAGGATACCATTGACCCCTTTTTGCTGCGCGAGGCAAACAAGCATCTGAATATTGCAGAACAGCTTGGAAGCGAGGATCTTAAACAGCAAGTCGTTGAACTCCGCAGTAACCTTGGAAAGCATTTTCAGAAAAAGTCGAAAGCAGCCGTAGAGCGTTTCAAAGCCGATTTTTCTGAAGATAGAGAATACAAATTGAGTTACTACACACTGAAGGATTCATGGGAGCGTCTTGATTATGCGCTGAAACACGGTACGGAGGATGTTAAACAGGAAGCTAAAAACCTCTTGGCAAAAAAAGAAGAACTGCTCTCATTTAATAGAAAGCTACCAGAAAGACCGGTTACCCAAGATACAGATTGGTGATACGAACAGACTACGAACCGCTGCCTGCTATCAGCTATTTTGGCTTTAATTTATTCTGCTTCTGGCTGGCTCAATAGCCAGCTACCTTGGTACACTTGGCCAGTATTATACTGATCGGAAGTGTTTTGTGATTGCGTATCCCGAGATAGATCCTGTGGCTTTTAGCCTTGGCCCCTTAAGTGTGCACTGGTATGGCCTGATGTACCTTATTGGCTTTGCCCTGGCACTCTGGCTTGGTGGTATTCGCGCCCGGAGATCCGGTGGATTATGGCGTCCGGAACAGGTCAGTGACCTGATTTTTTATGGTGCTATCGGGGTTATCCTGGGTGGACGAGTCGGATATGTCCTCTTCTATCACTTTGACTATTTTGTCAGAGACCCGCTCTGGTTATTCAAAGTGTGGGATGGCGGCATGTCCTTTCACGGTGGCCTTCTTGGAGTTCTGTTGGCCATGTGGCTTTATGGCCGTTCTCAGGGCAAAAGCTTCTTTCAGATAACCGACTTTCTTGCCCCGCTGGTGCCATTGGGGCTGGGCCTTGGTCGAATAGGTAACTTTATTGGTGGCGAGCTTTGGGGCAGGGCCTCCGATGTGCCATGGGCCATGGTTTTTCCCACCGATCCCGGCCAGATGGCAAGACACCCTTCCCAGCTTTATCAGTTCTTTCTGGAAGGGCTTGTGCTGTTTGGCCTGCTTTGGTGGTTTTCATCAAAGCCCAGACCGAGAATGTCTGTTTCCGGACTGTTCCTGCTGATCTATGGGCTGGCAAGATTCTCTGTTGAGTTTGTGCGGGAGCCGGATGCCCAGCTTGGCTTTATTGCCTTTGACTGGCTAACCATGGGGCAGTTGTTATCGTTGCCTATGGTTGTTATGGGTATCGTGTTTATGGTTTGGGGATATCGTCACCATCCATTGGTTAGTGGTATGAACAGTGATGATGCTGCCTGGCTGGCAAAGGCCAGAGTAAACTGCCAAGAGCTGAAGAACAGCACAGAGCAGAAGCAGAAGCAGAAGCAGAAGCAGAAGCAGAAGCAGACAAAGCGTGGATCGAAAAAACGATGAAAGAATATCTGGACCTCCTGCGGCATGTGAAAGACCATGGCACTTTCAAAGCGGATCGGACCGGCACGGGTACCTACAGTGTATTTGGCTATCAGATGCGCTTTGCTCTTTGTGAAGGCTTTCCACTGGTGACCACCAAAAAGTGTCACCTGCGTTCCATCATTCATGAATTATTGTGGTTTCTCAAAGGGGATACCAATATCGGCTACCTGCAGGAAAATGGTGTCCGGATCTGGAATGAGTGGGCAACCGACGACGGTGATCTTGGCCCGGTTTATGGCAAACAGTGGCGCAGCTGGGAGGGAGCCAATGGTGAAGTGGTGGACCAGATTCAGTGGCTTTTGAATGAGATCAAAACCAACCCGGACTCAAGACGAATGGTCATCAGCGCCTGGAATCCATCGGTACTTCCGGATGTTGCCCACTCGCCAAAGGAAAATGCCGCTATGGGGCGTCAGGCGTTACCACCCTGTCACTGCCTCTTTCAGTTCTATGTACTGGATGGCAAGTTGTCCTGCCAGCTGTATCAACGCAGCGCCGATATTTTCCTGGGGGTACCTTTTAATATTGCTTCCTATGCGTTGTTGACCTTGATGATTGCCCAGGTCTGCGACCTGGAACCCGGTGACTTTGTTCATACCTTTGGCGATGCACACTTGTACGCCAATCATCTTGAACAGGCAGAAGAGCAGTTAAGCCGAACACCTTATCAGCGGCCTCAGATGAAGTTAAACCCGGCAATTCGTGATCTGTTTGCATTTACCGGTGATGATTTTGAGCTGGTGGATTATCAAGCCCACCCACATATAAAAGCGGCGGTATCCGTTTAACCGGGAGCCTTTTACCCTTTGCATGTCTATCCGTCGGGCAACCTGCGGATAAACAGACTCAATGAGAGTTAACTCGAATCAAAGTGAAGCGGCACCAGAGAGCGTTGACAATTGACACTCCCTGGTCGTTCACCGTTAATCTTGATTTTCAGGCACTGGCAGCTGGGCAACGCCCAGATCAAGCACTTCTTCAATCACTTCCTGATCATACTCGGTATCTGCCAGGGTACTGCTGACTTTGGCAAGATGGACCAGTGCATCGCCTTCGTTGGCCAGTGGCAGCTGGCTAAGGCCGATAACAACACCATCAAACGGTGCGGTGATGCTTTCACTGTCACTGGCGTCAAACGGGTTCACAATGGTCATCATTGTGTTTCCTTCTTTTACCAGATGACCCTGTTTGATATGAAGTAACACCAACCCGTCCCTTGAACTTCTCAGCCATTGGCTCTGGTTGCACTCCCATGGCTGAATAGCCGGTGTTTTCAGGGGTTTCCTGGGCAGCATATTCAGGTGACGCATTACCCGCATGACGCCTTTCAGGCCCAGCTTGATGGAAGCCTGTTCCAGTCGTAACGCTTCGCCCGCTTCATAAACCAGTGCCGGAATGTCGTACTCATTGGCGGCATAACGGAAGGAACCATCTCTCAGGGATGAGTGGAGGATCACCGGCGCACCAAATGCCCTGGCCAGGGCAATACATTTCTCGTTGGTCAGGTCCGTTCTCAGCTGTGGCAGGTTGGTTCTGTGAATGGCTCCGGTGTGGAGGTCCAGGGCATAGTCAACGTGTGGAAAAACCCCCGTCGTAATCAGGTTGGCAAGCCTTCCGCCGAGAGATCCTTTGCTGGACCCCGGGAAACAACGGTTCAGGTCCCTGCGATCCGGCAGGTAGCGGATTTGCTGGATGAATCCGAGCTGGTTAACAACAGGAATGACAATCAGGGTGCCATGGATTCTGGACAGGTTTTTATGGCCGAGGATCTGGCGGCAGATTTCTACGCCATTGAGCTCATCACCATGAATGGCCGCCGTCACTAAAAGACATGGGCCTTTTTTGCGACCGTGAATAACCTCCATACGAAGATCAATGGGCGTATCGGTGTAGAGTTTGACCACCGGTATATTAACTTTCTGTCGTGTACCCGGCTGGATGGTATGGCCAAATAGCTCTAGGGGTTGTGCTCTTTCCATGGAGAACTCCAGCCCCGACCATCAAGCCTGAAAGGAAGTGGCCGGGATTGAAAGCATCACTCGGGTGTTTTTTTAATCAGAGTGATGGTGGGTTGGTGAAATGATGTTATCCGGTAATCCGCGTGTTACGGGTGCGGTGATAGTGATTCTCAATGTATTCGATAATGCAGTTAGCGACATCGTTGGCCGTTGCCCGCTCAATACCTTCCAGTCCGGGAGATGAGTTGACCTCCATTACCAACGGGCCGCGGTTGGAGCGAAGAATATCCACCCCTGCCAGCCTCAGACCCATGGCTTTTGCGGCTTTTACCGCGGTAGCACGTTCATCTTTCGTCAGTTTCACCAGGCTGGCGCTGCCACCACGGTGAATGTTGGAGCGGAATTCCCCTTCAGGTGCCTGACGTTTCATTGCGGCGATGACTTTGTCGCCGATAACAAAACAGCGAATGTCGGCCCCCCCGGCCTCTTTGATGTATTCCTGAACCATAATATTGGCTTTCAGGCCCATAAAAGCTTCCAGAACACTTTCTGCCGCTTTCCGGGTTTCTGCCAGGACGACACCAATTCCTTGGGTGCCTTCCAGCAATTTGATCACCAAAGGAGCACCACCAACCATATCGATCAGGTCAGGAATATCGCCCGGACCACTGGCAAAACCGGTAACCGGCAAGCCAACCCCTTTACGGGATAACAGTTGCATGGAGCGTAGCTTGTCGCGGGAGCGGGCAATGGCCAGGGACTCATTCAGTGAGTAACAGTTCATCATTTCAAACTGGCGAAGAACCGCTGTTCCGTAAAAGGTATTGGAGGCACCAATGCGCGGAATCACCGCATCATAGTTAGGCAGCTCAACCCCTTTCATATGAATACTGGGGTGTTTGTCATTGATATTCATATAGCAACTCAAAATATCAATAACATCGATCGTATGACCTCTGGCTTCTGCAGCCTCAATAATGCGGCGGGATGAGTACAACCGCTCGTTACGTGAAAGTAGCGCAATTCGCATTGGGGGATTCCTGATAAAAGGTCATTCTGCGCCCTGGCTGAAAACCTGGTTCATTACTGATTAATAATAAAAAGCTGAGAAAAAGTATGGCTTACCAGAGCGATTTTTACTGAATATACGGAGATCGGCTGATTCGTAAAACCGTGTTAAAAAGTAGTACTCGTCTTTTGCTATGAGCATACGGCTATTTCTGGTGTTGTAGCCATTTTATGGTCTGCGATGAGCGAGATTTTCTGCTCATGGCTGCTTATTCTATCGTCACAAAAGGGATCCGGGTAATCGGCTGTAAACAGCACTGTAAATCAAAGCGGGCTGACAAACTGCAGCCCTTGGGTAGAGAGGGATCCTGATCAGTAACGGGAGTCATTTTACCAGTGGTCAAAGACCAGGTGCTCGTCTCCGAGTAATTCCCGCAGCCGTTTGCGTTCAAGGTGAAGCTCCGCTTTCGACCGTTTTTTTTCATAGTCAGCCTGGCGGGTGCGATAACGCTTTTTAGCTCTGGCCGATTTTTCAAACTCTTCTTCGAATTCTGGATACTCTTCCATCTCTGCCTGCTCTGAATGCCGGTCAAGACAAATAGCAAACAACCGTTCCTCCATCTGCAAACCATCGTTCACAGGGGCTGGTCTACAAGAGCACGGAACTGGCGTTGCAGCGCTAATTTCTGGTAAAACCACGGTACAGTCAATAAAAAAACATAGAGCTATAGCAAAATAGGGTTAATTTCTTTTTTTTGCTAATTAGTTATTTCATTCGTCTGCAAATGGATGGCTTATTCCACTATTATGTTTGTTTTTTTGATTTGTATTTGGTGTTTTATCTTTTTTTTGACTGGGGCGCTGAGTGGTTTTTCCCGTTTTTTTCTTTAATGCCGGGTCAATGAAGTGCCATTAAACCGGTTTCAGGAAGTGGTTCCTCTGGAATTGCGTCCATCGCCACTTAGTCTCTCCGCTTTTTTCGGGTATGCTCATAAGCTTTTAGACCATTAGCCCGGCAATCAGCTCTCCATCATGCTCTCTCCTGATATTTTTCAACCATTTCGCAATTACTGGGCAAACGACCGAATTAATTACAGTGTCAAAGTCTTTTTTGCCCTGGCGGGCGTTACCCTGCCCGCCTGGTACCGGGGATCTCCTGATGACATTACGCCCATGGTGCTGGGCATTATTGCCGCTGCCCTGGCTGAAGTGGATGACAATCTCTGGGGAAGAATTAAAGCGCTGATCATGATGCTTGCCTGTTTTCTGCTGGCATCACTGTCCATTGAGCTGCTATTTGGTTATCCATTACTTTTTGCTGCCGGGCTTTTCTGTTCAACCTTTGGATTTACCATGCTCGGTGCCATGGGGCCAAGGTATAGCAGTATGGCCTTTGCCTCACTGTTGCTGGCGGTTTACACCATGCTTGGTGCGGGGAACAGCCCCAGCCTCTGGACACAGCCGGTGCTGCTTCTCGGTGGTGCGCTCTGGTATGGTGTGCTGTCCCTGCTCTGGCATATCCTCTGGCCTGACCGGCCGGTGCAGCAATCCCTGGCCAATGTATTCAAAGAGCTGGCAGGTTATCTTGACAGTAAAAGTCAGTTGTTTGATCCCGTCGCCAATATGAACCCTCAGCCTCTGCGTTTGGCGGTGGCCAAAAAAAACGCCAGTGTCGTTAATGCCCTGAACCAGGCCAAGGCCTCTTTGCTCCGGAGAGTTCGCCGACAGGTCAGTGTAAGGGAGCAGCCTTTCCTGAAAATATACTTTCTTGCCCAGGATATCCATGAGCGGGTGAGTTCCTCACATTATCGGTATCAGGATCTGGCAGATCACTTTTCCCGCAGTGATATTCTTTTTCGCTTTCAGAAAGTGTTGCGAGTTCAGGCCAGAGCATGCCGTGCCATAGCCCACTCCCTGGCCTCGGGGCGGGATTATCTGCACGATAGCGACAATGAAGCGGTTCTTGATGAGCTCCGGCAGTCGCTGGAATATCTGCAGCAACAGGGCAATCCTCGGTGGCGATCTTTGTTGGTTCAGCTGGAATATCTGCTGAAAAACCTGACGACAGTAGACTTTCAAATATCATCTGTAGGAAAGCCGGGCTCAGCAATATCAGAAGACGAAAGCGTATTGGCTGATTCCAACCCCAGGGGAATCAAGGCTCACCTGCTCTGTATCTGGAATGAGTGTCGTCTGGATAGTCCTTTATTCCGACATGGTCTTCGTCTGGCAACATCACTAACACTGGGCTATGGGCTGATTCTGTTGTTCAATCTTCAGCCCGGTTACTGGGTTCTGCTGACCATCCTGTTTGTCTGCCAGCCCAGCTACAGCGCAACAAGGCAGAAACTGACCCAGCGGGTCGTTGGAACCCTTGCCGGCCTTCTGACCGGCATACCGCTTTTGTACCTTTTTCCGGGACAAGAAGGTCAACTGGTCCTGATGGTGATCAGTGGCATTCTGTTTTTTGCATTTCGCACGGTACGCTATGATCTGGCAACAGCCTTTATCACCTTGCTGGTGTTGTTTTGTTTTAATCAGCAGGGATTGGGCTTTGCTGTGATGATGCCCCGCCTGGCGGATACTCTCCTTGGCTGCCTGCTGGCCGTCACTGCGGTTATGTTTATTCTGCCTGACTGGGAATCCAGGCGTCTGAACCGGATTATGGCGTTGTCCATAGCCAGGCACAGAGCGTACCTGGCCCAGGTCATGGAGCAGTATCAGACGGGTAAACGGGATACCCTGGCTTATCGTTTGTCCCGTCGCCATGCGCACGATATGGATGCCCGGCTTAATTCCGCCATTATGAATATGCTGACTGAGCCTGGCCGTTATCAGCGGGCAAAAGAGGAAAGCTTTCGTTTCCTGACCCTTTCCCATGCATTGCTGAGTTATATCTCAACATTGGGTGCACACCGGATGCTGTTGGATGGCAACGCTTTTCAGGAAGAGCTGCTGGCACAATATCAAGCTATCGATCAACATTTACGGTTGTTGGAGCAGCAGTTGATGGCGAGCAATGTCCAGCCTCATGGGAGCCTTTCTGGACCGGATACCATCGATGAGTGGCTGGAGGAGGAGCGGCCTGAATGTCGTTTGCTACTGCAACAGTTACAGCTGATGTTGCAAATCATGCCGGAAATGCACCTTCTGGCCGCTGAAATTTATCATCAATTAAGTAAGCCAGACCGGCAGTGACTCAGCCACTGGTAATGGCGTTTTATGATCTTATTGGCGTAAGCCTTTTTCAATATGTTCCATGACTGTTTTCAACGCACCCCTTGCGTCGTCTACTTTGAAACGCCTGATTCGACAGCCAGTCTTACTGGTTGTGCATTGGCTTCGAAGGGAACAGTGATCACAAGGCGCTCCACCGTAAACCCATTGTGCCCTTGGCCGCTCGGGGTTCCCGGGCTTATTGAGTAGCCTTGGCTGTTGACCTGCCGGACATCAGAAATTTTTATCCTCAATTTCTCGCAATCCTCGCTACGGACGCTTAAGTCCGACAGGCTCCCAGGCTGATCACCGAAAAGCGGAAATACTCGCCGCCTGCCATACCACCCAAGAGTAGATCACTTCAATGAGTAAGAGGTGCGTATGGCCGTTCATCATTTCTGCACAGAAGATGCCACCCGTTACGGCATAGAAGAAGGTGGTTAGTTTTATTGAACTATTGTTCCTTTTTTCAGTCCAATCTGTATTACTAATTTATTAATACTGGTTTTTTGAGTATGGATACTGTTTGCGGATCACCTTTTCACATTCCTGCAGATACGAATGCGCCTAAAGAGCATAATACCTGTGTTATTTGTTTTGAGGCTTTTCATGATCGTACTGTGGCACCCACGGTTGTCAAAACCCACTGCGGCCATCGCTACGATCTTAGCTGTGTTTCCAGGTGGTTCGACGAACAGCAAAAGAAGGGTGTCGCCACACGGAGTTGTGCGTTATGTCGGCAAGAGGCGTTGCCTCTGGTACGTGAGACGGGTGCTCGCCTCTATGAAGATTCCCCTTACTGTGAACCCTTGCCTTTGCAGGCCGCCCGTACAGGTGATCTCAAGGCATTGCAGAGATTGTTGGTACTTGATCCAGGGATTGTCCACCAGACGTTCCGGTCTGCCGTGTCCGGCGAGCATACTCATCTTTTGCTCATCGCTGTCCAGAACGGTCACACCGAGTTCCTGAAAGCCCTGATCCACGCCGGGGCGGACCCCAACGCCGCCCTGACTTCCGACGGCGCCACCCCGGCGTTCATCGCTGCCCGGGAGGGTCACACTGAGTGCCTGAAAGCCCTGATCGACGCCAAGGCGGACCCCAACGCCGCCCTGACTTCCGACGGCGCCACCCCGGCGCTCATCGCTGCCGAGAACGGTCACACTGAGTGCCTGAGAGTCCTGCTCGACGCCGGGGCGGACCCCAACGCCGCCCAGACTTCCGACGGCGGCACCCCGACGTTCATCGCTGCCCAGAACGGTCACCCTGAGTGCCTGAAAGCCCTGATTGACGCCGGGGCGGACCCCAACGCCGCCCTACCTTTCGACGGCATCACCCCGGCGTTCATCGCTACCCAGAACGGTCACCCTGAGTGCCTGAAAGTCCTGATCGACGCCAAGGCGGACCCCAACGCCGCCCTGACTTCCGACGGCGCCACCCCGGTGTTCATCGCTGTCCAGATGGGTTACACTGAGTGCCTGAAAGTCCTGATCGACGCCAAGGCGGACCCCAACGCCGCCCGGACTTCCGACGGCGCCACCCCGGTGTACATCGCTGCCCAAGAGGGTCACACTGAGTGCCTGAAAGCTCTGATCGAGGCCAAGGCGGACCTCAACGCAGCCCTGACTTCCGACGGCACCACCCCGGCGTTCATCGCTGCCTGTAACGGTCACACTGAGTGCCTGAAAGCCCTGATCGACGCCGGGGCGGACCCCAACGCCGCCCGGACTTCCGGCGCCACCCCGATGTACATCGCTGCCCAGGAGGGTCGCACTGAGTGCCTGAAAGTCCTGATCGACGCCAAGGCAAACCCCAACGCCGCCCGGACTTCCGGCGCCACCCCGGTGTACATCGCTGCCTGTAACGGTAACACTGAGTGCCTGAAAGCCCTGATCGACGCCGGGGCGGGCCTCACCTACGTTACCGCCCGCGAGTCATAGCGTGGTAATATTACCTCGTTCCCACGGTTCCGAGGTTGTCGCTAAAGCCTCATTATCAGGAAGAAAGAGCCAGTCAGTTGCTCGGCGTGGCGGTTAATAAAGCGGCCGACATTAGCATGGTCGGGGAATATTCCACCGCTGACCCACATGCAGCCGAGATCCATTCGTGCCAGCCGCTCCATTGCCCGCAAAGAGGTAGTGCCCTGCATAATGCCATAGAGAATCAATCCGACCCTGCAGCGAGGTGCATAGGGCGGGCGCGACCAGTGTTCTTGTAAAGTGCTGCAAACTCTGACCAATCCTGCTCTTCCAGAAGCGATGCTATGATAGCCGGGGTTTTCTGACCAATGCAGTCGTCGTGCAATCAGGTGAGGTTTTTATGGCGTGTGAACAGAAAGGAGGGGAGTTATGACACCAGAGAAGTTCTCTGATGCCATTATATGGGTTAATCGCTGCTCATCATACCGTCATCGTGCAAGATGACTGATTGATCGACAGTACCGCTATTGCTTGCGCAACCAGTCAGCAGGGTCAGCATACCAGCAAAGAAAATAACAAGTGCCTGTTTCATTTCGTAATTCCAACTTTCGAATATAGTGTAATCATTGATCAAAACTTGCGAAAAGGTATTGATATTGGTCAGTGTTTTTACAATGCTGTCGGTAAAATAGTCACAGACAGCACTTGTGTTCACTTTTCTTACCGAGCCTTACCGGACTTTGATCAGTTTGACCTCTGCAGGAATACCAAAGTAACTGCTGAAGACCAGGCTGGTGCTGTCACCGCTGGTGGCAACCTTCACCTTGTCGTTCATTTCAGCCGCCTTCCAGGCACCTTTGATGGTCACTGCAATATCCAGGGTTGCTGGCATGGTTTCCTTGGTCAGTCCAAGGTCAGTAGTGACCGCACTGATGGTCATTTCCGTATCAGAAATCGGACGAGTCATGACCATGGCCTCACGGCTGATGCTGCTGACCACACCCTCGTTAAAGCTTCCTCCACTAAAGGCAACATAGCCGGTTACCTGGGTGGCATTGTCTTTAATGACATGGGCATTGGCATCTTTACGCAGCACGTCGTAAGGTTTCTTGCCAGCTTTCATATCGTCAGCCAGTCTGGCCATCGCTTCCGGTGTGGTATCCATCAGTACCAGGTACTCATAACCGGCATCACCGGGTGCCTTGCCATGGTCAATCCAGGCAACGGAGAAATCGCCTTCTGTCGGTTTCATGGTTTTGTCATGACGGGATGTCTGATGCTGACGTCGTACGTTCACCTCATCACCCTTGATGACATAGTAACCATTGTCATGGCCATCAATCAGCCAGTCGCCAGCCTTCAGGGTGGCTGAGAACGGTAACTGCTCAACTTTTTTGCCATTGACCCAGAGATCTGCGGATTTCTCTGCGATACCGTGTTGGAACAACGTGGTTTCTGTCGGGTACTTAGAGGTCCGGTTGCTGATATCGCTGCCTAGCATAATCAACCGGTTGTCAATGGCCATAGTCGATTTCCTGGCCACAAATGAACCATCGAACCGATCCAGATGACCTGGTGCCTTGTGTTTGAAGGCAAACAGGCCGTACTGGCCTTCCAGGTTCGAGCTGCCGCTGAAGGATTCACTGCCACGCAGCATTAAGGTGTGGGTAATCGGGCTATTTAACTGATCCAGTGGCAGGTGAATAGTAGTAGCGCCCGGGTTACGATTCCAGTCCCAGCCTTCCTGGGCAAAACCGTACTCAGTCTGATCACCGAAGGGTTTGATCTGGACCGCACCATGGCTCTGATAACGACCGTAGCGGTTATCCCGGTAATAGATTTCGGAAGACCAGACATCTTTGTTATAAGCCTTCAGCGTCACCATCTTGTCGTTGTAACGGTGAATACCAAAGGCGCCGCCGTTATAAGTCCAGTGGCCTTCTGGCAATGGCATTGGCTCAAGCTGTCTGCCAAAAATAGCCTGGCTTTCTGCAGCTGCACGACCAGTGACCTGCAGGTAGGTCGATGCCAGCTCTTCATCCAGGGTGTCACCGGTTTCAGGGTTCCCGGTCAATGCCAGCCACTTGAAGGATTCGCTGAAATCCTTCACGCCGTATGGACGGAACGGATGACGCCCGGCCAGGCCCAGGCCAATCGATGGGTTTGAGTAGTTCCATGCGGCCATCATGGCCCGCTTCAGGTTAGCCCGTCCGTCAGCGCTGACGGCAAACGGTGAGTCCTTCAGCATGTAAACCACCTGGGCAGCACCGTTAAAGGCAGGGAAGGAGTAGCCAGGGTAGTTGCCATCATGACGCCAGGCAGTACCGTCCGGACGTAAACCATCGTAATAACCCGGAGGGGTCTGTGCCAGCGACAGGTTAAAGAAGTTGCCGAATTTTTTCATCAAGGCAACGCGTTCCACCGGATCAGGGTTGAGAAGCAACAGAGCCAGGTGCTGGCGAGCCAGTGTGTTGTAGTAGTCCAGGTTGGAGCTTTCTTTGCCGGTATCCATACTGAAGCTGGCAGCAAATTCACGGGAGTACCAGACCAGCGCATCGTATATCGCCTTGCGATAGCCCGCTTCTTCCAGAATATCCGACATCATCATGGCCGAGATGTACCACCAGCGGGAGCCGTATCCCCAGTGGTGCGTTGTGACCAGGCCACTGCCGTCAGCAAATCCCTGGTCCATTAAATGCTCGACCATGCTCAGATACATGGCCTTGAATTCATCCTTCTCTACCCCGGGCTCAAGGCTATTCCATTGTCTGGCAATATTGAGCATCAACGACGAATAATCGGCGAGAAGAACGTATTCATCCACCAGCGCCTTATCGTCAGGCGTCAGATGTTCCTGCTGATAAATAACACGCTGGAAGGCGCTGAGAATGTGCCGGCCACGCAGTGTGCCATCCTCGTCTTTTTCAATGTTCAGGTCGGCAAACATCTGACGCAGCTGATCCTGGTCGTTGACTTTTTTCAGTCCGGTTTCATTGGCTTCGCTGGCAAAAACCTGCGTCAGCGCCTGGTGTATCGCCCTGACCCCGGCAAGCTCCTCTGCCGTCGGTTCAGGAAGCTGATCCGGCAGTGCGAAATCAATTTCTGGCACCGTAATTCGTGTTTTTACATGGTCGTCAGACCATTGGTAACGGGCGTCGTCTACCGAGAGCATGATTCGGTCAATATAGAACGTACCCGCATCCACACCGCTGGGGGCGGTGAAGCGAATGCTGTCCATATCGGGCTTGATACCGCCGGGCTGAGAGATCAATCCCAGGCCTTCGTCATCACCCCGGTCGATGATGCCCAGACCTTCCATCTCCCGACCCTGGATATCGTTCTGCAGGGAGACACCCACAGTACGCCAGCCGGAGAAGTTCATATTCACCTCAAAACCGGCATCGGCGGGCATATGGCCGTTCAGGCCACGGCCCAGGTCAACAATCATCACATCGTCTACGGGTTTTTCATTGTAGACCCAGAAGGAGAGCACCTGGGTTGCCCGGCGTCCCCAGGTTTTCCAGGCCTCATTATCGGTCACCAGCCGGATCGGGTCAATAACGGTCATGGTGGAACCGCTCTTCCAGTCCCAGCGCAGGGATTGATCGCCAATCACATAACGTTTGTCACTGATGGACAATGCAGAGCCGGAGCCGGCGTGTACATAGTCAGGAACCTGATCATCGGTAAACGCGATGATCTTTGATTGCATAACATTAAACGGTGCCGCTTTTTCAGTTTCTGGAACGGGCCTGGCGATTTCCAGTGCATGGACTGCACTGACCCCCAGCACCATGGCTACAGCAACTGAAAGTTGTTTCAGTTTTCCTGGTGTTTTCATTGATGTCGTACGCCAATTATTCTGTCGGAGGGCCAGCCCGGAAAGGTTCGGGCTGGCAGGTGGTATCGGAAGTATCAGAAGCGCCAGTTGGCATTGGCAGACAGGGCGATGTCTTCGTAGTCGCCACGGCTGTAGAAGGCCAGACCACCGCCGACGTTAACGCCATTGAGCAGCTCCATATCCGCACCCAGTCGTGTAAAGAAGCTGTTATCACCGACACTGTCACCGGTCATAATGAAACGTCCATCCAGGGTATCGCTCACCAGGCCGGCACTTTCCTGAATGACTTCATCATTACTGAGATCGCGATAGGCCATCATGGTCAGGGATGGTGTTAAAGTGCCGTGTTCAGTGCGTAAGCTCTGGGAGGCAATGGCACCGATACCGAACTCATTGGCAACATAAGTCTTCCGGTCGTACTTAAGTGCTGCCGGAGAACCGTTTTCTGCATAGTCCTCCACGCGGATCCACTGGTAGCCATAGGACACCTGCGGCTGAATCATGACCTTATTGAAGTCCATTCTGGTACCGGCAGTAATGCGGTAGCCGATCTGGTGGCTGCTATAGTCAGCTTCTGCCTTCTGGTTACCCTGATAGCCGGTGCTGGCACCCACATAACGGGTACTGCTGTTATTGTGGAAGCCCACATTAAAGTTACCGTCCACAAAGAACCGGTCGTTAAACCAGCCGGCGTAGCTCATGAACTGGTAAGACTGAACATCCTTGGTGTTTTTGCTGCCAGCAATTTCTACATCGGAATAGGCGATAGCACCGGAAACACCGAACAGCTTGTTGTCATCAAATACCCGGTCCAGACCTACGGAGGTACCCATCATGCTCAGGTCATAGCCGTTGCTTTCCGCTGCGTTTTTCAGCTGGGCATCGCTGTAGATACCGTTTAACCACAGGTTCCAGCCGTCATGGCTGTTGCGCAGGTAGCTTTGGTTACGCAAGTAGTTCGTGCGGACATCCAGATTGCGTTCCATTTGCTGAACCATGGCCAGGGCAGAGCGGATTTCGCCACCTTCGGCATCCGGGGTGAGTTCATCGCTCAGTGCGGCTGATAGTTGGGCATCAGTACCGGTACTGGCCAGCAGAGCGACCAGCTGGCCCGCTGTTGCCGATGATGCGCTGGTCCGCATCGCCTGGTCAGCCTGTGCGCTGCCACTGTAATTATCGAGAGCTGTCGAGACAATATATTCAGAAGCGGCCTGGTCTTGTGCGCTGCCGCCGCCTTGGCGTACCTGATCCATAAAGGCAGCTGTGCTGGCTTCGGAATCGGTGGTTACGCCTACTTCAACAACGATGCTGTTGCCCTCAACGCCACCATTTACGCCGGTTGTGGAAGAGATCCAGCTATCGCTTCTCAGTAAGGGGAACAGGGATTCCTGGAACTTTTTGTCAATGTTGACATTATTTGGATTGGCAATTTCATTGGCTTCCAGCAATGTGATTTGCTTGCCAATAATATTGTTGATATCCGTGCCGGTGTAGCGCATGCCTACGGTGCTGTTTGTTCCAAAGGTTGCTTTACCGTCGATATCCAGCAGGGGGCCGTTAAGGTTGGTGTTGTCGCCAACGATAAATTGAGTGGTGCTGTCTTTACCGACAATGCTCAACTCGCCATGGTTCTCAATGGCACCGGCATTACTGATGAGGTAGCCATCAAAGGTGGCGGTTTTATCACCGCCATAAGCGAAGTTGATTTTACCGCCTTGGACTTTATCGCTATTGCCGATGATATTTCCTTTAACAGTACCATTGACATCAATACGAACAGCGTTGAGTGCATTTTCAAAGTCGATTGCATTCACTTTGCCACTGACGATACTTCCGTCTTTGATAAATACGCCGTAGTTGTTGTTTGTTTCGCTGGTGTGTGCAAACTTTCCATCAATTTTGATAGCCGTATCATCTTCGCTGATGATGCTTGAGCCTTACTCTATATTCAGGTTGCCGGTGGTGGCGTCTGCGGCAAGATAGATGCCGTAAGACCCGGCACCAGAAACGGTAATATCTCCACGGCTGTATAAATGACCAGATGTCACGCCTTGATAAGTGATGCCATTACCGTTGGCAACCAGAATATTGTTCGTGTTAGTTAAATTTCCGGTTCCTGGTGTGATCGTTGAGCAAACCGTTCCTTCCGGACAAACTTCAACGGCGATGGCTCCTGCAGAAAAAACTGTAGACCCCATGGCTACTGCAACAGCCAGCAAACTTTTCGTAAAGACAGCATTGGACGACATAATAATTTCCCAATCTTTAAATGTGTTTAAACCGGTCCTTTGCGGAGCGTCAGAAAATGAAGTTCAGGCCAAGGCGGAAGTACTGGCTGTGGCCATCGTCTTTCTTGGACTCCGGGGTGTATTTGCTGTGTTCGATGTAGTACTCACCGTTGACGCGAATGGCATCGGTGATCGGGTAGTTCATCTGCAGGGCATAACGGGTGGTTTTGCTTTCCTGGTCTGCTGCGCTTTCATACCATTTATCCCGGTGACCATACCCCACCGGTATGCGAACGTAAGGTTGAATAATCAGGCCATTAGCAAAACGATGGCTGTAGTAACCACGGATCTGGGTACTGCCTCTACTGCCACCGGTACCCCACATTTCCCCCTTATCCTGAAGAACCCCCGTGTCATAGAGAGATACGGTCATATGAGCGAAGTTTGAGAGGTAATAACGAACACCCTGCTCAATTTCCCAGCCATAACCGTCGCTGCGCATGGTTTCCAGTTTGCCGCCTTTTGCTGACTCGTTGGTCTCTTTGGTCATACTGAAAGACCAGTCCCCCCATAAGCCCCAATTGCCCCCCAAGGCCAGGATATGGTTCAAATCAATACCGTACTGGTCATTGAGCAGACGACCGGCAGAAGCAGCATTGTAGAGTGTCTCGTCACGGCGTACTTTAACGCCAGTCTGTACCCAGCCATTGGCAAAACGGTAGCGGTAACTGGCTCCCAGATCGGTTCGGCTGTAGGTCTGGCCACTGTCGTGATTACGCTTAAGCACCCCCAGGTCAAAATACCAGTTGGAGCCGTCCGGATTCAGGGTTAAATCAATACGAGGCCCGGCATAGTTATAAGGGTCTCCGCTACCGTAGTCACCTACCTCATAGCTGGTGTTCAAGCTGACGTTGGCAGCACTGGCACTGGAGGCCATAGTCATGGCAGTCAGTCCAGCGAGAACGCTGTAACCAATAGACTGAATTACAGATTTCATTTTCATGCTATTTTGATGGCCTGTTATAAATTGAAAATATTTCGCAGCCCATAATACTTACGAATCCTTTTTTTATGTTGATTTGCGTCAAGATGAGTAAAGGAATATGTTTAAAAAGAGAGCGAGTTGAAGGGTTTTGTTTTTATGTGCTTCCTATATGAAAGCTTTTTTATTATTTATTTTGTGAGCTCACCGGTTATTGATGAGCCCTGGTTTCATTATCTTGCTTTTATTCAGTCAATGGTTTCTGCCAGGTTGATCAGCACATTGCGCAGCAGTGTCAGCCGGGGCTCGATAGAGTCCAGTAGCAGAAACTCGTTACGGCTGTGCATGGCACCGCCAATAGGGCCCAGTCCATCAATCGTGGGCACACCCAGCGAGCCTGTCAGGTTGGCATCAGAACCGCCACCGACGGCCTGCCAGGTAATATTCAGTCCCATATCCTGACCGGTCCTTTCAATCAGGGCCATCAGTTTTTCACTGCCTTCATTCGGGGTAAAGGCCGGTTTGTGGGCTTCGCGGGTCAGCTTGATTTCAATGCCACACAGTGAAGGGGCTTCCTGCATCTGCTGGATCTTTTTTTCCAGGCGTTCATAGTCATCGTTATCCCAGAAGCGGATATCCAGGACAGTGGACGCATAGTCAGGTACTACATTACCGGCAGAGCCACCCGTAACAACACCGAAGTTCAGGGTGGTACCAATGTCAACGTTGGTTTCCCGGTTCAGTGTGGTGATCCAGTGTGCCAGTTCGGTAATGGCAGAAATACCTTTTTCAGGTTCGTTGCCAGCATGAGCTGCCTTGCCTCTGAACTCGACCTGGTAAGATGCCATGCCTTTACGGGCTTTAACCAGTGAACCATCCGCACGGGCTGCTTCAGCCACCAGCACATAACGGCTCTTGCTGGCGATGCTTTTGAGCCAGTCGCCGGAGTAGATTGAGCCGATCTCTTCATCCGGATTCATGCAGACACAGATGCTCAGGCGATCAGCGACATCATCTGGCAGCTGGCTGATGGCCCTGAACATATTGAGCTGGCCGGATTTCATATCAGCAACCCCCGGGCCATAGGCTTTTTCGCCATCGTGGGTCAGAGACCATTCGGCCACGGTGCCTTCCGGGAAAACGGTGTCCAGATGTCCGATCAGCATGATGTCGTATGCTTCGGCTTCCGGCTTATTGGTCGCCAGCAGGCCCGGGCCTACTTTCTCATCAAAGGTATGACGGGTAACCTGCCAGCCTATGCCCAGATATTTCTCCGTCATGATATCAGCAACCTTGCTGACACCAGCGGGGGTCCAGGTACCACAATCGACGTTAATCAGTGGCTTCAGTTCTTCCAGATATTGATCCAGATCGAAGTGTTGATCACACATGATGGTTAACTTTTCCTGCTGTTGTAGGGCCTGTTGACGTTTCGTTGCGCTGAGCACGCAACGAAACGTCAACAGGCCCTGGGGTTAGGCTGCTTACCGGAACAGGTACAGCGGTGATGATTATCATGAATAGCCGCTGGCTTTTCTGGTAATGCTCAATTTATGATCTTTGTACCAAATGCAGAGACGGTTGTACTGACGTTTAGGTAAAATTCCTGATCAGTAATTACCGTTTGTCAGCAACCTACAGAGAAGCAGTGAAGAGATGAAATTGTACGCAAGGCAGCAGGGGCAAGGGGCTGATGTGATCAGCTTGCATGGTCTGTTTGGCTCTCAGGAGAATCTGGGTATGATCAACCGTGGTCTTGCTGAATCATTTCGTGTTCATGGGCTGGATCTGCGAAATCATGGACGCTCTTCCCATGATGAAGCCATGAACTATACGGCCATGGCCGACGATGTTCTGGAATATATGGATGACAACCAGCTTGAGAAAGTGCATTTGGTTGGCCATTCCATGGGCGGTAAGGTGGCGATGACGGTTGCCCTGATGGCTCCGGAGCGTGTCACCCGTCTGGCGGTGATCGATATTGCACCGGTGACTTACCAGGAAAGGCGGCACGACAGTATTCTTGAGGGGTTATCGTTGATGCCGTTGAATACGCTGAAAAGTCGAAGCGAAGCAGATGGTTTTCTGGAAACCTATGAACCAGAGCAAGGTGTGCGTCAGTTCCTGCTGAAAAACCTCTATCGTGATGACCAGGGTAACTATCGCTGGCGGATGAACCTGCCTGCGATCATAACACATTACATGGAGATCCTTGTCGGACAGCAGTCTGATATTGGTTTTGCCAAGGACGCCCTGTTTATAAAGGGAGGAGAGTCGGACTATATTTTGCCGGAGCATCGAGAGCGGGTGCTTGAGCTCTTCCCATCAGCATCTGTACGGGTGATACCGGGAGCGGGGCACTGGGTTCACGCCCAGAAACCAGAGCTGGTGACTCGCACACTGTTGCGCTTTCTTGGGTGAGTTATCGAGATCCGCTGGTGAGTGTTCCTCGTTCCCACGGTCCTCCGTGGGAATGCATACCGAACCTCTGTACAAATGTAGCCTCATCAAACTCACATGATTCCGGGCATAAATAGACTGTTTCATATGCAGCACGCTCCGGTATGCATTCCCACGCGGAGCGTGGGAACGAGGTATCCGGAGGGTTTTGCGACACCCTCCGGAGCCTGTGAACGAGAATAGGTTGCATGGGTATCAGAGTTTTTCTGCACTGGTCCTTTACACAGCGTCCGGCTGGTTTTCCGGTGCCGCATCGATAAATGCCGGTTGCGTATTGCAGTGCTTGTAGATTTCTTGGATTTTCGAGAAATCTGACATTTCCACCTTAAAGCGCAGGGCATTAAATACCTGTGGTACCAGGCAAATATCGGCTATAGAGGGTTGTTCAGAGCAGCAGAACGGCTGGTCATCCAGTTGTGCTTCCAGTGCGGTAAAACCAGTGTGAATCCAGTGCTTGTACCACTGTGTTTTGGCATCATCACTCACTGCCAGTTTCTGTTGCAAGTATTTCAGCACCCTGAGGTTATTGATCGGGTGGATATCACAGCTGACCAGGTAAGCGAGACTGCGCAGCCGGGCCTTTTTCCAGGGATCTCCGGGAATAATTGAGCGCTCCGGGAAGGCCTCTTCCAGCCACTCAATAATGGCCAGGGATTGGGTGAGTTCGCCTTGATCGGTGGTTAAAGTGGGGACCAGTTCCTGGGGATTGATTGTTTTGTAATCCTCCGAGCCCTGCTCTCCCTTCAGAAGGTTGACAGCGGATTGCTGGTAATCAAGTTCCTTCAGGTTCAGGGCGATCCTTACCCGATAGGCAGCCGATGAGCGGAAGTAGTCGTATAGTTTCATGGTGTTTATTCTCCAATATCCGTCCGGGCAGGCAGAACCGTTTGAGCCGGTAATATTGTCGCCAACACTTCGCCAAAGCCGATACGGGCATGGCCGGCTTTTTCACACCAGCCTTTGAAAATGACCGTGTCTCCATCTTCGAGGAATGTTCTGGTTTCACCGTTGGGCAGAGACAGCGGTTTTTTACCACCCCGGGAGAGCTCCATCAGTGAGCCCGCTGCCTCCGGCTCGGGGCCTGATTGAGTACCACTACCAAATAGATCTCCGGGCTTCAGATTGCAGCCATTAACCGTATGGTGAGCCACCATCTGGTTAATGGTCCAGTAAGAATGGCGAAAGCTGGATTGTGACAGTTTTGCCGGTGAGCTTCCTTCCTGGTCCATCTGTCTGGTCAGCAGATGCGCAGAGAGTTGTATATCAATGGAGCCCTGCTGGCGGTTTTTCCGGGAGTCAAGGTAAGGCAGTGGCTGCGGATCACCGGGAGGGCGTTCAAAGCTGGTCAGGTAAGGTATCAGTGCTTCCAGGGTGACAATCCAGGGGGAAACGGTGGAAGCAAAACTTTTGGCTAAAAATGGCCCCAGTGGCTGGTACTCCCAGGCTTGAATATCCCGGGCGGACCAGTCATTAAACAGGCAGAGACCGAATACGTGTTGATCGGCCTGATCCAGCGTAATCGGTTCACCCAAGGCGTTGCCGGGGCCAATGAAAATGCCCATTTCCAGTTCATAATCCAGTCGATTACAGGGACCGAAAGAGGGAGTGTCAGCATCAGGTGCTTTGGTCTGGCCGCAGGGGCGGTGGAAATTCTGGCCAGATACAGCAACAGATGATGCCCGGCCATGGTAGCCAATGGGTATCCACTTGTAGTTGGGTGGCAATGGATTATCGGGTCTGAACATTGAACCGATGCTGGTGGCATGGTAGATGGATGTATAAAAGTCGGTGTAATCGCCTATCTGGCAAGGGAGCTGGTATTCCACATCGTCCATGGCAATCAGGCAACCCGACAGCTCCGCTTCTTCCGGAGCACCTGAACGCAGGGCTTTGGACAAAGCTTGTCGCAAGGACGACCAGTGCTCAAAACCCAGCCCCATAAATCGGTTCAGTGTGTCATCACACAAGGTTTCCAGAGCCTCTCTGGATCTTCCTGAGGCAATGGTGGTATGGGAAACGCCGGCAAGGTCGAGAACCTGGTTGCCAATGGCGACACCTGCTCGAAAAGACTCATTATTGTCTTTACGTCTGAAAATGGCAAAAGGCAGGTTTTGAATAGGGAAATCAGTGTTTTTGCTATTAGCCGATGTAACCCAGCTGGTCAGGCTTACATCATGTGTTTCATTAAGTGTCAGCATGATGGACTCTATGTCTCCGGGGTAAGTTAGAAAAATGATCAGTTTTTTTATTGGTATTCTTATCGGCTGAAGTGCTTCCTGAGTCCTTTCCAGCAATCACTATAGTCGGTTTGGCGGGCATTACTTTCCAGCGCAAACCGGGTTGGCGCAAAGATAAAGCGGGACTCAAACATAAAGGCCATTGTGTCCTGGTATCGCACCGGTTCTAACGTTGCAGCACTGGCTTTTTCAAACACTTCCGCCTCGGGGCCGTGGGGGCTCATGCAGTTATGGAGGCTGGCACCACCGGGAACAAATCCTTTTTCCTTGGCATCATAAACACCGTGGATCAGGCCCATAAATTCACTCATGATATTTCGGTGATACCAGGGAGGGCGGAACGTGTTTTCAGCCACCATCCAGCGGGGCGGGAAGATAACGAAATCGATATTGGCGACCCCGGGGGTATCACTCTGGGAGGTCAATACGGTGAAGATGGAGGGGTCAGGGTGGTCGAAGCTGACGGTGTTGATCACATTGAAACGGGACAGGTCATATTTATAGGGGGCAGAAGTACCCACCCAGGCGACAACATCCAGGGGCGAGTGATCCAGAGTGCAGCTGAACAGATTTCCACCGAACTTGGCCACCAGTTCAAACTCTCCGTCGATATCTTCAAAACAGGCGAGTGGGTAATGGAAGTCCCGGTCATTGGCATAACCATTGGCTCCTACCGGTCCGCGCTCGGGAAGAATAAATGGTGCACCGTAATTTTCACAGATATAGCCTCTGGCCGTGCCATTGGGTAGCTGAATCTGAAATTTGATGCCCCGGGGAATCACCAGTATCTCGCCGGGAGGTACATGCAGGTTGCCCAGCTCGGTGCGTGCCAGAATAGCGCCCTGCTGAGGGACGATCAGCAGCTCGCCATCGGCGTTGTAAAAGAAGCGGTCATTCATATCCCGGTTGGCCAGGTACATGTGCACAGCAGAGCCGGTCTGTGTGTGGAGGTCACCATTGGCCGCCATTGTGACCAGACCATCGACAAAATCGGTTTGTTCTGTCGGGAGGTCAAGGGCGTCCCAACGCAGCCTGTCTGGCGGAGCGGTTACCTCGGTAACCGGACCAGAGCGGAGCAGGTTCGATGCCATGGGTTCATAGTTGCCCTGGGCTGCTGAAGGGCGAATCCGGTACATCCAGGTCCTTCTGTTCTGATGTCTGGGTGCTGTGAACGCGGTGGTGGAGAACTGCTCCGCATAGAGTCCCAAAGGTGCTCGCTGCGGATTGAACTGTCCGATGGGGAGTGCGCCTTCCAGGGCTTCGGTTTCATGTTCGTTACCAAAGCCATGGAGGTATTGGAGTTCAGGAGGTGTGGTCATTCGTCGTTACCCATTATCATAAAATCGCTTTCTGACACTGGTTTTATTATTGTTATGTCTTATTTATGAACTATTTCTACCGGCTATGTCCAATGACACGGCTACTGCAGCCAGATTCAGTTAACCTCATGGCCAAGGAGTGGCCAGCCACTGCTGAATAATAACAATTAATGAGTTCTGTGTGAGAATTTGATATTCAGAAATGTGGAAATTATTTCAGGACAGCTCCTAAGTAGCCAATTGCAATGAGAGTGTAGCTGCTATTTCAAGCTCAATAGCCTTCCGGTGGATTTATCACTGCTAATGATTGAAATCGATAACCATCCGGAAACGGAGCTATCCATAGCTCCATGCAGATAGGGTAAGTGTGAATTTTCCTGGTCATTTCATCGATAGTGAATGCCACATTATAAATAGTGGCATTCTTGTTTGAAAGAATGATTCAGATTCGGGGCTGATAGTCGGAGTTATCTAAATCTTCATAAAAATCTGGTTCTTGATATTGTTCTGATATGCCTTTTCTCAACTTACTCTTTTCAAAGTAGTCTTCTATTCCCTCACGGATGGCTGATGACTTTAACCCCTTGTGCCTTGCTTTCCGTGCTTTGGCTTTTTTGTGTTCATGATTGCTGTTCCAAAAGGTATCGTCCCATTCATCCTGTTGCATGGACCTTATCCTGGTCATAACATACTTCCTTATGTTTACTGCTCTTAATGATAAATTTAGAAAAGGATAAGGGGCTGTTTAATAATAAATAGTCATATATTGGTAAACAGATAATTCTGAAAGGTTTCTTAGAAAGCCTTATACCGGTTAAAAGATGAGGAGCAGATACTGAACAGGCCGTTTTACAACGAAAATTGCTGATCCCTCCCTTCAGAACACTGACCGACGACCTTTAATGTGGACATACTCAGTCTGTCAGTATCCGTTTGATTTACTATCAACGTTCATTGGTTCCTGACGGACTCTTACAACGTGGCTCTCTAGCTGACCATTCGGAAAAAAGTCAAGTACACGGAAACCGGGTTGTCTGGTATCAGCAAGAAACTCATCAGCCCCGGGAGCAAACTGGACACAGGTTGAGGGGGTTGCCATCACGGGAAGATCGCAGAATCGATACTGCCTGGCCTGATGCACATGGCCGTGAATGATGCCCCGAATATTGTTGTGACGGAAGATGATCCGGGCAAGATCATCCGGGTTTTCCAGCATGATCTGATCCATCCAGCGACTATTGATAGGAGCCGGGTGATGATGGAAGGCCAGAAGTGTGTGTCTGTCCGGATTCTGCTGCAAACAGCTATCCAGCAGTTCCAACTCAGTTTCACTGAGATATCCGTGTATTTTACCTGCCACCTGAGTGTTCAGCAGAACTATTTGCCAGTTACCCAGAATAATCTGCTTTTGCATCGCCGATGGGTTTATCGCCTCCATAAGATGGGGCTGATCATGATTGCCTGGCAACCAGTAGTTGGGAGCATCGATTGCCATCAGTTTTTCTTTCAGGTGTCGATAGGACGCTTCACTGTCATCGTGGGTCAGGTCTCCTGTTACCAAAAGACAGTCAAGTTCCTGGTAGTCTTTCTGTATTTTTGCAAGTACCTCATCCAGGGTCACAGAGGTATTAATCCCCATCAGTGTAGAACCGGAATTAGCAAAGAGGTGGGGGTCCGTGATCTGCAGGACTCGAAATCTGGCGGTATTCATCGTCTGTTTTTTCTGTATAAGTTCGACAGGCAAGCATTGCATAATCAAGCCACTGAGCCAGAAACTGATTATGCTGCTCTTTTTCATCAGGCTGATACATTTTAGTATTGGGATAATCGTATCGCGGCTGGATTATCCGGCTTGTTCTCCGAGAGACCATTTCGGCCATCCTAACGTCATGGTAAAGTCGCACCTCGGCCTCCGGCATCTTAAATAATGGTCCCCAGTCAGCATTCATTTGCAACCTTAACAAGGTGGTAAATGGAGCCCGCTCCAGGACGTCAATGACCAGCCATCCCATGCTGTTATCCAGGCTGTTTCTGTGCTTAACCGGCAAGTGAAAGTGTTCCTGCCCTGATAACTCAGGCAGCAGATGCACAAGACGCAAATAGTTTTCCTCACAAACCTGTTGCAGGCGAATCAGGTTGACACAATAATCAGGTTTCAGCGAATGTCTCTTCATAGTGTCTATTATAGTGCCCTGTGCTCTTCAGCCTAAAGAAGCAATATCCATAGAGGACTTCATCATACTACTGCATTTTTTGCGTAAATTAGTGTAGATTTCCTTGATCTGAGATTGATACAGCGATTTTATTCCCATCCAGGGATCAGTCTGGCAACCGTTGACCGGTTAAGTAGGACTGGCGAACTTTCCAAGGATCACAAGATTATGTCACGAAATTGTCGTAGAGGGTTTCTGCTTGCCGCCCTGGCGGGTACCGTGTTGAATGTACAGGCTGCACCAACTCAGTACAACCTGCTTGATGTCTACAATATGGCGCTGAAAAACGATGCCCAGTTGGCGGCTGCCCGGGCATCCATGAAAGCGACTCAGGAGACTGTTAATCAGAGCCGTGCTTCATTGCTGCCAACGCTTGGACTGTCAGCTAATACGCAATACAACAAAGTGGGTCGTGATTACGTTAGCGGGGGGGAATATAAAGATAATTACAACTCACACGGTTGGGGTGCCACATTGACTCAACCCCTGTTCAATATGAACAGCTGGTTTACTTATGAGCAGGCCAAGTCTGTCGGTGATCAGGCATCTGTCGTATTTGCCAATGCCCAGCAGCAGTTGATCCTGCGTGTGGCCGACTCTTATTTTAATGTGCTCAGATCTGAAGATAGCCTGATGACGGCCAAAGCCCAGGAAAGAGCATTGAAGCAACAGATGGACCAGGCCCAGGAACGTTACAATGTTGGCCTGATTGCCGAAACCGATGTTCTGGATGCCCGGGCAGCTTATGATAATGCCCGTGTTGCCCGTATTCAGGCAGAGAACCAAGTATTTATCAGCTATGAACAGCTGCGTACCATTGTAAACCAGGATGTAACTGATATTGCTCACCTGGAAAAGGCGATGCCGGTGGTTGCCCCAACTCCTGAGAACCCTGAAGAGTGGGTAAATACGGCACTGGCCAACAACCTGGAGTTGAAAGCGACCCGGGAAGGGTTAACGGCTTCCGAGTCCAAAGTAAAAGTCAGCAAGTCCGGTTATGCTCCAACGGTTAATGCATTTGCCAGCTATAACTACAGCTCCAGCAATTCAGTTACCTCCAGGGAGGCACCATATTCCGGCGATGGAAACCAGACAGTCGTTGGCGTTCAGTTTGACCTACCGATCTTCTCTGGTGGTTCCACCACAGCGGTTACCCGTCAGGCAGGCTATCAACTGGAAGAAGCCCAGAAAAATTACGACCAGCAACTTCGTGACACCAATGCCAATACCCGTAGCCTGCTGAGAACCGCGACTTCTGATGTGGACCGGGTTCATGCCAGCTGTCAGGTGATCCTCTCGTCAGAAAGTGCACTGAAAGCGACTCAGAGTGGCTATGAGGTAGGTACCCGCAGTATCACTGATGTCCTGGACGCTCAGCAGCAACTCTACTCTTCCATCAGTAACTATCAGAACACCCGTTATGACTTTATTGTCAATACGCTGAAGCTTAAGCAGGTTGCCGGTACGCTCAGCCCGGCGGATCTGGAAGCGCTGAACCAGTGGATGACGAATGCCAGTGACGAGCTTTCAGTACCCGATGAATGCCGTGGTTAATGGCTAATAATCATAATGTTTCTGTAAAAATGGCTCCTGAAGGAGCCATTTTTATAGGTGTAGAAAGAAGAAAAGTGGCCGCTGACGCTGAACCCTCTCTTCTATACTGAACAGATACCCGATTATGGATGATGATGTCATGGATGAGCATATCAAGAGCTGTGAAACCCGTATGAAAACTTATGTTGATGATGGGTGCTCTCTGGCTGAAGCCTTTCTGAAAACTTTTGCCTATGAAAATCTGCAAGAACAGAAAAGGGTTATGAATCGGATTCTTGGCAAATTGTCCATTCAGGGACTGCAATCCGGAAACGATTATTACTTTGTGGATGGCAGCCGTTTGAATATTGATCCTGTTGTCGATTCAATGCTGGCAACCAAGTCTTCCAATACCAATTTACGCCCTGGACTGTAGCCATTGTTATGTGCTGGATGGCAATAGATGATCAACCAGCATTAATGTCTTTTTCAAAGCTCCCCGGTTATCACGCACAAACGCTCCGGCATGCCGACTCATGCTTTCATACTCCGCTTTATCCTGCACCAGTCTGATGATGCTCTGGGCCAACGTTCCACTATCGTTGATAATTTTCAAGCCTCCAGCCTGAACCAGAGATTCGCTGATCTCTGCAAAATTAAAGACGTGAGGCCCGGACAAAACCGGCAGGTTTAATGCGGCTGGTTCCAACATATTATGTCCACCCGTTGGTACCAGGCTGCCACCCACAAAGGCTATATCCGATGCGGCAAACAGTTTCATCATTTCGCCCATGGTATCCCCGAGAATAACCCGGGTCTTTTCAGAAGGCTGAGTTCCCCGGCTGTGACGGACCACCGGGAACTGGTTGTCCCGAATCAGCTGGTGGACACTATCAAATCGCTCAGGGTGTCTGGGTACTAACAGCAGTCTTACTTCAGGTGACTCTGCCAGAATGGTTTTGAACGCATCCAGTACCTGCTGATCCTCCCCTTCATGGGTACTGGCAGCCACCAGAATACGAATGTCACTGCCCATACCCTGCTGCCACGTCTGCCGGAGTGCCTGACCTGTGGTTATGATTTCTGAAGACACATCCAGATCAAACTTGATACTGCCAGTCACCTCGAGTTGTTTGTTCGGCAGGCCAAGCGCCAGAAATCGCCGCCCCGTCTCACTGTTCTGGGCGGCAACCATTGCAATGTGTTCCAGCATTGGGCGGGTGAGATAACTGAAACGCTCATAACCTTTGGCGGAGCGTTCAGAGAGTCGGGCATTGGCAACCAACACCGGAATCGAACGTTTGTGGCAGGCTGCGATGGTATTGGGCCACAGCTCGGTATCGATAACGATGGTCATGACCGGTTTTACTTTGTCCAAAAAGCGTCTGACAGCGCCGGGAAGATCATAGCTGGCGTAGACATGATCCACACTGTCCCCATGAATTTTACGAACCTGGGCTGAGCCGGTAGGCGTCATGGTGGTAATTAAAATACGATAGTCTGGGTAGCTCTTCTGAAGTTGCTTTACCAGCGGACCACTGGCAATCGTCTCCCCCATGGATACCGAGTGCACCCAGATAATCGGCTTATCCGAGGCGGGAAGATTGAAGAAGCCAAACCGTTCCCTCTTTCTCTGCCAATACTCTGGTGCCTTTTTGGAACGCAGGTAGAGGCGAACCATTATCAGGGGGGATATCAGGTACAACAGCATCGAATAAAAGAAACGGCTCATGAGATAACACAGGTTGAAAGGTACAAGGAGCTGAATGTTAACAAAATTCTTACCTGCCTGCGTACTGACTGGGAGTTGCGGGAAGAAACCGGCAAAATACTGATTACCAGCGGCATGTCAATCATGACCTATGCCCGGAGGATATATGCCTATTTAATTCACATATCCAACCTTCTCTCAATTTATGAATACCTGAAAGATTCAATGATTTTTTACCTACAAGATCACTGAAATCAATTCTGGAGATATCAACATCCCCTACAGGTTTTCCTTTAGACAGATTATACAGTTGGTAATCAGCCAGAATATACGCTTTCATTGCCAGGGAATAAGCTATCCGATCAGAGTCATAGGATGGAAGGGTTATCATGGTTTTTTCGGAATCTGTGGGAGAACCCGTCCATTGTGGTGTTAATATTTTAGTGGCTGGACTGGTCTCCATAAAATCTCTGACTCAAGGTTGCATCAGGTTCATTTGTATGGACTCCTTAATCTATTAGAAGTTCTTCCAATAGTGCAAAAAAGCGCAAGTACCCCTATAGAATCATGCCTGTAATGGCCAACCTTTAGTAAGTCCACCTGAAAAACGTCATCCCAAAAGTCAGCCTGAATGTGTCCAAGCTGGCTTTTTTGAAAGCATTGGTGATGAAAAAAGAGATCTCTGAAAAGGAAATCAAAAAGATGGGTGAGAACGTTCAGGAGATTTCTAATGATCTATCCATCAGAAGAAAAACAAAGTTGCAGCAGAATTCACTAATGTTTCAGAAGTTTTAATATGGCTGGGGTGGAGGGATTCGAACCCCCGCATGTCAGGATCAAAACCTGATGCCTTACCGCTTGGCGACACCCCAGTAAAATAGGCAAGATACTATCCAAATTAGTGGTAGCTAGGGGCAGATTCGAACTGCCGACCCCAGCATTATGAGTGCTGTGCTCTAACCAACTGAGCTACCTAGCCACTTAATATGTTCACTGTTGATCTCAACATAAGATCTGAGCCATCGTCCTTCAACAATGGTAAACCCTGAAGGCAATGTCCTGACGACGTTACACGCAGAACAAAAAGTGACTCAAATCTGAACGCGGTGAATAATAATGTTTCCGTAAGGTTTTGCAATAGTTATTTTAATTTAGGCTCTTTTCCAATTCCAGACTGCTATGTAACCAGCAAGTTGACTAAGGGCTGAAGAAGACTTTTGCCTCTTCGGCCAATATTATGCAAAAACTCAAAAAAGCCAAGGTAAAGGGGTAAAGCCTCTTGGGATATTCCCCTGTGAGGCCTTAGCCACGAGCGTAGAAGTGACCAAAACCCCTCCATAGTATTAACATGCACCTCGTAAATACCGTCTTTGTCATCATCACGAGCATACTCACCTTTGCCGTGACAGACCGTTTTATGTCTGAAGCCCCAGCTTTCAAGGTCATCATAGATGTTGTATTCATCGGTATAAATCTGGCTCTGTGGGGCTACGTGTTTCTTGATAAATGGTTCGATTGTCGCCTTCTTAACGTTCGACAGCATGTTGATAATGACCTGACCTCCCCTTTGAATCATTCCCAATACCGGCGGTTTGTCTTTTTCAAGAGTCCCACGGCCCGGAGCGCCTTTAAGCCTTCTTTTTCTCGGTGGACGATCCAGATTTTTTTAATGCTTCAGGGTGTCCCTTGTGACCAGCTACAATGTAGACCTCGTCGAATTCAACTTCGCCATCAAGAATCACTTCAGGCTTTCGGTCAACAACACCATTTCGTAAGACTGTGGTCATATGGTGTGCATCACTGACACACAGATCAAGTTCCTGAGCTATCTGGCTGTTGGAGACGTTCAGCCCCATTAAATAGAGACAGGCAATCCAGACTTTGAGTGGTCGGTGGTGTCCTGCGAAAACCGTATTTGTCAGGTCATCGAAGTAGCGCTTACAGGACTTACAGTAATAGTGCTGGCACTCTACCTGCACATTGTCGTGTCCATTCTTTTTGACATTCTCAGAATCACAGTGCGGACAGAGAACAGTGCCATCTGGCCAGCGGTTCTCACGGATCATCTCAAAGCAGGTGTCATTACTGATGAGATCTGAGATTCGGCCTATATTCATGGTCAATGCTGGCGATGGCTAATTATATCCACCAAGGATAGTTCAGCAGTTCGGAATTCGAAAAGAGCCTTAATTTATTATGGTCCTCTCATACCCGATTTGATATTACTGATGAACTTCAAATGTTCAGTGATGGTTCCAAAAAACCAGTTGATACTTTCTACTGGCCGGGCACTCTACAGGCCGGGCACGCCCCTTTCACACCTCCGCCAACAACGCCCGCCACTCCAGTAAGTTCGCTTCCAGTTCCATAATATGCTCTTCCAGTCCGGCCAACTCCTCTTCAGGAATGTGTAAACGATCACGAACATCATGGTGACGTTTCACCCGTCGCTGAAGAACCAACAGTTCCTCCTCAGCCACCATCACGCGCACGACCATAGAGGGTATGGATGAGTAACTGATCTGTCCCCGGCTATTTCGGGGCACCTGTGCCAGATGAATACGGTCCATAGCAAGCTCTCCTTTGAAGTCATTTCTGCTTGAATGCAGCGAATCAGGCAATAAAAGACAATGGTAGCTTCTTGCAAAAAAATATAAAACGGGAACTTTTCCTTCACTGGATGAACTAAATAAGTACTGAGTGAGTGTTCAGTAATTTTCATACAGTCTCTAAGGAATGAGTAAAATGACAAGGATTGATAACAATAATCAGCAAACAACTGACTCCCAGCAACCTGAATTTACCACTGCTACTGATGGGGGAAAACGGAATTACCTGAACCGGACGGCAACACAAGCCGCCCTCGACAAACAGCTGCCTGAATCAAAACAGACTCCAGATGTTGCCTTGATCGAAAGATCACCAATTGCTTCAAAAGCCACCTTCTCTACTGATTTCGAACGCTCTCCAGTCGACTCAACAAGCAAAACCTCAGATCATCAAAGCAAAAGCTCCGGAGAGTTCTATTTTGCCAATGACCCTCTAGCCAAACAGCAGATTATTGATCAATTAGCCCTTGAACAGCCCTCAATATATTGTATCCGTTCACTGGACGATCTTGAAAAACATGGCCTTATCAGGCAATTCTGGTTAGAAAACGGCCAGTTGCATCAAGCAAAAGGACGCCTTTTTGCTGACCAGCCGATTACCCTGGTCTTTGATTTGACCACCATGTCCCCCGGTGACATCGCCAGCTTTAACGATATTCTCCAGGTCCATCCACAATGCAATGATAAACCGCTGGGGGATCAGGTCAGGCGGGTATTTCTGGTTAATGACGGGATGCTGAAGGGTAGCCAGGCCGCCAACCCCGATCTGTGGCGCCGATTAGGGCAAATGCCCGAGAAGCGGGTTGCAAAAACCGATCATGTCGCTGACTCCGTCATGGATGAGACGTTGCTGGCTCAACATACCACAGCGTCCGTTGTGGAGAATAAAACCGTGGTTACCATTGATTTCGCCACGACCGGCGACTGGTATCCATGCCTGTTTGGCAGTATCGGCCTGGATGAACAGGGTCAGCTGTTTTTTTCTGAAGGTGCATTGGCCCGGCTGGAGGATGACACCCATCTGGTCTTTAAAAATGCGCCGTGGAAAAATCCGGGTTTTCAAGAAGCGCTGGCTACGGCTCTGCGAAAGGGCGGGTTTGAAGCCAACCGGCAATGGGTCAGTTTGCCAACCCAGATAAGTTTCTCCAGAGAGGAAATTACTGACACGGAACTCAATGCCTGGAAAAAGCAGACCATCAGGGAATGTGAAGCCTTCCGTCCTGAAAGGCCATTTGCTTGCATTAATGCACACTCCATCGACAGTCTCAAGCATCGTATCAGGGTTGAAGGCACTTCGGTGGTCCCTGCAAATATGCTGGCCAATCTGCTCAAAGGCAGTAGTCAACTGGTGATTACCTCAGAGCTGGATGAAAAACAGTGGTTATGGCTACTGACTGAACTGCAGCAGTTGCCGGATGGGCAACGCCCATTACTGTTTACCAGCGTGGCTAACGGCTCTCTTTCCGCTAACGGCTCTGTTTCCGCTAACAGTGGAAATACAGTTCAACCTCAAAAAAGGCCATTGATTGATAGCTCAGATACTGATCCGACACCACAGAAACGGGCAAAATTAGAGCCAACCGCTAATCGTAAAAACCGAGCGCTGACAACCGATGTCTTACTGCCGTCAGAAGGTAGGCGTTGGCAATTGGCAGATGATGGTTATCAGCAATGTGTAAATGCCATTCCAGGCACTGTTTTGTCCTATGAAATCAGCCCGACAGACACCATAGAGCTTTTGCAACAGGTCAATCTGACCAGTCAGAACAACATGACGTTTTCATTAACCAACACGACGCTGATGCAAGCGCTGGTGAATGGCACACCGCTTATTCTCAGTGGCCTGGAACACAACCCAAGGTTGTCGGCAAACCTGGAAACCCTGTTATTGCCCAACCCCTACCTGTTTATTCACGGGCACAAAGTGGAACTGCCAAAGGCCAGCGTAACGTTCATCAGACCCCCACAGGGGCAAAGCACAGGCTCGGCGCTGATCGATCAGATTTGCAATCCACAACATCATCCAGAACAACATCCAGAACATCATCCAGGACAACATCAAGAACAACCGCCGGAAAACCCGGTCTATTCGCTGCTGAAATCACTGCCACGATCTTATCAAAGAACCTATCCGGCAGTGCCACCCTGGAGTTCGGCGGCTTTTTGCCAGCAGTTTGAGCAACAGGCCGAGGCAGAACGCCGGCTGGACGGCAGTATCCGGCTGATGCCCTGCCACCAGCGCAAAGCGTTGCACGTTCTGCTGGCCAAAGCGTACCGGGGCGATCCGGCGGTTTACAGTTTTATCAAGGCAAAAATCGCCCGGTATTATCCGGATCAACCCGCCGACGACCGGGCAAACCGGTCGGCCTTGCAACAGTGGTTGGCCAGGCATCCTGAACCCAAACTTGAGCAGATCAAAGCGGATTTCTGGACGCTGGCACGACACTGCCCGCCCGGGGTACACCAAGCCATTAAACAATTTGACGAGATTAATAACGACTCGGTTAAGGCGTTGGCAACTTATATCGTTGGCTCGGCGGACTGGTCACACTGGTTCTCACTGGCACGGCAATTAACCGTCAATCTGAATACCGTCAGAACACGATCGTTTTTTGATGGCGTGGTACGCTCAACCCTGAGGGATGCCCTGATCGCCAATAAAAAATTACTCACGTGCGGAACCGTTGTCAGTGCCACCCTGGCGTCAGTGGAGACCGCAATAAACGCTGTGCTGGTGACGGATCAGACCGATCAGCAGAAATGGCAGCAAGTCAACAACCTGCTGATTTCACTATTTGAGAATAATGAATTGCCGCCCCACTGCGAGGACCTGCCCAACGCCTTGCTCTTGAACCAACGTCATACCCAGTCCAGGCAGGAGCGTCGCCTGGAGTATCTGGCCAACCGGGTACAGGAGCACCCTATGGTCTTTCTGCAAGGGGAAGCCGGGGCAGGAAAGTCCCATATGGCCGAGGCCATTGCAGTCAAGGGCGGTTATCCCGGTTGCCAGGTCATCCAGCTGGGCCCCAACCGGACCTCAGAGGAACTGTTTGGCGGAACGCAGCTGGTCAGTCAACAAACGGACAACCAGACCGATCATCACACGGCGTTTTGCGAAGGGCCGCTCCTGCAGTGGGCATTGTCCAGGAATCCGCCCCTGCTGGTGCTGGATGAGGCTAACCTGGCACCTGACGGCTTGCTGGCTCCCCTCGCCGGTTTGACCAGGACACCGCCGGTCATCCACTATCAGGGCCGGGAATATCGGTTAACAGAGAAACACCGGATTATTCTCACCGGCAATCCCGACCATTACCAGGGGCGACGGCTGGATACCACCCTCAGATCCCGGATGCCCACCTTTTTCTACCATCCCCTGCCCGAATCCGTGCTGGCAAGGGCCATTATCTTACCCGGTCTGCCTGGCCAGTGGTCAGATGCCAGCAAGCAACAGGCCTGTCACCGCCTGTTAACCCTGTTCAACCACTTTAAGGTGCTGGTGCCGGGGGATCTGGTCACCCCGAGGGATATCAGGATGTGCTGGCGACGGTTCGCCAGATTGTTAAATATTATCCGGCTGCGTCAACCGATATACCGGAAGCACAGGTGAATGCCCTGATCCGGCGTGCGTTTATGGACAGCCTGGCCGGTGCCGTTACCGGTGCTTACCACAGCGCCTGACATCCCTTAATCTCTGGTATCAGGGACAGTACCCGGAAGATTTATCGGTGGTGGCCGGAGCCGACCAGACCTTTGCCCAATTCCTGCAACAGTTGCAGGCAGAGAACCCTGATGCTGACTTTTCTCCGGAGCCTGTCCGGCAGCTGGTCTACCGCTACTGGCAAAGTCTCGACAAGGATGACAAAGGACGCACCGCCACGTTGGTGGAAGGGCCTGCAGGCTGGGGTAAAGACTTTATTCTGGACAGGACCATCCGGCGGTGGCAAAGCAGCAATTCCGGCAACATCAGTCCGTCACACCGTTCATCCACATCAATGCCAACCCGAACCAGTGGTCTGCCCTGGTGGACAGCGTCAACCAGGCCATGAGCAAAGGCCAGCTGATCGCCATCAGCGAGCTGAACCTGATCCCCAGCAGCTATCTGGAAGGGCTATTCAACGATGTATTAACCGGCCATGCGGCCCCTGGATTCCGGCTCTTTGCCACCGTCAATCCGGGCTCTTTTGAGGGGCGGGAAGCCCTGAGCCCGGCGCTCAAGAGCCGCTGCACCCAGGTCAGACTGGGGGCCTTATCGCAGCAGGCGCTGGAAGGGCTGATTCAGCGCATGTCAGGAATGCCGGAAGGGTTGCCGCAATGGCTATCGGGCCACTTCCACCAACTGGCCAACGCACTGGATGAGCAGAACAGTCCCGTTCAGCTGGCACTGGATGACCTGTTCGGCACCGCGAATTATCTGGCCAGGCAATCTCCGGAGCAGTGCCCGGAGCAATGGCAAAGGGCCTTTCAACAATACCTCTCACTGTCATTTCGTGCACTGGCGACTCCACTGCCGAAGCTACAGGATACGACAACTGCCCTTGAACAAAGGCACAATGAGGAGCAACACCGACTGCATGTTGAGAGCATGGCCAATAGTGTGCCCGGACTGCCAGCCCCTATTACGGTGAAATTCGGTAATACAGCCCACTCTGATGAACGAGAAATCACGGTCACACCAATGTCACTGATCAGGAGGTGTTTACCGAGGTTCAAAGCACGTTCATAAGCAAGATAAACGACAGTAACAAAGCTCATGACACGACAGCAGGAGCGCCTCGCGGAAAAGTAGAAAAGCTGGGTCAGGGCACCCCTTATTCATTTGGAAATATAGAGGAACCGGTGTACTACGAGGTGACCCGCTACTTCCCGAAACACCCTTATGACGCGCGACAATACCGATTAAGGTTTCTTGAGACTCGTCTCGATGACGATGGGCAGTTACGCGACTATTCCATTGACCCCATTAACCCCATTGACTGGCACAATAAACCAGCGACCACCGTCGTTAAGGATGGCACCCCTGGCGAACCGACCTCTGGAAAGACGAAACTGCCCGGCAAAATTGAGCTGATCCTGAATGATCAGTGGCAACCGTTACCCGTCCTGACCCCTTCTGACCAGCTGCGGGCTATCCGGTTATCACTGCCAAACAGGTGAGGCAGTCACCAATTTCCAACTGGCCCGAAGTAAAAAGACGGGGCAACTATTGGTTAAAAGCCCGGTAGGCCTGACATTGCCGGTAGCGATTGATTTATTATTGCCCCGAATCAAGGCTATTTTACCCAACTTGAACCGGGAGAACCGATACTCTTACAGGAACACCTTTGCAGTCAGCGGCTTGGCGAACTGCTCAAGGAACGTATTTTTCTCCCGAAACCAATAGCTGTGAAGCTTATCAGGAGCTAAGCACCATCAACGGAATCAACGATATCCCCACACGACTGAGATCCCTGATGGACTGGCTGGACACCTTTTCCGACGATACCAATGTCACTGGAGAAGGAGAAGAACTGTTGCTGGCAATGCTCAGGGAGAAGCAAGGGGTCTGTCGGCATAAATCGATGATCTTCCAGATGTTCTGCCACTATTGGGGGATTCCGGCCCGGCAGGTATGGAATACCTCCCACAGCTTTGTTGAGATCAGTCCCGACGGTGGGCATACCTGGCGGCAATATCAGCTCGGCGGTGGTGGACAGGCCAGCTCAGACACCACAGAGCCTGATTGGGGCGATTATCGTCAATTGGGCAATTCTGTGCTTAGGTCGCCCATTGAAAGATCGGCACGCGTTCATAGTGAGCCTGGCTTTGACTCATTAGATCAACAATACCAAGGGATTAAAGAAAAGCTGGCAATACTGAACGAAAAATTGAAGAAAAAAGTTGAGGTTTCAAAAGACGACTTGCAGGAACTTAAAAATGATTATTTTTCTTTTCTCAATATGCCAGAAAAAGACCTATCCAGATTTTATAGATTGCCAATAAACTGGGCATTGCTTATATCGCCACAATTATTTTCCCTGTACGGAGAAGACATCAACAGATGGAAAAAAATCATAGAAAAAAGTGCGAGATTGTCAGAAAACTCAACTAATCAAAGGAGTCAAAGGAGCATTTTTGTACATTCCCACGTGGATGAACTTCTTACGATACTCTCTGAAAAAGATATTGACACACCCTATCTTATTTGGCTGTGTGACATTTATGATCTTTCTCCTTGGTACATTAAGCATTCTCTATTAGCAATACTGAAATTTTATTCAAAAAGAAGGAACTCTTATCAACTAAAAAACAGAATGGAATTAATGTTCAATTCCATCCCCCTATCAATGACAAATCTTAATTTGAACAACACTCCATTAAAATGTTACAAGAAAATGTCTACCGTATTCACAGAGAACGCACAAATAATCCCCAAAAGTAAATCATTAATGTTACGAATAACGGAGACTATCATCCATCAAAAACTGAATCACCAGCCTGTAGAAAACAGCAAAATTTTACCTGAAAATCTGGTAACAGGAGAACCGGCTTTTTTAAGCAAATCAAAATCAATTAGCTATAGACCTATTATTTTTGACTGCTCTATTTTAATAGAGGAAGATGCATTCAACAAAATAGATAAAATAAACAAATTTGATATTAAACCTGAAATTAAAGAGCTTCTACTAGTTGAAGAACCCTTTTATGGTTTTAACACTGATATGAATGTAAATATTTTATCACTATTTTTTCAGTGGTTAACCATTCACCACATGAGTGACCTGAGGGAACCAATTTGGCTGACTTATCAATATGAACACTGGTCAGAGACAAAAAAAATAACAGATACTTATCAGCTGGCACTAAAGGCAGAACACCTTCGACTTAATACTGATTATCCACTTGAGCTTCCACCTTCAAGAATATCAGATTATTTCAATCAGCCATCAGCACTTGTTCTTCAAAGCAAAGACATATTCTTCCTTCTGGATGAGTTTCTTGCTCTCATTGTCAATTGATTGTGGAGCGCAGCTGCTGGATGTAGTAAAAGTTTCGCTAGTAGCGATTAATGCAATATGGTTGCGATATTGGTAGCTTCTTGCAAAAAATATAAAACGGGAACTTTTCCTTCACTGGATGAACTAAATAAGTACTGAGTGAATGTTCAGTAATTTTCATACAGTCTCTAAGGAATGAGTAAAATGACAAGGATTGATAACAATAATCAGCAAACAACTGACTCCCAGCAACCTGAATTCACCACTGCTACTGATGGGGGAAAACGGAATTACCTGAGCCGGACGGCAACACAAGCCGCCCTCGACAAACAGCTGCCTGAATCAAAACAGACTCCAGATGTTGCCTTGATCGAAAGATCACCAATTGCTTCAAAAGCCACCTTCTCTACTGATTTCGAACGCTCTCCAGTCGACTCAACAAGCAAAACCTCAGATCATCAAAGCAAAAGCTCCGGAGAGTTCTATTTTGCCAATGACCCTCTAGCCAAACAGCAGATTATTGATCAATTAGCCCTTGAACAGCCCTCAATATATTGTATCCGTTCACTGGACGATCTTGAAAAACATGGCCTTATCAGGCAATTCTGGTTAGAAAACGGCCAGTTGCATCAAGCAAAAGGACGCCTTTTTGCTGACCAGCCGATTACCCTGGTCTTTGATTTGACCACCATGTCCCCCGGTGACATCGCCAGCTTAACGATATTCTCCAGGTCCATCCACAATGCAATGATAAACCGCTGGGGGATCAGGTCAGGCGGGTATTTCTGGTTAATGACGGGATGCTGAAGGGTAGCCAGGCCGCCAACCCCGATCTGTGGCGCCGATTAGGGCAAATGCCCGAGAAGCGGGTTGCAAAAACCGATCATGTCGCTGACTCCGTCATGGATGAGACGTTGCTGGCTCAACATACCACAGCGTCCGTTGTGGAGAATAAAACCGTGGTTACCATTGATTTCGCCACGACCGGCGACTGGTATCCATGCCTGTTTGGCAGTATCGGCCTGGATGAACAGGGTCAGCTGTTTTTTTCTGAAGGTGCATTGGCCCGGCTGGAGGATGACACCCATCTGGTCTTTAAAAATGCGCCGTGGAAAAATCCGGGTTTTCAAGAAGCGCTGGCTACGGCTCTGCGAAAGGGCGGGTTTGAAGCCAACCGGCAATGGGTCAGTTTGCCAACCCAGATAAGTTTCTCCAGAGAGGAAATTACTGAAACGGAACTCAATGCCTGGAAAAAGCAGACCATCAGGGAATGTGAAGCCTTCCGTCCTGAAAGGCCATTTGCTTGCATTAATGCACACTCCATCGACAGTCTCAAGCATCGTATCAGGGTTGAAGGCACTTCGGTGGTCCCTGCAAATATGCTGGCCAATCTGCTCAAAGGCAGTAATCAACTGGTGATTACCTCAGAGCTGGATGAAAAACAGTGGTTATGGCTACTGACTGAACTGCAGCAGTTGCCGGATGGGCAACGCCCGTTACTGTTTACCAGCGTGGCTAACGGCTCTCTTCCGCTAACGGCTCTCTTTCCGCTAACGGCTCTCTTTCCGCTAATGGCTCTCTTTCCGCTAACAGTGGAAAAACAGTTCAACCTCAAAAAAGGCCATTGATTGATAGCTCAGATACTGATCCGACACCACAGAAACGGGCAAAATTAGAGCCAACCGCTAATCGTAAAAACCGAGTACTGACAACCGATGTCTTACTGCCGTCAGAAGGTAGGCGTTGGCAATTCGCAGATGATGGTTATCAGCAATGTGTAAATGCCATTCCAGGCACTGTTTTGTGCTATGAAATCAGCCCGACAGATACCATAGAGCTTTTGCAACAGGTCAATCTGACCAGTCAGAACAACATGACGTTTTCATTAACCGACGCGCCGCTGATGCAAGCGCTGGTGAATGGCACACCGCTTATTCTCAGTGGCCTGGAACACAACCCAAGGTTGTCGGCAAACCTGGAAACCCTGTTATTGCCCAACCCCTACCTGTTTATTCACGGGCTCAAAGTGGAACTGCCAAAGGCCAGCGTAACGTTCATCAGACCCCCACAGGGGCAAAGCACAGGCTCGGCGCTGATCGATCAGATTTGCAATCCACAACATCATCCAAAACAACATCCAGAACAACATCCAGGACCACATCCAGAACAACCGCCGGAAAACCCGGTCTATTCGCTGCTGAAATCACTGCCACGATCTTATCAAAGAACCTATCCGGCAGTGCCACCCTGGAGTTCGGCGGCTTTTTGCCAGCAGTTTGAGCAACAGGCCGAGGCAGAACGCCGGCTGGACGGCAGTATCCGGCTAATGCCCTGCCACCAGCGCAAAGCGTTGCACGTTCTGCTGGCCAAAGCGTACCGGGGCGATCCGGCGGTTTACAGTTTTATCAAGGCAAAAATCGCCCGGTATTATCCGGATCAACCCGCCGACGACCGGGCAAACCGGTCGGCCTTGCAACAGTGGTTGGCCAGGCATCCTGAACCCAAACTTGAGCAGATCAAAGCGGATTTCTGGACGCTGGCACGACACTGCCCGCCCGGGGTACACCGAGCCATTAAACAATTTGACGAGATTAATAACGACTCGGTTAAGGCGTTGGCAACTTATATCGTTGGCTCGGCGGACTGGTCACACTGGTTCTCACTGGCACGGCAATTAACCGTCAATCTGAATACCGTCAGAACACGATCGTTTTTTGATGGCGTGGTACGCTCAACCCTGAGGGATGCCCTGATCGCCAATAAAAAATTACTCACGTGCGGAACCGTTGTCAGTGCCACCCTGGCGTCAGTGGAGACCGCAATAAACGCTGTGCTGGTGACGGATCAGACCGATCAGCAGAAATGGCAGCAAGTCAACAACCTGCTGATTTCACTATTTGAGAATAATGAATTGCCGCCCCACTGCGAGGACCTGCCCAACGCCTTGCTCTTGAACCAACGTCATACCCAGTCCAGGCAGGAGCGTCGCCTGGAGTATCTGGCCAACCGGGTACAGGAGCACCCTATGGTCTTTCTGCAAGGGGAAGCCGGGGCAGGAAAGTCCCATATGGCCGAGGCCATTGCAGTCAAGGGCGGTTATCCCGGTTGCCAGGTCATCCAGCTGGGCCCCAACCGGACCTCAGAGGAACTGTTTGGCGGAACGCAGCTGGTCAGTCAACAAACGGACAACCAGACCGATCATCACACGGCGTTTTGCGAAGGGCCGCTCCTGCAGTGGGCATTGTCCAGGAATCCGCCCCTGCTGGTGCTGGATGAGGCTAACCTGGCACCTGACGGCTTGCTGGCTCCCCTCGCCGGTTTGACCAGGACACCGCCGGTCATCCACTATCAGGGCCGGGAATATCGGTTAACAGAGAAACACCGGATTATTCTCACCGGCAATCCCGACCATTACCAGGGGCGACGGCTGGATACCACCCTCAGATCCCGGATGCCCACCTTTTTCTACCATCCCCTGCCCGAATCCGTGCTGGCAAGGGCCATTATCTTACCCGGTCTGCCTGGCCAGTGGTCAGATGCCAGCAAGCAACAGGCCTGTCACCGCCTGTTAACCCTGTTCAACCACTTTAAGGTGCTGGTGCCGGGGGATCTGGTCACCCCGAGGGATATCAGGGATGTGCTGGCGACGGTTCGCCAGATTGTTAAATATTATCCGGCTGCGTCAACCGATATACCGGAAGCACAGGTGAATGCCCTGATCCGGCGTGCGTTTATGGACAGCCTGGCCGGTGCCGTTACCGGTGCTTACCAACAGCGCCTGACATCCCTTAATCTCTGGTATCAGGGACAGTACCCGGAAGATTTATCGGTGGTGCCGGAGCCGACCAGACCTTTGCCCAATTCCTGCAACAGTTGCAGGCAGAGAACCCTGATGCTGACTTTTCTCCGGAGCCTGTCCGGCAGCTGGTCTACCGCTACTGGCAAAGTCTCGACAAGGATGACAAAGGACGCACCGCCACGTTGGTGGAAGGGCCTGCAGGCTGGGGTAAAGACTTTATTCTGGACAGGACCATCCGGCGGTGGCCAAAAGCAGCAATTCCGGCAACATCAGTCCGTCACACCGTTCATCCACATCAATGCCAACCCGAACCAGTGGTCTGCCCTGGTGGACAGCGTCAACCAGGCCATGAGCAAAGGCCAGCTGATCGCCATCAGCGAGCTGAACCTGATCCCCAGCAGCTATCTGGAAGGGCTATTCAACGATGTATTAACCGGCCATGCGGCCCCTGGATTCCGGCTCTTTGCCACCGTCAATCCGGGCTCTTTTGAGGGGCGGGAAGCCCTGAGCCCGGCGCTCAAGAGCCGCTGCACCCAGGTCAGACTGGGGGCCTTATCGCAGCAGGCGCTGGAAGGGCTGATTCAGCGCATGTCAGGAATGCCGGAAGGGTTGCCGCAATGGCTATCGGGCCACTTCCACCAACTGGCCAACGCACTGGATGAGCAGAACAGTCCCGTTCAGCTGGCACTGGATGACCTGTTCGGCACCGCGAATTATCTGGCCAGGCAATCTCCGGAGCAGTGCCCGGAGCAATGGCAAAGGGCCTTTCAACAATACCTCTCACTGTCATTTCGTGCACTGGCGACTCCACTGCCGGAGCTACAGGATACGACAACTGCCCTTGAACAAAGGGACAATGAGGAGCAACACCGACTGCATGTTGAGCGCATAGCCAATAGTGTGCCCGGACTGCCAGCCCCTATTACGGTGAAATTCGGTAATACAGCCCACTCTGATGAACGAGAAATCACGGTCACACCGAATGTCACTGATCAGGAGGTGTTTACCGAGGTTCAAAGCACGTTCATAAGCAAGATAAACGACAGTAACAAAGCTCATGACACGACAGCAGGAGCGCCTCGCGGAAAAGTAGAAAAGCTGGGTCAGGGCACCCCTTATTCATTTGGAAATATAGAGGAACCGGTGTACTACGAGGTGACCCGCTACTTCCCGAAACACCCTTATGACGCGCGACAATACCGATTAAGGTTTCTTGAGACTCGTCTCGATGACGATGGGCAGTTACGCGACTATTCCATTGACCCCATTAACCCCATTGACTGGCACAATAAACCAGCGACCACCGTCGTTAAGGATGGCACCCCCTGGCGAACCGACCTCTGGAAAGACGAACTGCCCGGCAAAATTGAGCTGATCCTGAATGATCAGTGGCAACCGTTACCCGTCCTGACCCCTTCTGACCAGCTGCGGGCTATCCGGTTATCACTGCCAACAGGTGAGGCAGTCACCAATTTCCAACTGGCCCGAAGTAAAAAGACGGGGCAACTATTGGTTAAAAGCCCGGTAGGCCTGACATTGCCGGTAGCGATTGATTTTATTATTGCCCCGAATCAAGGCTATTTTACCCAACTTGAACCGGGAGAACCGATACTCTTACAGGAACACCTTTGCAGTCAGCGGCTTGGCGAACTGCTCAAGGAACGTATTTTTTCTCCCGAAACCAATAGCTGTGAAGCTTATCAGGAGCTAAGCACCATCAACGGAATCAACGATATCCCCACACGACTGAGATCCCTGATGGACTGGCTGGACACCTTTTCCGACGATACCAATGTCACTGGAGAAGGAGAAGAACTGTTGCTGGCAATGCTCAGGGAGAAGCAAGGGGTCTGTCGGCATAAATCGATGATCTTCCAGATGTTCTGCCACTATTGGGGGATTCCGGCCCGGCAGGTATGGAATACCTCCCACAGCTTTGTTGAGATCAGTCCCGACGGTGGGCATACCTGGCGGCAATATCAGCTCGGCGGTGGTGGACAGGCCAGCTCAGACACCACAGAGCCTGATTGGGGCGATTATCGTCAATTGGGCAATTCTGTGCTTAGGTCGCCCATTGAAAGATCGGCACGCGTTCATAGTGAGCCTGGCTTTGACTCATTAGATCAACAATACCAAGGGATTAAAGAAAAGCTGGCAATACTGAACGAAAAATTGAAGAAAAAAGTTGAGGTTTCAAAAGACGACTTGCAGGAACTTAAAAATGATTATTTTTCTTTTCTCAATATGCCAGAAAAAGACCTATCCAGATTTTATAGATTGCCAATAAACTGGGCATTGCTTATATCGCCACAATTATTTTCCCTGTACGGAGAAGACATCAACAGATGGAAAAAAATCATAGAAAAAAGTGCGAGATTGTCAGAAAACTCAACTAATCAAAGGAGTCAAAGGAGCATTTTTGTACATTCCCACGTGGATGAACTTCTTACGATACTCTCTGAAAAAGATATTGACACACCCTATCTTATTTGGCTGTGTGACATTTATGATCTTTCTCCTTGGTACATTAAGCATTCTCTATTAGCAATACTGAAATTTTATTCAAAAAGAAGGAACTCTTATCAACTAAAAAACAGAATGGAATTAATGTTCAATTCCATCCCCCTATCAATGACAAATCTTAATTTGAACAACACTCCATTAAAATGTTACAAGAAAATGTCTACCGTATTCACAGAGAACGCACAAATAATCCCCAAAAGTAAATCATTAATGTTACGAATAACGGAGACTATCATCCATCAAAAACTGAATCACCAGCCTGTAGAAAACAGCAAAATTTTACCTGAAAATCTGGTAACAGGAGAACCGGCTTTTTTAAGCAAATCAAAATCAATTAGCTATAGACCTATTATTTTTGACTGCTCTATTTTAATAGAGGAAGATGCATTCAACAAAATAGATAAAATAAACAAATTTGATATTAAACCTGAAATTAAAGAGCTTCTACTAGTTGAAGAACCCTTTTATGGTTTTAACACTGATATGAATGTAAATATTTTATCACTATTTTTTCAGTGGTTAACCATTCACCACATGAGTGACCTGAGGGAACCAATTTGGCTGACTTATCAATATGAACACTGGTCAGAGACAAAAAAAATAACAGATACTTATCAGCTGGCACTAAAGGCAGAACACCTTCGACTTAATACTGATTATCCACTTGAGCTTCCACCTTCAAGAATATCAGATTATTTCAATCAGCCATCAGCACTTGTTCTTCAAAGCAAAGACATATTCTTCCTTCTGGATGAGTTTCTTGCTCTCATTGTCAATTGATTGTGGAGCGCAGCTGCTGGATGTAGTAAAAGTTTCGCTAGTAGCGATTAATGCAATATGGTTGCGATATTGGTAGCTTCTTGCAAAAAATATAAAACGGGAACTTTTCCTTCACTGGATGAACTAAATAAGTACTGAGTGAATGTTCAGTAATTTTCATACAGTCTCTAAGGAATGAGTAAAATGACAAGGATTGATAACAATAATCAGCAAACAACTGACTCCCAGCAACCTGAATTCACCACTGCTACTGATGGGGGAAAACGGAATTACCTGAGCCGGACGGCAACACAAGCCGCCCTCGACAAACAGCTGCCTGAATCAAAACAGACTCCAGATGTTGCCTTGATCGAAAGATCACCAATTGCTTCAAAAGCCACCTTCTCTACTGATTTCGAACGCTCTCCAGTCGACTCAACAAGCAAAACCTCAGATCATCAAAGCAAAAGCTCCGGAGAGTTCTATTTTGCCAATGACCCTCTAGCCAAACAGCAGATTATTGATCAATTAGCCCTTGAACAGCCCTCAATATATTGTATCCGTTCACTGGACGATCTTGAAAAACATGGCCTTATCAGGCAATTCTGGTTAGAAAACGGCCAGTTGCATCAAGCAAAAGGACGCCTTTTTGCTGACCAGCCGATTACCCTGGTCTTTGATTTGACCACCATGTCCCCCGGTGACATCGCCAGCTTTAACGATATTCTCCAGGTCCATCCACAATGCAATGATAAACCGCTGGGGGATCAGGTCAGGCGGGTATTTCTGGTTAATGACGGGATGCTGAAGGGTAGCCAGGCCGCCAACCCCGATCTGTGGCGCCGATTAGGGCAAATGCCCGAGAAGCGGGTTGCAAAAACCGATCATGTCGCTGACTCCGTCATGGATGAGACGTTGCTGGCTCAACATACCACAGCGTCCGTTGTGGAGAATAAAACCGTGGTTACCATTGATTTCGCCACGACCGGCGACTGGTATCCATGCCTGTTTGGCAGTATCGGCCTGGATGAACAGGGTCAGCTGTTTTTTTCTGAAGGTGCATTGGCCCGGCTGGAGGATGACACCCATCTGGTCTTTAAAAATGCGCCGTGGAAAAATCCGGGTTTTCAAGAAGCGCTGGCTACGGCTCTGCGAAAGGGCGGGTTTGAAGCCAACCGGCAATGGGTCAGTTTGCCAACCCAGATAAGTTTCTCCAGAGAGGAAATTACTGAAACGGAACTCAATGCCTGGAAAAAGCAGACCATCAGGGAATGTGAAGCCTTCCGTCCTGAAAGGCCATTTGCTTGCATTAATGCACACTCCATCGACAGTCTCAAGCATCGTATCAGGGTTGAAGGCACTTCGGTGGTCCCTGCAAATATGCTGGCCAATCTGCTCAAAGGCAGTAATCAACTGGTGATTACCTCAGAGCTGGATGAAAAACAGTGGTTATGGCTACTGACTGAACTGCAGCAGTTGCCGGATGGGCAACGCCCGTTACTGTTTACCAGCGTGGCTAACGGCTCTCTTTCCGCTAACGGCTCTCTTTCCGCTAACGGCTCTCTTTCCGCTAATGGCTCTCTTTCCGCTAACAGTGGAAAAACAGTTCAACCTCAAAAAAGGCCATTGATTGATAGCTCAGATACTGATCCGACACCACAGAAACGGGCAAAATTAGAGCCAACCGCTAATCGTAAAAACCGAGTACTGACAACCGATGTCTTACTGCCGTCAGAAGGTAGGCGTTGGCAATTCGCAGATGATGGTTATCAGCAATGTGTAAATGCCATTCCAGGCACTGTTTTGTGCTATGAAATCAGCCCGACAGATACCATAGAGCTTTTGCAACAGGTCAATCTGACCAGTCAGAACAACATGACGTTTTCATTAACCGACGCGCCGCTGATGCAAGCGCTGGTGAATGGCACACCGCTTATTCTCAGTGGCCTGGAACACAACCCAAGGTTGTCGGCAAACCTGGAAACCCTGTTATTGCCCAACCCCTACCTGTTTATTCACGGGCTCAAAGTGGAACTGCCAAAGGCCAGCGTAACGTTCATCAGACCCCCACAGGGGCAAAGCACAGGCTCGGCGCTGATCGATCAGATTTGCAATCCACAACATCATCCAAAACAACATCCAGAACAACATCCAGGACCACATCCAGAACAACCGCCGGAAAACCCGGTCTATTCGCTGCTGAAATCACTGCCACGATCTTATCAAAGAACCTATCCGGCAGTGCCACCCTGGAGTTCGGCGGCTTTTTGCCAGCAGTTTGAGCAACAGGCCGAGGCAGAACGCCGGCTGGACGGCAGTATCCGGCTAATGCCCTGCCACCAGCGCAAAGCGTTGCACGTTCTGCTGGCCAAAGCGTACCGGGGCGATCCGGCGGTTTACAGTTTTATCAAGGCAAAAATCGCCCGGTATTATCCGGATCAACCCGCCGACGACCGGGCAAACCGGTCGGCCTTGCAACAGTGGTTGGCCAGGCATCCTGAACCCAAACTTGAGCAGATCAAAGCGGATTTCTGGACGCTGGCACGACACTGCCCGCCCGGGGTACACCGAGCCATTAAACAATTTGACGAGATTAATAACGACTCGGTTAAGGCGTTGGCAACTTATATCGTTGGCTCGGCGGACTGGTCACACTGGTTCTCACTGGCACGGCAATTAACCGTCAATCTGAATACCGTCAGAACACGATCGTTTTTTGATGGCGTGGTACGCTCAACCCTGAGGGATGCCCTGATCGCCAATAAAAAATTACTCACGTGCGGAACCGTTGTCAGTGCCACCCTGGCGTCAGTGGAGACCGCAATAAACGCTGTGCTGGTGACGGATCAGACCGATCAGCAGAAATGGCAGCAAGTCAACAACCTGCTGATTTCACTATTTGAGAATAATGAATTGCCGCCCCACTGCGAGGACCTGCCCAACGCCTTGCTCTTGAACCAACGTCATACCCAGTCCAGGCAGGAGCGTCGCCTGGAGTATCTGGCCAACCGGGTACAGGAGCACCCTATGGTCTTTCTGCAAGGGGAAGCCGGGGCAGGAAAGTCCCATATGGCCGAGGCCATTGCAGTCAAGGGCGGTTATCCCGGTTGCCAGGTCATCCAGCTGGGCCCCAACCGGACCTCAGAGGAACTGTTTGGCGGAACGCAGCTGGTCAGTCAACAAACGGACAACCAGACCGATCATCACACGGCGTTTTGCGAAGGGCCGCTCCTGCAGTGGGCATTGTCCAGGAATCCGCCCCTGCTGGTGCTGGATGAGGCTAACCTGGCACCTGACGGCTTGCTGGCTCCCCTCGCCGGTTTGACCAGGACACCGCCGGTCATCCACTATCAGGGCCGGGAATATCGGTTAACAGAGAAACACCGGATTATTCTCACCGGCAATCCCGACCATTACCAGGGGCGACGGCTGGATACCACCCTCAGATCCCGGATGCCCACCTTTTTCTACCATCCCCTGCCCGAATCCGTGCTGGCAAGGGCCATTATCTTACCCGGTCTGCCTGGCCAGTGGTCAGATGCCAGCAAGCAACAGGCCTGTCACCGCCTGTTAACCCTGTTCAACCACTTTAAGGTGCTGGTGCCGGGGGATCTGGTCACCCCGAGGGATATCAGGGATGTGCTGGCGACGGTTCGCCAGATTGTTAAATATTATCCGGCTGCGTCAACCGATATACCGGAAGCACAGGTGAATGCCCTGATCCGGCGTGCGTTTATGGACAGCCTGGCCGGTGCCGTTACCGGTGCTTACCAACAGCGCCTGACATCCCTTAATCTCTGGTATCAGGGACAGTACCCGGAAGATTTATCGGTGGTGGCCGGAGCCGACCAGACCTTTGCCCAATTCCTGCAACAGTTGCAGGCAGAGAACCCTGATGCTGACTTTTCTCCGGAGCCTGTCCGGCAGCTGGTCTACCGCTACTGGCAAAGTCTCGACAAGGATGACAAAGGACGCACCGCCACGTTGGTGGAAGGGCCTGCAGGCTGGGGTAAAGACTTTATTCTGGACAGGACCATCCGGCGGTGGCAAAAGCAGCAATTCCGGCAACATCAGTCCGTCACACCGTTCATCCACATCAATGCCAACCCGAACCAGTGGTCTGCCCTGGTGGACAGCGTCAACCAGGCCATGAGCAAAGGCCAGCTGATCGCCATCAGCGAGCTGAACCTGATCCCCAGCAGCTATCTGGAAGGGCTATTCAACGATGTATTAACCGGCCATGCGGCCCCTGGATTCCGGCTCTTTGCCACCGTCAATCCGGGCTCTTTTGAGGGGCGGGAAGCCCTGAGCCCGGCGCTCAAGAGCCGCTGCACCCAGGTCAGACTGGGGGCCTTATCGCAGCAGGCGCTGGAAGGGCTGATTCAGCGCATGTCAGGAATGCCGGAAGGGTTGCCGCAATGGCTATCGGGCCACTTCCACCAACTGGCCAACGCACTGGATGAGCAGAACAGTCCCGTTCAGCTGGCACTGGATGACCTGTTCGGCACCGCGAATTATCTGGCCAGGCAATCTCCGGAGCAGTGCCCGGAGCAATGGCAAAGGGCCTTTCAACAATACCTCTCACTGTCATTTCGTGCACTGGCGACTCCACTGCCGGAGCTACAGGATACGACAACTGCCCTTGAACAAAGGGACAATGAGGAGCAACACCGACTGCATGTTGAGCGCATAGCCAATAGTGTGCCCGGACTGCCAGCCCCTATTACGGTGAAATTCGGTAATACAGCCCACTCTGATGAACGAGAAATCACGGTCACACCGAATGTCACTGATCAGGAGGTGATTGCCACAGTTAAAACAGTGCTCAAGAGTAAGATACACAGCAGCAAAAAAGGTCATAACAACCCAGCGGGAAGGTCCGTTAATGATGTGCAGCATAAAGGTGAAACATCGCTGTTTAGTTTTGGAAATATCGCTCCACAATATTTTCAGATTACCCGCCATTTCCCAAAACACCCGTATGACGCTCGACAATACCGGTTAGCGTTTTTAGAGACTCGTCTCGACGACGACGGACAGTTACGCAACTATCCCATTGACTGGCACAATAACCCGCTCATAACAATCGTTAAGGATGGTATCCCCTGGCGGGCCGACCTTAGGGAAGACGAACTGCCCGGCAAAATTGAGCTGACCCTGAATGATCAGTGGCAACCGTTACCCGCCCTGACCCCTTCGGACCAGCTGCGGGCTATCCGGATATCACTGCCAACAGGGGAGCCAGTTGCCAATTTCCAACTGGCCCGAAGTGAAAATACGGGGCAACTGTTAGTTAAAAGCCATGGAACCCCGGGATTGCCGGTAACGATTGATTTTATTATTGCCCCGGACCAAGGCTATTTTGCCCAACTTGAACCGGGAGAGCCGATGCTGTTACAGGAACACCTGTGCAGTCAGCAGATCGGCAAACTGCTCGGAGATCGTATTTTTTATCCCGAAACCGATAATTGTGAAGCTTATCAGGAGCTACAAGACATCAATGCGATCGACGATATCCCGGCACGGCTAAGTAACCTGATGGACTGGCTGGATAGCTTTTCTGACGATACATTTATCACTGAAAAAGGTGAAGAACTGTTGCTGACCATGCTCATTGAGAAACAAGGCGCATGCATGGAAAAAGCAGTAATCTTCCAGATGCTCTGCCACTATTGGGGGATTCCTGCCCGGCAGGTATCGAATGTCTCCCACAGTTTTGTTGAGATCAGTCCTGACGGTGGCCATACCTGGCGACAATACCAGCTCGGCGGTGGTGGGCAATCTAGCGCAGACATCACAGAGCCGGATTGGGGCGATTATCGTCAAACAGGCAATTCTGCGCTTAGATCACCCATTGAAAGACTGGCACTCCTTCATAGTGAGTCTGGCTTTGACTCATTAGATCAACAATACCGGGGGATTAGCGAAAAGCTGGAAATACTGAACGAAAAATTGAGGAAAAAGGTTGAGGTTTCAGAAGACGACTTGCAGGAACTTAAAAATGATTATTCAGCTTTTCTCAATATGCCAGAGAGTGATCGGTCCAGATTTGATTACTTGCCAATATACTGGGCACTGCTTATATCGCCACAATTATTTCTCCTGTACGGAGAAGAAAAAGATAAATGGAAAGAGATTATAGGAAAAAGCGCGAAAATGATTGCTAGTAATACTGATCCAAAGCGCGACTTTGAGATAAGAAATGAAGGCGAACTCCTTGAGTTATTATTGAAAAAAGAAGTCGATACGCCCTATCTATTATGGTTATGTGACATTTACGATCTATCTCCTACGTATTTGAAGTATTATCTATTATCAATACTGCAATTTTATTCAAAAAGAATGAACTCTTGTCAACTAAAGAACAGATTGGAATTGATGTATAATTCTTTCCCCCTAAAAATGAAAAATCTTGATTTAATATCAGATAATAGAAGAAGATATTTCTTAACAATGTCTACCTTATTCACCGAAAGTATGCAAACGATCCCGAAAAGCAGTTCTCCAATGTTACAACTAGCAGAAACAGGCATCCATCAAAAACTGCATTATCAGCCTGCAGAAAACAGCAAACTTTTACCCGAAAAGCTGGCAATTGGAGAACCGGCTTTTTTAAATATATCAAAATCAGTATACAACAAGCCTATTATATTTGACTGCAGTTCTTTATTAAAAGAAGATGTTTTTAATAAAATAAACCAAATAAAAAAATCTGACATCAAACATGAAATCAACAAGATTCTTAATGCATCCCCTTCCTTTTTTGAACTGGATAACAAAATCGCATCACTATTTTTTCACTGGTTGGCAGCTCATCAGATGAGCGATCTGAGAGAACCAATTTGGCTTACTTATCAATATAGCCACTGTTCAGAGACAAAAAAACCAACAAATCATTTTCATTTGAGCAAAAGAACAGAAAGAAATACGCCTATAACCCATTATTATTTAGAACTTCCACCCACAAGAATATTAGATTATTTCAATCAGCCATCAGCGGTTGTTCTTCAAAGCAAAGACATACTCTTACTTCTGGATGAGTTTCTTGCACTCATTGTCAATTGAATGTTAACTTGCGACCAATGAGATGAAAAAAAATCACGAAAATAACATGAACGTTATTTGAACAAGCAAATATATTGAGGGGACTTTTACCATTTCCACTTAAAAAAAGGATAATGATAAATGGCTGGGGTGGAGGGATTCGAACCCCCGCATGTCAGGATCAAAACCTGATGCCTTACCGCTTGGCGACACCCCAGCAGAGAGACGAACGATTAACGCTGCGCCGTAAAACCCTTCCGATGCTACTATACGACAACTCGTTTTAGCAACCACCTGTATCTTGCAGAAAAGATTACATGGTAGCTAGGGGCAGATTCGAACTGCCGACCCCAGCATTATGAGTGCTGTGCTCTAACCAACTGAGCTACCTAGCCGCCGAAAGATGTTGCGCACTTTAGTGATTTCACCCGAACCTGTCAAGCAAATATCCTATAAGCAAAGCAGTTTCTTAATACGACGACAGGAAAATACTCGAATCAGGAGCGCAATAAAAATGAGGCACGCTTCAGCATGCCTTACTCTGACGTTTTTTTCAGCCGGGTTCAAACATTAAACAGGAAGTGCATAACGTCACCATCCTTGACAATATATGCCTTGCCTTCTACACGCAGACGGCCCGCTTCTTTAGCGCCCTGCTCACCATGGTATTTGATGAAATCATCATAGCCAGTGACTTCCGCACGAATAAAACCACGTTCGAAGTCAGTATGAATAACACCGGCAGCCTGCGGTGCAGTTGCACCTACTTTCACCGTCCAGGCCCTGACCTCTTTCATCCCTGCGGTAAAGTAGGTTTGCAGACCAAGCAGGTCATAACCAGCACGGATAACGCGATCCAGACCCGGCTCATCCATTCCCAGGTCGGCCAGAAACTCTGCGCGCTCGTCATCATCCAGTTCGGCAATTTCAGATTCCAGTTTATTACAGATCGGAACCACCACAGCGCCTTCCTGAGCAGCAATTCCCCGAACGGTATTCAGGTATTCGTTATCCTCAAAACCATCTTCATCAACATTGGCAATGTACATGGTGGGTTTGATGGTCAGCAGGTGGAACAAACGAACAAGCTTGCGTTCATCATCACTCATATCCAGAGAGCGAACCGGATTACCAGCCTCCAGGTGCGGGATGATTTTTTCCAGCAATCCCTTCTGGGCGAATGAATCCTTATCGCCACCCTTGGCAGAACGGGCAACGCGCTGAAGCTGCTTTTCACAGCTTTCAAGATCCGCCAGCACCAGCTCCATATTGATGATTTCAATATCAGCACGGGGATCAATCTTGTTAGCCACATGAATGACATTGTCATTGGCAAAGCAGCGAACCACATGAGCAATCGCATCGGTTTCGCGGATATTTGCCAGAAACTTGTTACCCAGACCTTCTCCTTTGGATGCCCCCTCCACAAGACCAGCGATATCCACAAACTCCATGGTGGTCGGCAACACTCGCTGAGGTTTAACGATTGCCGCCAGCTTATCCAGACGGGGATCTGGCATGGCAACAACACCGGCATTGGGCTCAATGGTACAGAACGGGAAGTTCTCTGCATCAATACCCGCCTTGGTTAAGGCATTAAATAGCGTTGATTTACCAACGTTTGGCAATCCAACGATGCCACATTTGAAACCCATAGCGCTTCTGCTCGCTCCTGAAGATAGTTAATGGGGCAGAATTATAAAGACTGAGGGAAAAAATTTCAGAAATTTTATGTCGACTGATAAAAAAACGCCCGGAAAAATACTTCCCGGGCATTCGATCGAATTAAATAAAAGAAGAATCAGCCAAACTTTGGCAGAGCCCCCATCAAATCAAGACCCGCCAGCACCATGGCCGCAATACCAAAAAGGAAGATCAGTATCATTCTCAGGATCCCGCCCGGCACCTGGTAGCCACCCTCACCTCGCTGACGACCAACCCAGGCCATCGCCACCGGAGAGAGAATGCAGAAAATAACCAGCACCAGCCCGGCAAAGCCAATGGCAGTAATAAAACCATTGGGCAGGAACACACCCAACAGGGTTGGAGGAATAAACGTGATCGCACCTGTTTTTATGCGGCCCAAAAAGCTGTTATCGAAACCAAACAGGTCCGCGATGTAATCAAACAGACACAGGGCAACGCCAAGGAATGAGCTAGCCACCGCCATATTGGCAAACCACTGCAATACATTCGAAATATTCACATTAAGGCCAGACTCGGAAAGTGCGCCCAGCATATCGCCAATATTGCCTCCGGCAGCAATAATGGTCGGAAACGTTTCACGAGGCAGGTTGCCAAAGAAACTGAGCTGCCACATGGCATAAAACGCCAGGGCCAGCAACGAGCCCGCCAAAAGAGCAAACCTTACCTGCCTTCCATCTTTATTGAGATAGCGGGTGATACTGGGCACAGCGGTCTGCATACCAAAACTGACCGTCAGAAAGCCCAATGATCCAAAAGAGAAAGGAAACACTTCGGCAAACGAGAGGCCCGGCATCAGATAGTCAGATGACGCATTACCCAGCAAGCCACTGATACTCCACAGAAAAGCAATCACCATTCCGCCAACCAGCACCGTACTGACCCGGTCAACGGCACGGGTTCCGCTTATTACGATAGCCGCAAGCACCAGGGCAAAAACAAAGCTGGCCATCGGCGGGGAGAGAGAGACACCATCTACGGCCTCCAGAGAGTACGTAATGATGGAACTGCCTCCCGAGATGTAGGCATAAGTCAGGATGTAACAGAGAAAGGCAACCGAAGCACCGTTGACAACACGACCAAAAGAACCAATGGTGCCCTCGGCAATGGAATCAAAACTCGCCCCCAGAGGAAAGCGCAGATTGGCTTCCAGTAGATAGAGTGATGCACTGTACATGCAATACCAGGTAAAGACCATCAGCAGCATTGAGTAACCAAACCAGAGACCGCTGGTGGCCACCGGCAGTGAAAACATTCCGGCACCAATCGCAGTACCGGCTACGATCACCGTTCCTCCAAGAACCGAACCCTGCTTCCCGGTAGAGCCCGCAGAACTTTCCGTTATAACTGCTTCAGACATTCATAATCCTACTGCTATTGGAACTATATACTTATTGAACTCAGGACCTTTATGAAATCAGGGCCTTATTCAGCTCAGTTTTATCTGTTTAGACACTAATTATTTAAATCTGTTCAATCATGGCTATTTCAGTAGCAGACAGCCTTTTCAGATAATTTGAACCTCGGGTTACTTTAGCGATACTCACCCCGATCCGCGCAGCTATCTCCCGTTGAGACTCTTCTCCCGAAAGCAGGGCCCGCATAATGGCCAATCTTGAGCCAATGGCATCCCGCTCTTCTTGAGTCAGTAACACCCTCATAACCTCATAGAGCGCTTCCAAATCCTGCTGTCCCTTCAGCAGTTTGATTACCTGAAACCAGGACTCAGTCTTCATACCTTGTTCAACTTATCTCAGCCATCTGTACTGATTCAACAGTACAAAAGTACAGAAGCCACAGATATTACGGAAAATACTAAAAACAACAACTGAAATAATCATAAATTCTGATTCTGGCTGAACCAAACGGACGGACACCCGCAAAAATGCCACAGGGTCGAAAATGGAGTTATCAACACGACACCAGCGGTTGCCGTTTTTTTAAGTAAAAGCTGGACTGGGTATCATTCTGGTCAATGGATTTTATCGTTGGGCAACCTCCGAATATTAATTAACAATATGAAGTGCAACAAAAACAACTACATTTGATGAACTGTATTCTTAAGCTCAGGGGTCACCAGATGCCAGACAGAAGCATAACTGTGGGAATAATTTGCGGAGGCCCCTCCCCGGAAGCCAGTGTCTCACGACTTTCAGCGGGTCGCATCAGCTCACCCCTGGCGAAAAACTATAAGAAAGTAGTAACCCTTGAACTGGATGAAATGCTGCCCGCCAACCTGACCTTCCATCAGGTCGATGTTGTTTTTCCCGTTGCCCACGGCCCAATGGGAGAGGATGGTTGCCTGCAGGGGCTACTTGAGATAATGGGCATCCCTTATGTTGGGTCAACAGTCTTGGGAAGTGCCTGTGCTCTGGACAAAGTCACCACCAAGCGTATATTGCAGGCTGCGGGTATCCCCATGGCAAAAGATTGTGTCATGTCCCATAGAGACCCATTAAACCGGTCTGTCAGTCAATGTATTGATACTCTCGGGGAAAAGGTCATTATCAAGCCTGTTGCTCAAGGGTCCGGGATCGGCATTCAATTTGCCCAGGGTGAGGAAGAGCTGACAGAGTGCCTCAGAAGCGGCTTTGAGAAAGATGAGCGACTACTGGTGGAGACATTTATTCATGGCAAAGAAGTCACTGCCGGCGTACTTGAGCTGGATACCACACAAGTTCTTTCTACCACAGAAATTATTACGCCTGACAATGCCTGGTACGACTATACCCACCGCTACACACCGGGCTTGAGTGAACACATTATTCCCGCCCGCATTACGGATTATCAGAGAAGAAGAGTTCAGGAGATCGCTCTGCAGGCGCATCAACTCGTTCGCTGCAGGGATATCAGCCGGTCGGATTTCATCGTCCCGGCGAGTGGAGAGCCGATCTTTTCCGAAATCAACAACCTTCCCGGAATGACACCGACCAGTTTGTTTCCCGATGGAGCAAGACATGCCGGAATAGAATTTGAAGAACTGATATGCCGATTAATCGACAACGCCATGCTTAGAAAGGAGAAAACGTTAAATAAAAATGATTACTGGCCAACCCCTGAGTTGAATGTTCCCCTTCAGTAGGCAGACACCAGAGACAAACCTCAGGCAGAGAAAGTATGCAATTCCTGAACTGCTTTGGATCGTTTGCCATGCAGAGCTTCAGGTGTTACCCGGATGGATTCATCAATGACAGCATCAATCTTTTGCCGCTCTGCAACCGATGGTTTAGTCAACACATAGTTCACCACATCCTTGCTGTTTCCGGGATGGCCGATGCCAAGACGAAGCCGCAAAAACTCACGATTGTTTCCAAGGGAAGAAATAATATCCCGGAGACCATTATGGCCACCATGACCACCACCCTGCTTCAAACGACCAACGCCGGCAGGCAAATCAAGTTCGTCGTGAACAACAAGGATAGATTCCGGGGGGATTTTGAAGAAAGTTGCCATGGCACCAACGGCCTGACCACTTCGATTCATAAAAGTGGTAGGATTAAGCAGGCGAACGTCCTGTCCGCCTATTTGTACACGGGCAGTCATGCCAGAAAACTTCGTTTCTGGCTGCAAGACCACACCGTGACTTCTTGCTAACTGCTCAACGTACCAGAAGCCGGCATTATGACGGGTATCTTCATACTGTGCTCCGGGATTTCCCAGCCCCACGACCAGTCGAATTGACTCTGTTGAGGATAAGAGTTCCGAAGTTTTTACCATAATGCCTCAGCCTCCCGATGGTTATGCTTCGCCAGCTTCTTCAGCCGCTTCGGATTCTTCAGAACCACCACGAGTAGCCTGCACACTGGCAATATCGAGATCCTGACCGTGAGCGATAACTTCAACGCCTGCCGGAATGGTCAGATCGCTCAGGTGAACGTGGCCACCCACTTCAACCTTGGCCATGTCAACTTCGATGAACTCTGGCAGGTCGCCCGGCAGACACTTGATTTCAAGATCTACACGGTTGTGTACGATCGCACCACCAGCTTTCACGCCGACACACTCGTCTTCATTAATGAAGTGCAGAGGCGCATTCGTGGTAATCTCATGGTCTGCATCAACACGCAGGAAGTCCAGATGCATGGCGAACTCTTTAGCAGGATGACGCTGAAGATCCTTCAGGATAGCCTGCTGCCTGGCACCATCAACAACCAGCGTCAGAACCTGAGAGTAAAAAGCTTCAACTTCCAGAGCCTTACGAATAACCTTACCTTCCAGAGTGATCTGTACAGGCTCAGCCTCACCACCGTAGATGATACCAGGAACCAGATCAGCACGACGGAGGCGGCGGCTCGCACCTTTCCCGATATCCTTACGTGCTGTTGCGTTTAAAACGATTGCTTCAGACATGATTATCTCCAATATACCTGCCACCACCTTGCGACCAGGCAGAAACAGGTTTTCTAACAAAACCCCACAAGGGGGGATTCAAAGGTGCGATATCATACCGGCATAGCATAAAAAAGCAAAATATGTTTCCCGCACCAGACCGGGTATTTACTGAAACATCGCACTGATGGACTCAGCGTTACTGATTCTGCGCACAGATTCTGCCAGTAGAGGGGACATATCCAACTGACGAATTTTATCCAGAGCCTGAGCTGCAGGGCTAAGCGGGATGGTATTAGTTACCACCAGCTCATCCAGCTGAGAGTTAGCTACATTTTCCAGGGCCCGGCCAGAGAGAATTGGATGAGTACAATATGCATAAACAGCTTGTGCACCTTTCTCTTTCAGGGCCGCAGCCGCCTGACACAGGGTACCGGCAGTATCCACCATATCATCAACAAGGATACAGGTGCGTCCGGAAACGTCACCTATGATATTCATCACTTCACTCTTGTTGGCCTCTGGACGACGCTTGTCAATAATAGCCAGATCAGAGTTCAGACGCTTGGCCACTGCACGGGCACGAACCACACCACCATGGTCTGGTGACACCACCATCACATCGCTGTAATCGCGACGCTCAATATCGTCCAGAAGAATGGGCGAGCCGTAGACGTTATCCACAGGAATATCGAAGAAGCCCTGAATCTGGTCTGCATGCAGATCAACCGTCAAGACCCGGTCCACGCCCACACCAGCAATCATATCCGCAACCACTTTGGCACTGATCGGTACACGGCTGGAACGAGGCCGACGATCCTGGCGGGCATAACCAAAATAAGGCAGCACGGCCGTTACTCGAACCGCAGAAGAGCGGCGCATGGCATCTGCCATCACCAGCAGTTCCATCAGGTTATCATTGGTTGGCGCACAGGTTGACTGAATAATGAACACATCCCGGCCACGGACATTTTCCTGAATTTCTACAGCGCACTCGCCATCACTGAAACGGCCAACGTAAGCCTTGCCAAGTGGGATATGCAGGTGATTGACAACTTTGTGAACCAAATCCGGATTTGAGCTGCCGGCAAACACCATCATTTTCGACACGGGAAACTACCTTGCTTGGATACTGGGCGTAGGTGGAAAAAATCGAGTAACAAGAGAGGGTTCAGACAGAACATCGTCTAAATAATCAACATCAATAGACGATAGGAAACGATTTTCGGTACAACGGGGCACACGGACAGCATTCTGGCTGGGGTGGAGGGATTCGAACCCCCGCATGTCAGGATCAAAACCTGATGCCTTACCGCTTGGCGACACCCCAGTAAATCTCTTTATCAATCCGTGCACAATCCAGGCCGATTTATCGTAGTTAACATCAAAGCAATCTTAAGCAATAACGAGCAATCAACAGCTGAATCAAGCGCCATACATAACATCTGCCAGCTGCAAGTCTGTATGCAAAGGCGAACGATTAACGCCACGTGCCACGAAACTGCGTAGCCTTGATGTATCATCTGTACTCTTGGTACGTGTGACACCCAGAGTCAGTTCAGCCTGTGCCGTTAACGCCTGTTCACGACTGGCAAACCGGGCAAATATTGATGCCCCGGAACCACTCATCATGGCTCGCCCGATGCTCGAATCTGCGAGATTATCCAACAGAGAGAGCGTTTTATCAACCTCGGGGTACAGTGAACGGACCAGAGGTTCGAAATCATTTCGCCACTGTTGCTTTCGTAGATGCTCCTGATTGTTATCGGGAGCCTGATCAAGAGCAACACCCTCTCGATCAAGAACGTCGCGCACTCTAATCGGCAATGAATCTCTTGTCAAATCGCTGTGTCCGTACATCGTGGCGGTATTAACCTGTGCATTCGGAACCACGACAAGGAACCACGATTCCCGAAGCTCGACAGGAGTGAGAATTTCACCAACTCCTTCGGCAAAAGCGCTGTGTCCACGGACAAAAACCGGAACATCAGCACCCAGCCTTAAACCGAGTGCCGCCAGATGATCAATAGTAAGATTCAATCCCCATAAGGCATTGAGCCCCAACAACGTGGTCGCCGCATTGGAACTACCACCACCAAGCCCTCCCCCTATGGGAAGCTGTTTATCGAGAAAAATCTTTGCACCCTGCTGACAACCAGTCTCCTGCTGAAGAAGACGCGCAGCCTTAACAATCAGATTTTCTTCTGGCTCCACCCCTTCAAGATTGGTAACCAGCTCAATACCCGCATCGCTGTTGGCCATAGTCAGCTGATCACCAAAATCCAGAAACTGAAAAAGCGTTTGCAGGTTATGATAGCCATCAGGCCGACGACCTGTGATATGCAGAAACAGGTTCAACTTGGCCGGGGCTGGCAACACCAGTTCTGTCAGCATCCAGAAGACTCCCAGAACACTTTATTAAAAAAAACCGTCATCATTCATCATAATGGTTCAAAAAGCGCAATACAGCATCATAACGGAAATCCCTGATAAAAAAACTTCAGACTTTGAACTTAACACCGGGAATCTGATCAAAAAGTCTGGTCGCTACCACTGAATCATCCAAACCCACAAATCATGCAAAAGAGAATTGAAACTATGTCTTATGACTTTCAAATGAAAGGATACGGCGAACAAACGTGGGTAAATTGTACCTATAACGTAGCACCCATGTTTTATGCTGCAAAACCTGGTCAAGGAATACACGTTATCGAAGGCATGGCAGGAGAGCGCGCAGTAAAGGTGCTATTGGAGATCCGTAACTACATGGTTGAAAACAAAAGTGCAATGGAGGCTCTGAATCCAGAAAATGGATGGGGAAGTTACCATGATACCGTTAATAGAGTATTAGACAGACTTATAACCATTTCTCAAGACTACCCGGAGGGTATATGGGAAATAAGCTGACCGAAAATCACGTTTGACTGGCAGACCGTTAAAGCTGCCAGTTATTAATTACCAGACTTAATTGAACGTTACCACGACTAACAATAAGTTGAGCAGGTAAACGCTGACTGCTGCCCAGCCCATACTTCTGATAAACAACCATCCAACCCTGTTGTTCAATTTTTTCAGGGTAACCCAGATTATTCAGTTGAATCAGAGCATTGCTGCCCGGAGCCGGAAGCCCCCTGATCCAGTACCTTAGATTACTGACTGGGAACTGCCACCCGGTCAGGGAATAAAGCAGCATTTCAGGGGACGGTCCATAACGGGTTTCATCGGATGCAGTTACTGACACACCCTGACGATTTCCTGAAACACTGGCAACCGACACACCCAAGGGACCATCCAGGAACAGCATGTATTCATCCCCACGCTGTCGCCAATCAAGCGACATAGTGCCTGATTGCCCGGGAACCCTCATATTAAGGCGTCCTGTCATCTCCCAGGACTTAATCTGCCCCAGACGCTCCTGATGTCGCTGCCAGCGCTGTTCTTTCTCTTCATCACTGACTTGACTCCCAGAGTCAACCGTTCGGGATGCACAGCCGGAAAGGATTAAAAAAGAGAGAACCAGTAAAATTCTTAAACCAGAAAAGTATTTATCAACACCCATTCCCGTACACACCAAGCCGTTTTATGCGTAGACATCTCGTCACCGTGGTCATGAACATAACCACTGAAGACGCAACATTTACTTTTTGAAAAAAATCACGGAGCTGAACTGACAGTTTCTGCCTGACTCTCAGGCTCAGCACCGGTAAGCCGATCCATGGTATCTTTCAGGATCTGACTATCAGGGCTTTTCTGCAACGCTTCCGCCCACAACAACCTGGCAGCATCTTGCTCACCTCTTGCCCATAGCACCTCGCCCAGATGGGCAGCAATCTCAGCATCAGGAAACTGACGGTAAGCCATTCTCAAATATTTCTCTGCCTGATCAAAGTTCCCGAGGCGAAACTGCACCCACCCCATACTGTCCAGAATGGCCGGGTCTTCGCTGTCCAACTCATAGGCCTGTAAAATAAGCGCTTCAGCCTCCTTAAAGCGATCGGTTCGATCCGCCAGGGTGTACCCCAGGGCATTCAATGCAGCAGCATTGTCAGGCTCAAACTCCAGGATTGAACGCAGGTCCTGCTCCATGCCCTCCAGATTATTCAGTTTTTCATAAACCATTGCCCTTGAATAGAGAAGGTTTACTGATTCAGGGTTTGTTTTCAGCGCCCGCTCAAACAATGTCAGCGCTTTATCCAGTTGTCCATCGTTAACCAGAAGCTCACCCTCCAGAAGGAAAAGCGATTCCATCCGTGCAGGGTGACGGTTTCTTGCCTCACCCAGATAGGTCAATGCCTCTTTTAGTTTATCTTGTTCAACCAACATCCCGGTCAGAGCAACCTGAGCAGCCATAAACTCCTTTCCGGGCCCTACAGAAAGATAGTGCTCTTTGGCAGAAGCGTATTTCTGCTGTTTCTCACTCAATCGTCCAAGATAATAATGAGCTGTATTGTCCCGTTCACCAAGCGTCAGTAGCTGTTCAAAGTACTGCCCGGCTTCCTGCTCCAGACCATTTTCCAAGGTAATCAGCCCCAGAGACAGTACGACATCACTCTCACCGGGTGCCCTCTCAAGCAGAACTTCAAACTGCTTCCTTGCCTGATCAAGTTTACCGGCATGAACCAGAACCCTACCATACAACAATCGAAGCCGGTTTTTATCAGGGTATCGCTGAACGGCTTCAAAAAGCATAACTTCGGCTTCAGCATCCCGCTTTAATTTATGTAAAGCCCGACCCTTTACCATAATGGCAGACACAAACCCGCGATCCTGTTTCAGAAGCTCATTGGCAAGCGCAAGAGCTGATTCAAATTCACCGACCTGCTGCAGCAGAATGGCCTGCCCCAGCTTCAACACCCGTTCATTCGGGTAAGCCTGAGACAACGCTTCAAACTGACGAACAAGATCAAGCCGACCACCTTCAGAATGCTTCCCCTGATCGTTACCAACAGCACTGGCGAGTATGTCAAAGGCTGGACTGCCACCCAGAGAAAGCTGTTGGCTCATTTGAGCAAAGGCCCTCTCATACTGGCCTGCATACACCAGTTCAAGAGCAGCCCCATTCAGCGCATCCGGGTTGTCAGGCTGGAGCTCAACCCATAATAATGAAGCATCCAGTGCGGCCTGCCTTGCTCCTACATAAACAGCAACCTGGTAGGCCCTCTGAGCCACACCGATATCTCGTGTTTTATGAGCCTGCTTCAGATAATTACCCAGCGCCAGGTCATAACGCTGACGCTGACCACTAACCTCTGCCACCAGCAAGTCATAAAGCGTCTCCGCTTCAAACGGCGTAACGGGATCGTCAGCCTGGAGCTGTGACTGACTATCCGATAGGGTTGTAGCAACACTGCCAACCTGCCGAACCGTCTGACTGGAACACCCCACCAGAAAAACAACAAAAAAAAGAACCAACGCTTTACTGCACCTTCGGAAAACCTCAGCTTCGGTGATGAAATATTCAGCCCTGGCAATCATTCTAATCATGGATGGTATGCCCTTTCCCCTGATTCTGGTTAATTCTGGATGATGTGCAAAATATCCGTTAAAACACGTGAAGAGAGTTTACAGTTACACGCTTTCCATTGCAGAATTGATCGGCCGGAACACCCATCAATCCAGCAGTCCCATCAAGATTCTCTCTCCCTATTGCGGCCTGAGTATGAATCTGGTCACTGCGATTGAGGCATCGGGCATGGTCATAAGCCAAAAATACATAAGCAGAATTTGCAGAACGCTCCAGCTATCAAGAGTTTTTCTTGAAGGAAGACTTGGACGGAAAAATCAGGCCGTACCCACCTTGAATAGGGATACTCCTCTGGAAGCATGTTCAAATTAACCATTGGCCTACATAACCGCCCGTCCATAGAGCATTGAATGCTTCATAATACGGGTGTGACATGTCAGCCAATCTATAGTAGCAGTGAACCATGACAGCAACAGAGGTCTGATGGGGTATATTACCGCTGGTATCAATCACAGGACAGCACCAATTACATTAAGGGAACAGGTTGCCTTTTCTGCTGACCAGCTGTCCGATGCACTGCAAAATGCCAGGGTCCACACCGGCCTTGAAGAAATTGCCATTCTGTCTACCTGTAATCGTACTGAAATCTACTGTGCTATCCACAACTCCGGCGCTGAGGCAGCCAGACTTTGCTACAACAAACTGATTGACTGGATAACCCGTTACCATCAGACCAACTGCAAACTGCTGACAGAACACAGCTACCTTTTTCATGATGAGCAGGCGGTGCGTCACCTGATGCGGGTTGCCTGCGGGCTTGATTCCATGATTCTTGGCGAACCGCAGATTCTGGGGCAGCTAAAATCTGCCTACGCCAGTGCCCAGGAAGCCGACACCACGGGCCCGAAGCTTAATCGCCTGTTTCAGCACAGTTTTACTACTGCCAAGCAGATCAGAACCGAAACCGCCATTAACCAGCAGCCAGTTTCGGTAGCTTATGCCGCCACCCGACTGGCAAAGCAGATTTTTTCCGATCTCAGCGAAAATACGGCATTACTGATCGGGGCCGGCGAAACCATCGAACTGACAGCAAGACACCTTTGCCAGCAGGGCGTTGCCAATATTATTGTGGCCAACCGCACCCTGGAGCGAGCCCGGTGCCTCACGGATATGTTTGGAGGAAAACCCGTCTTGCTCTCGGACTTACCCCAAATACTGCATGAAAGCGATATTATTATCAGTTCCACTGCCAGCCCGGTACCGGTTCTCGGAAAAGGAGCAGTTGAAAAGGCGTTGAAACAGAGAAAACACAAACCTATGTTTATGGTGGATATTGCGGTTCCCCGAGACATCGAACCCGAAGTAAGTGAGCTGGCTGATGTTTTTCTCTACACAGTTGATGACTTGCAGGGTGTTATTGAAGACAATCTGCAACAGCGAAGAGATGCTGCCCAACAGGCAGAGCGCATGATTGAGGCCGATACCTTTGAGTTCATGACACGCCTGCGTGCGCTCGATGCCGTCAATCTGTTACGCAATTATCGCCAGAGCACTGAGACGATAAGAGATCTGGAACTGGAAAAAGCGATGCAATGGCTGGCCAGAGGAGCCAGACCGGAAGAAGTACTGCAGCAATTTGCCCGCTCCCTGACCAACAAATTGATGCACCACCCCAGCGTAGAGCTGAAAAGTGCTGCCGCAAAGGGGCAACAGGAAAAGCTGGAGTGGGCAGAGAAACTTCTGGGCCTGAACGCCAGCCGTAAAAACGATTCAACTCAGGATGCCTGATGGTATTCTGAACCCATCCTATATAGACACCTTTTGCAGACATCATGAAAGAGTCCATTCTCGTTAAGCTGGAAAACCTTGGTGAGCGCTTCGAAGAGCTTTCCGCACTGTTGAGTGATCCGGGGGTTATTGGCAACCAGGATCAGTTCCGCAAGCTCTCCCAGGAGTATGCTGAGCTGGAACCGGTAGTGAAAGCCTACAAAGTGTATGACCAGTTACTCAGTGACAAAGCCGAAGCCGAAGCCATGATGACAGAAGGTGACCCGGACATGGCGGATCTGGCCCGTGAGGAACTGGCCAGTTGCGAAGAGCAGCTGCCAGAGATGGAAAAGAACCTCGAAGTTCTGCTGCTACCCAAAGACCCACGGGACGGCCTGAACACCTTCCTGGAAATTCGTGCAGGAACGGGCGGTGATGAAGCCGCCATTTTTGCTGGCGACCTTTTCAGAATGTACTCCAGGTACGCTGAAAAACGTGGCTGGCGCATTGAGGTTATCAGTGCAAGCGATGGTGAGCATGGCGGGTATAAAGAGATAATCACTCGCGTTATTGGCAGCGACGTCTACGGTCGAATGAAGTTTGAGTCGGGCGCTCACCGCGTACAACGGGTTCCTGAGACTGAATCCCAGGGAAGAATCCATACCTCTGCCTGTACCGTTGCTGTGATGCCAGAGCCTGATGAACAACAGGCTATTGAGATCCGTAAGGAAGACCTGCGAATCGATACCTACCGCTCATCTGGCGCTGGTGGTCAGCACGTCAACACGACCGACTCAGCCATCCGAATCACCCACCTGCCAACCGGCATTGTGGTTGAATGCCAGGATGAACGCTCACAGCACAAAAATAAGGCCAAAGCCATGACCTGGCTTGCCGCCAAACTTCAGGATGCCCAGGATACGGCTGCTGCAAAAGAGATCAGCGACACCCGGAAAAGCCTGGTAGGCAGTGGTGACCGCTCTGAGCGCATTCGCACCTATAACTACCCACAGGGGCGGGTTACTGACCATCGCATAAACCTTACACTCTATAAATTGCCAGAAATTGTTGAAGGCGAACTGGATCCAGTGATTGATCCTTTACTTCAGGAACATCAGGCTGAGCTCTTGGCCAGTCTGGCGGGCGAATAAGTCATGAGCAGCGCCCGATTAGACACCGCTCTGGCAGAAGCATCCCGCATGCTTTCTGTCAGCCCTACCCCACGGCTTGATGCAGAGCTACTGTTGGCACATGTGCTTGACAAGCCACGAAGTTATTTTTTTACCTGGCCTGAAGCCCTTCTGACCAGTGAGCAGATGGATCAGTTTGTGAAGCTCATTGCTCAACGAAAAGCAGGACACCCCATAGCCTATCTGACCGGACAGCGCGAGTTCTGGAACCTTCAGCTGAAAGTGACCGAAGCTACCCTGATCCCCAGGCCAGACACCGAGCTTCTGGTTGAACTGGCACTTGCTCTGCCGCTCAACCTGGGGAGTACCAATAATCAAAACACCGGGCCAAAAACCAAAGTGGCTGACCTGGGAACCGGCACCGGCGCAATAGCCCTGGCCCTGGCAAAGGAACGGCCCGTCTGGCAAGTCACTGCCATCGATAAAAGCCCGGACGCCCTTGTTGTTGCTGCACAGAATGCCGTTATCAATGGTATCCGGAACACAGTATTCATCGAGGGATCATGGTGTTCACCACTGACGAAATGCTTAATGGACATGATCGTCAGCAACCCTCCCTACATTCGCAGCAATGACCCGCACCTGAAAGAAGGAGACCTCCGTTACGAACCCCTTTCAGCGCTGGCCTCTGGCATCGATGGACTGGACGATATCCGTGACATTGCCGGGCAATCAATTCAATGTCTGAAACCCGGGGGATGGATTCTGTTAGAACACGGTTATGACCAAAGCCATCCCGTCCGGACCATCCTTTCCCGGGCAGGCTTCACGCAAATTCGCACAGAAACCGATCTGGCCGGTCATGACCGCGTGACCCTTGCCCGCAAACCTGATGCCTGAAATACTAACACCATTACAGGCTTACTCCATAATGCCGTCATAAGTAATAGCCCCTAATACCAAGCGACATTCAGTAGATATAAACTGAATGTCATTGTTTGCCCGCCATGCCAACGTATAATTATCGACCGGTAACAGGCATAACTTTCTTACGGGCGCATAGGTGTAATTGATGAGCTATTGGCGGTTAGCTAAAGGCACTTGGAGAAAACATGTTTGCCAGACGATTTCATACTTTTTTACAGCAGGATTACGCCATTGGTGTACTGCTTTTTATCGCTGCGGCACTGGCGATGCTTGCTGCCAACACTTTTTTTGCCGCGTATTATGACTTACTGCTATCAACCCCCATCCGTTTTACCGTAGGCCCCCTGGATATCCATAAACCACTGTTATTATGGATCAATGATGGTCTGATGGCTGTTTTCTTCCTTTTGATTGGCCTTGAAGTCAAACAGGAAGTACTTGCAGGAGATCTCAGTACCCCGGCCCAGGTTATGTTGCCGGGCATTGGAGCCATCGGTGGAATGCTGGCACCAGCACTTTTCTATGTAGCCTTTAACTACTCAGACCCGATTGCCATAAAAGGTTGGGCCATACCCGCTGCAACGGATATTGCCTTTGCCGTAGGCATTCTTGCCTTACTTGGCAAACGTGCACCCGCATCACTAATGACCTTCCTCCTGGCACTGGCCATCATTGATGATCTTGGCGCCATTATTATCATTGCCATTTTCTACACTGAAGACCTATCCTTGGTGTCAATGGGCATTGTCGCTGTCTTACTCGCAATCCTGGCTTTCTTCAACTACCGGGGAGTTACCCGGATCGGACCTTATATGGTTGTGGGCACACTGCTCTGGATCTGCGTATTAAAGTCAGGCGTTCATGCTACGCTGGCTGGAGTACTTCTGGCGTTTACCATACCGTTGAAAGCTGTTGACCGAAGAGGTCGTTCACCACTGAAAGCCCTGCAACACAGCCTGCACCGCAGTGTTCATTATGTCATTTTGCCTATTTTTGCCTTTGCCAACGCCGGACTTGAACTGAATGCCGAACAGGTCAGAAGCCTGTTCACCCCAATCCCCTTGGGGATTGTGACCGGCCTCTTCCTCGGTAAACAGATTGGCGTATTCAGCTTCTGCTGGCTGGCTGTTAAATCCGGGCTGGCCAAACTGCCCACAGGAGCCAACTGGATCCAGATGTATGGTCTCTCTGTACTTTGTGGCATTGGTTTCACCATGAGCCTGTTTATCAGCTCACTGGCCTTTGAAGACGTGAACACCAGTTACCTGATCTCAGATCGTATCGGTGTACTGACTGGCTCGATACTTTCTGCCTCCTTCGGTTTTGCTGTTCTTTACTGGGCCGGACGCAAACCATCCTGATCATTTTTTCTGGCCTCCAGAGAGAGGCCAGAACTTCAGCAAACAAGAAATGAAACCATTCTCTCCAAAGTTTCCCCAAAGCTGTTAAACTCGCTTTCATCCTATCAATCCTGAAGTACTCCATCCATACAAACCAAACCGAACAATGCAAAGGAATTGGCGGTACTTCTGACAAATTATACAGAGAGCTCAATAGCCTATGGAAAACAGAGGCGTTTTGCTGGTTAATCTGGGGTCACCGGACAGCACATCCGTTGAAGATGTTCGAAACTATCTCAATGAGTTTTTAATGGACAAGTACGTGATTGACCTGCCATGGGTCATTCGCAGGCTTATCCTCAGCCTTTTTATCTTACCTTCCCGTCCGGCAAGATCGGCTGAAGCCTATCGCTCAATCTGGACTGAACAGGGCTCTCCGCTGATTGTCAACAGTGAAACGTTTACGAAAAAGCTCAGAGAACGAACCGCCATACCCATTGAGCTGGCTATGCGTTACGGGAAACCCGAAATAGCAGAAGCTTTAGATAACCTGGCAAAGCAACCGGGCATTCAGGAGATCCTGCTGTTTCCTCTCTACCCGCACTACGCCATGTCATCGGTAAAAACAGTGGTTGAACGCACCAAAAGCCTGATGCAAGAGATGGACATCACCATTCCGCTCCGCGTCCACCCGGTTTTCTATGATCACGATGGCTACATTGAAGCACTGGTCGAAAGTGCAAAACCCTGGCTGGAAAAAGATTTTGATCACCTGGTGTTCAGCTACCACGGCGTGCCTGAGCGCCACATTATGAAAGATGATCCTACCGGCAATCACTGTCTGAAAGACAAAAGCTGTTGCCAGAAAACCTCGATTGCCCACAAAACCTGCTATCGCCATCAGGTATATCAGACGACGGAAGCCTTTATTGAAAAAGCCGGTATTCCGATTGATAAATACAGTGTTGGCTTCCAGTCCCGACTGGGAAAGGCCAAGTGGCTGGAGCCCAACACGCTGGATGTCTTAAAGCAACTGGCTGACCAGGGAATCCGAAAGGTGCTGGTCATTTGCCCCTCTTTTGTTTCGGACTGCCTGGAGACACTGGAAGAAATCGGTCTGGATGCCAAAGAAGAATTTATTAAAGCCGGCGGCGAATCACTGGAGCTGATCCCCTGCCTGAATGATCATCCCGCCTGGATAGATCTGGTGCAGCAATGGACGAAGCACCCTCTGACTTATTGATTACCAGCAAGGATGGGCATTAAACATGCCCATCTCTCCAAATCCGTCTTGTACCCGGCAAAGTCTGCCCTTATAGTACAACTACGGACCGATTTACGTAACCACAACCACCCCAAGAGAAGGGCGCAATGAACAGGGTGATAAACTGGCAAAGTACCTACTTTGATACAAATAACGATATAAAAGCTGCTTACGATGCAGGTTTTATTCACCTGCCCAAAACTTTTTTTGCGCCCGCTCGCCTGCTACTCCTACTACTGCCTTAGGGCATATTAATTACTATCTTCCCCGATTCACGGCCCTGATGGCCAGGCAGTAAGTCAGCATGCTCAGTTTGCGGCTTTGCTGAACCAGAATGCTGTGCGCGCAGAACCGATCACAGCAGCATAACCAATAAAAATTGATCTGCCTTTCGGGCAGCAAAGGCAAGGGATATATCATGAACAGCACCCAAGTCGGGAATCAGGTCATCATTTTTGATACCACCCTGCGTGATGGAGAGCAAAGCCCCGGCGCAGCAATGACCCGTGATGAAAAGCTACGCATAGCCAGAACCCTGGAAAAGCTGCAGGTAGATGTTATTGAAGCCGGTTTTGCCATGGCCAGCCCGGGGGACTTTGAGGCGGTCAAAGCCATCGCCGCCAACATCACCGAAAGCACTGTATGCAGTCTCTCGAGGGCGCTGGAAAAAGACATTGACCGGGCCGCCGAAGCCTTGAAGCCCGCCAGACGGGGCAGGATTCATACGTTTATTGCAACCTCCCCCATCCACATGCAACATAAACTGCGCATGAACCCTGACGATGTAGTCAAACAGGCCGTGTTTGCCGTAAAACGGGCCAGAGGCCTGATTGATGATGTTGAGTTTTCCTGTGAGGACGCCGGCCGCTCAGACATAGACTTTTTGTGCCGTATTATTGAAGCTGCCATTGATGCAGGTGCCAGAACGATCAACATTCCGGATACCGTTGGCTATGCCCTGCCACATCAGTTTGGAGAAACCATCAAAACCCTGATCGAACGCATCCCAAACGCTGATAAAGCCATTTTCTCCGTGCACTGCCACAACGACCTTGGTCTGGCAGTAGCGAACTCCCTGTCTGCCGTTGTGAACGGAGCACGTCAGGTTGAATGCACCATCAATGGGTTAGGGGAAAGAGCGGGCAATGCTTCTCTCGAAGAGATCGTCATGGCCATGAAAACCCGCTCGGACTGTCTGGGGGTCACCACCGGCATCAACACCACTCAGATTGTGCCGGCCTCACGACTGGTTTCATCCATCACTGGCTTCCCGGTTCAACCCAACAAAGCCATTGTGGGTGCTAACGCCTTTGCCCACGAGTCCGGAATACATCAGGACGGTGTGCTGAAGCACCGTGAAACCTATGAAATCATGAGTGCCGAAGAAGTCGGCTGGAATACCAACCGACTGGTGCTTGGCAAACTGTCAGGCCGCAATGCCTTCAAAACCCGAATGGAAGAACTGGGCATATCATTCAGCAGCCAGGACGAACTGAACGATGCTTTTCTGCGCTTTAAAGTTCTGGCAGACAAAAAACCGGAAATCTACGACGATGACCTGCAGGCACTGGTGAGTGATGCCCGAAGCAGCAACGATCTGGTGGAGAAATATAAATTGATCGACCTGAATGCCGGTTCAAAAATTGGCGAAACACCGGAAGCAACACTCACTCTGGAAATCAACGGTGAACAACAGATGGTTTCCAGCTGCGGTGATGGTCCTGTTGACGCCATATTCAAAGCCATCGAAAAATCAGTAAACTCCCGGGCCATGCTGGTACTGTATAACGTCAGCGCCATCACAACAGGCACTGACTCCCAGGGCAAAGCCTCTGTCCGGCTTGAGAAGAACGGGCAAATAGTGAATGGTTCGGGGGCTGACACGGATATCGTCATTGCTTCCGCCAAGGCTTATATCCACGCTCTTAACCTGCTGGAAGCCAATGTAACCAAAGCCAACCCACAAACAGGAGGAACCGTTTAATCATTTTGATTTGATTAAAATGCCAATCGAATCTTTCAGTGATACCATTGGTGTTTTAATCTTCTTCCTTCCCGATCCTGCCCTTGAGAAAAGCATCCCTGGGAAGAACAACCGCAAATAACGGCAACCATTGAGAGCAAACATGCAAGGCGAAACCGTTGACCCAGCTTCACCATCCAACAGTGATCAGGCTGTCGACACTTCCGCAGCAAAAGCTCAGATTGCCCGGCGAGAACAACTCAGGCAAAGCTATTTGGGAGCCATGGGTATACAGACCTGGTTTCCCAGATATCAGCTAACCAATGCCCAGCCTGCCAGACCCTTTGACTGGATTGAAGAGGATGCCCGGGCACTTGCTGAAGCAGAGTCCACAAACGCTGCTTTCGGCACTGAAAGCAGCTCAACGTTCTACCATCAAAAAGAAAGGGATCAGCCCCGGGCAGGATACTCACCGACAAAGCCTGCAGACATCCTTGGTCAGTTTATTACGCCTTCAAAACCAGCCAAGAACATCAAACAGGAAGCTCAACCTTCTCCAGAACCTGTAAAACAGCTGACAGGTTCTGCCAGTAAATTCCGACTGGTGATAAAACCCATCAGCGATGACTGCCTGGTCGTTGCTGAAATGCCGCACTCCGGGCTCAACCAATTCAGCCGCTACCATCAACGCTTATTAGATGACATCCTCAGAGCACTCAAACTTGACCCTGAAGACCCACAGACTTTTCGTGAGTTTGTCTGGCCAATGACCGAAAGCCGGGGGCTGTTAAGCCAACTAAATCAGGATGACTACGCGGCTGCCGATGCGGTCTGTGCTTATCTGAGCAACCAGTACGGGTTATCACGCAGACGGTTTATTCTTTTATTTGGTCAGTCAGCCGCCAGATTTGTCATGGATCCAGAGAAAAATTTTGAGCAACTGCGCGGTATCCACCAGGGTACTCATACAGACCAGTGGTTTGCTGTCACTCATGGACTGAATGAACTTATGAAGCAGTCCATACTCAAAAGAGAAGCATGGCAGGATCTTGCTCCCTTACTCGCTAAAACGCCCAAGGAACCCGAACGCATCTGAGAATTAGCCAGTCCCACAGATCAAGCGATTCCGACAAATCATCAAACATGACAAAACCATCACCCACTTTTCGCCCCATGCAGGAGACTGACCTGGAACAGATCAATGCTGTGGAGCAGCTGTCAGCAGAACACCCCTGGCGAACAGCGCATTTTTCCGACAGCCTGACATCAGGCTATACCTGTGAGCTGGCTGTGCTTGGTAACCAGGTGGTAGGACACTGCGTTATGATGATGGCCGCCGGAGAAGCCAGCATTCTTATCCTGACAGTGGACAAACCTTTTCAAAGGCGAGGTATAGGTCGACAACTGCTGCAACATATGGTCAAGAAAGCAGCACAGTCTGACTGCAAAACGATATTGCTTGAAGTGCGTCGCTCCAACATCAAAGCCTTCAACCTTTACCTTGATGAAGGCTTTAGCGAGATCGGGATCAGAAAAAACTACTACCCCACAAGCAAGGGCTGGGAAGATGCCATCGTCATGGCAATGGAGCTTGAAACATTTCTCGATTAACCCCGGCACAAACTGAATACAACAGCCACTCTGCAAGCGACGTCTAATGACAATCATCAAGCCAACCCATTAAACGACCATTAAATCGTATTCACGCAATAAGACTTCGCATGAACGATGATGCTATCTTCGAGGTTTCATAATCAAGCCCGGCGTCGTTAAAAAAAACTACAAAATACGAGCTTTCCACCCCTGCACAGTGAGAAATTGACAGGTATAATCGCGCCCTTGTCTCACTCATAGCAAGGTCTTTAGCGTTGATTATCTTCACCGTCACCAACAAAACAACCTCTCAAGTCTATGTTGGGTCAACCCGCAATGACCTGGTTGACCAATGGGAAAAAATGGTGGCTGCAGCCGAGCAGAATCTTGACTACCCGCTGTACCAGGAGATTCGTGTACACGGCAGGGACGGTTTTGTTGTTGAAGAGTGGGATTTTGTAGATGACCGCAATGAGCTTAACACACTTGAACAGGAAGCCATTGAAACGCTGGACGCTCGCAGCCTCCGGGGCTACAAAACCAGTACCGTAAAGATTCAGCCCAAAAAGAAAACACGGGCCCGCAAGTCCAATTTTGAAAAAGAACTTGCCAGCATCTTTACCGATTTCGATGGCGACATGGATGACTTTGATGAAATCTCTCCAGAGCCCAAAAAGCAGACTGAAGAGAAAACTGCTGCGCCACAACAGCCCATCCCTGCGAAGCTGCTGACTGAGGCGACTACTGATCGCACCAGACCATCGGAAACCAACCGGGATATCTCTGCTACGCAGGAAAATACAGCAGAACCCCAGAAAGAGAAGCGGGCAGCAAAACCAGAAAACGGATCTCAGGTTAATGCCGTTGTTCAAATGAACCACATCTGTCTCAGCGACGATATTTCGGTCCAGCTTGAAGCCATTCAAGCTGCAGCCAACGCCGTCCTTTCAGGAGACAACAATGCGGTTGAACTCCTCAACAGCAAACCAGCCGCTCCTGCAGCTGTCGAGGCCGTTGAGCAGCCTGAGCCAGTAAAAGCCGCTAAGCCAGAGATCATCATTGAGCCTCGACTTTAGAGTCTGTATAAAACGATAATTCGGTCAGCTTTTTATAGTGAAGCAAGCCGAAATCAGTGAACTGTTTTTCCAAGTTCGTTATTACTTCCGTTTTTTGCCTAAAAGCCTTTAGTTATGCTGCTTCTGAATTATCCGGTATTAACTGGTCGATCAGATCGCGAAAATTGAACTCATATTTTTGCTTATATCTGTTCCAGCCCTTGCGAATAGAGAACCTCGGAATAATTCCTGAAAGAGCAATTTTCATCATGCCTGCAGTGGTTGTATCCGGGCTTCTCCAGGGTATCCGAGAAATATTCAGACATGCCTGATTTTTACAAACGGTTAATAACTGCAATAATGCATAGCCTGCCATTTTCAAATGCATCCATCGAAGCAGTGTTCGCAATTTCTGCTGCCATAAATGGCAACAGCCAAAAGCATGTTTGAGTTGGTGAAACATTGGCTCTACCGGCCATCTCCGGGAATAGGCACGAAGCACCTCCAGTCCCTCAAGTTCCGGATTGGTCGAGATGAATATTCTGCTTTCGGTCAGACCTTTGTCATTTTCAAAGCGACTCCAGACGACGCGTACTTCACGACCTTTAAGGAATCTGGCGCGACAGATCAGGGTACGATAACGTATTTTGCGAAATTTGCCGTACATCCATACTGTTGCTTTTTCTTCCGGCAGTTTCTTAACCTGTTCTGTCGTCATCTTGATGCCGTACTTTTTTGGGCGCCCTCGCTTCTTTACGGTGGGTGCTGGCGGCAAAGCATAGAGGGCCCGATTTGAAGGTATCTGACCAACAACTTCTATGTTCATTTCCAGAGCTGGCTTTATCAGTGTCCAGTTCATATACCAGCAATCGGTTAGCAGGCGTAGCACTCGATCCTTCACTTCATTGCGTACCACCCTGAGCATGGCCACGGCAATTTTCAGTTTGCTGGTGTTACCTGAAGCTGGTGTCGGAAATGAGATCACCGGTATGGCGGTAAATACTTCATCTGCAGCCCGCTCAAATATGATGGCCAGGGAAACCCAACACTGCCCCCAGATGTACGTCGGCCGATTGCGTTTCTTGCTGTGTTGATGATGTGTACGACAAGCAGGGGCTTTGTCGGAAAACCGTTCGATTACCCAGTCATCAAGCCCCAGGACCACAGGTTGATTCTCAGGAGCTTTGGAGCAGACCAGACGGATCAAGTGGCGTGCCAAGTTCTTCCATTGCCACTTGCCCTGAGATAGCCAGTGGTGGTAGCTGCTCCACACACAATGAAAATCAATTGTTAACAACGCCTGTGTAACAAAGCCGTCGGCTGAAAGCATGCAACCGAACAGCAGTTCGCAGAACGTTGGTACTGCAGTTGATGATAGCGCTCCAGCAAGAAAGGTTGTATATGAAGCGAGCTCCCTGAGGATTACTTGATGATCTGAAGTGAGCATGGCAACCATCTCGAATTTCGTCATTGGGGATGGTTGCTTTTAGCAGATTATGCGCCGGAACTATTGTGCTCTTAAAACTCTAAAGTCGAGCATTGAGCTTGATCCAAGAGAAAAACGTATCCGCGAAGCCATTGAACGACAAAGAAAAGCCAGGGCTCAGAAGACCTCGAATAGCCAGACATCTGATCGCCAGCAAATTGAACAATTGCTTGCAGAGCTCAACACCAGAGCCATGGGCATAAATAGCCAGAGCATGGTTGCAGTCGCTTGACCTCTCACACCGGCATCTTCCCCGGAAAGTGCCGGCCACCCTATTTCACAACCATCTATACTTGGGATTATGGATAAATCCAAAGATCTCTCCGCTGAACACCGCCAACAAACAACTCCACTCAGGCTCCAAAAAGCCTGCCATATCCTGCAGAGATTTGAGCAGAAAATGATCCTGATCGGCTATCGCAGTGATCAAATTGCCCTGAAAATGCAGAAAATCCGGGAAAACATCAAGAATTAAAAGCCTGCAGGAAAACACCTCAAAGGCTTTAAAGTATGCCCACTACGCAAACTGACCATTTATTAACCGACCAACTCATTCAAATCACCCCCCCGCAAAAAGAATAAATACGTATTAATAATCAATCATAGACAGCATAAAATAGATCACTTTAACGGCCGTCCGAACAGGCAAATATTTAGAATGCCTCTTCTGATCGAAAGAACGCAATGCTGATATAAACACTAAAGGTAACTTATGTCTGGCAGGGATTTTCTAGAGAATTATTTTGACCTGAAAGCTCATGGCACGAATGTCAAAACCGAGGTGATTGCTGGCTTCACCACATTCATGACCATGGCCTATATTCTGGTGGTCAACCCTCTGATTCTTAAAGATGCCGGCATGGATTTTGGCGCTGTATTTACCGCCACCACCCTCTCCGCAATCATCGGTACTCTGGTGATGGCAGTATGGGCAAAGCTGCCTTTTGCTCTGGCTCCGGGAATGGGGTTGAATGCCTTTTTTGCTTACGGTGTCGTCCTTGGCATGGGTTACTCCTGGCAAATGGCGCTGACTGCAGTGTTTCTTGAAGGTATCATCTTCCTGATTCTGACCGCTTTCAATATCCGTGAGGCCATTGTTAACAGTGTTCCACTCAGCCTGAAAAAAGCTGTTTCCTGCGGTATTGGCTTGTTTATCGCCTTTATTGGCCTGCAAAATGCCGGTATTGTCGAAGCAAACCCGGCGACGCTGGTTGCAGTGGGTTCATTGACTGATCCAAAGCCACTGCTGGCTCTGATTGGTATTCTGGTTACCGGTATCCTGCTGGTTAAAAATGTCCGCGGCGCGCTGCTGATTGGTATCATCGCTACCACCCTGATCGGCTTCCCTCTTGGCGTCACGTCTATGCCTGACTTCAGCAACGGCCTGACACCTCCAGATATTTCTCCGATCTTATTCCAGTTCCAGTGGGATCAGCTGTTCACCACAGATATGGCTATTATTCTGTTCACCTTTCTGTTTGTGGATATGTTCGACACAGTAGGCACCCTGGTCGGCGTATCGACCAAGGCCAATATGTTGAATGAAAAAGGTGAAGTGCCGAACTGCAAGCAGGCTCTGTTCGCTGATGCCGTAGCGACCACTGCCGGTGCTTGCCTGGGTACCAGCACCGTAACCACATTCGTGGAAAGTGCTACCGGTGTGACCGCTGGCGGTCGCTCCGGGCTGACAGCCCTGGTCGTGGCTGGCCTGTTCCTGGTTGCCCTGTTCCTGTCGCCCCTGTTCCTGATGGTACCCGGTGCGGCAACTACTCCCGCCCTGGTGCTGGTTGGCCTGTTTATGATGTCCCCCATCAAGGATATCGATCTCGATGACTTCAGTGAATCCATACCGGCATTCCTGACCCTGCTGTTTATGCCAATGACCTACAGCATTGCTGAAGGCATCATTATCGGTATGCTCTCTTACATCATACTGAAGCTGTTAAGTGGCAACTATCGCCAGGTACCTGTTGCTTCCTATATTGTTGGCTCGCTGTGTCTGGCCAAGATCATTATGTAAACATAACGATGAGACATCCAGTCACAAACCACGCTTCACGCGCACGTTATTACGGCCCATAATATGGGCCGTTTTTATTTGATCACTAGCGCTATGTCCCTACCAACAGTCCAACCCGAAAGGTATCAAGAGCAACTGGCAGAAAAAGCCAGCAGCATTTGCAGTGAGTTTGCCGAGTTTGATATTCCTGAACTGGAACTTTTCCGCTCCAGACCAGACCATTATCGGATGAGAGCAGAGTTTCATGTCTGGCATGAGGGAGTCCACTGCTACTACCGGATGTTCGACCCACAAACCAGACAACCCTTTGAAGTCACCTCTTTTCCCAGTGGCTCCGAAACCATTAACCGGCTAATGATGCCCTTGATAGAAACCATCATTGCCAGTAGCCATCTAAAAAAACGGCTTTTTCAGGTTGAGTTTCTAACTACACAGACCAACGAAGCCCTGGTTTCACTAATTTACCATCGGCAACTGGATGAGCTATGGAGAGAAGAAGCAACTGCACTCCAGGAGCAGTTTGGTATTCGTGTTATTGGACGTGCCCGTAAACAGAAACTGGTACTGGACAAAGACTATGTCACCGAAACACTGACTGTGGATGGCAAAACATTCCAATACACCCAGGTAGAAAACAGCTTTACCCAACCCAATGCCGGAGTTAATGAGCATATGCTAGCCTGGGCTGGTCGAACCTCAAAAGAGATCACATCAGACAATAGCAGCGATCTACTGGAACTTTACTGTGGGAACGGAAATTTCACCTGTGTACTTGCCGGATATTTTACCAGGGTGCTGGCTACCGAGATGGCAAAAACCTCGGTACATTCGGCTCGGGAAAACTTTAAACTGAACGGTGTGGAGAATGTTGAAATCGCCCGTCTATCCAGCGAAGAGTTTACTCAAGCCATGAATAAGGAACGTGCATTTCGCCGCCTGAGCACAATCGATCTGGATAGTTATCATTTCTCTACCATTCTGGTTGATCCACCACGGGCAGGTCTTGATGAAGGAACCGAAAAGCTGGTGCAGAATTTCGACAATATTATGTATATTTCCTGCAACCCCGAAACACTCAAAAAAAATCTGTCAACCATTTGCCAGACCCATAGAATTGAAAAAATCGCCCTGTTTGACCAGTTTCCATACACTCATCACGCTGAAATGGGCGTTCATCTGATTCGGAAATAGTCAGATTTACACTCCCCGGCGGGACTCCTACCTTGATTCTTAGGAAAAAAGTTTTAGGGAAGTTCTCCGGGGTAACCTCACGTGAAAAACTACAAGCTGAAATATCTGCCAGCATCGATCATTTTGTCTGTTTTCTGGCTCATCTTTGCACCGACTTCTTACAGCAGCGATGCAGACTATATAAAAACTGCGGTCCTGTTCGTAGCCTATGACCAGGGTGAAAGCAACGCTTTCCTGCGTATTCAGGAAAGGCTTAAAAACTCAAATATCCCTTATCGGATATTGGCGATGGGTCATGCTGCAGAAATATTCAAAGATGACCCCGCACTGATTCCAGTCGGTCAATTGACCCACAACGAGGCACTTTATGAAAACCGCGACCAGCCGTTAAATCAGAAGCTGGTTTACAACCTCGCTGAGAGAATCTCGGCAAAAATTGTCTATACCGGTATGGCAAGCCGGGCACAGGCACAGATTGCCAACACTTGGGATACAAGGGGCGCCAAGGTCATTGCGTTTTACGATAATTTTGATCCGGTTGATTCCATTAATTATGTACAGCCTTTTTTAGAAGAGCTGAGATACATTGACGAGTTCCATGTCCCCAGTAAAACAACGGCCCTCAGCTTTCAGAGCATCGCATCATCCCTCGGGGCAGAAGTAACCGTTACAGGACAACCTGCTCTGGAGGACTGGGACAGAATCCATGAAGAGACCGATATTTTCTTATTGCGCGAAACCCTTAATATCCATCCAGAACAACCTGTAGTGTTGTTTGCCGGTGATTACAGCAGCAGCTATCTCCAAGCTTTTCAAACGTTTATTGCAGCAACAAGATTGCTTCCGAATATTCTTTTTCTGGTTTCATACCACCCCAAGCTTGATGGTGACCTTGAGCGCAGGATCATTGCGGCTCAATCAGACGGAAATGTCCATCTGCTACACCACGGCACTTATTCCACCGCAACAATTAGTACCATTGCCTCTGCTGTTATTGTGCATAAATCATCAGTAGCGCAACAGGCCATCTACAGAGGCAAGCCGGTCATCTATGTTGCTGATGAGAATTATCAGAACCTGATGCTGACCGAACAGCTTGCCATTCGCGCATCACAACCAGAACCCCTGGCCATCATGATTAACGCTCACATCATGGGCTATAGACCGCCAGCGGTTGCCGAAAACCTGGGCATACCTGATGTTCCGAGCAGAACCATATCCAAGCTGATCATTGATGAGCTAAGACGAAAATCTGATACCAAATCGTGAGTTTTTTTCTTTATAGGCTTTATAGAAATTACTCAATATGATCTACTCAGGGAATGATGTGACTTATGTTGAAGGTTTATGATGGGTGTCCGAATACCCCATTCACTGGTTGTTGTCAGACTGGCCGTTCTCTTTACCCTCGTCTTGCTGGCAATTACTGTGCTATGCAATTTCATAGTGGCAAGAGCCACCAATGAAGCCTTGTACTCTAACCTGAGCAAACTTCCCTATAATCAGGTGGGTGTTTTGCTAGGCACCAGTAAATACTCGCGTCTGGGTGGATTTAACGACCACTACCGGCTACGGCTTGAGGCAGCCTTCCAACTCTACAAAGCGGGTAAAATTGATTACATTCTCATTAGCGGCGATAACAGCACCCGTTTTTACGATGAACCAAGCACCATCAGGCGAGACCTGCTAAAAAAAGGAATTCCTGCAGAACGAATATATCGGGATTATGCAGGTTTCAGAACGCTCGATTCCGTCCTGAGGGCACATCATGTATTTGATTTGCACAGCTTTACCATTATTTCCCAGGCTCCACACAATAAGCGAGCCCTATACATCGCCATGACTCATGAGATAGATGCCATTGCCTACAATGCGGGAGAAGGCCACAACACCGATCTAAGTAATAAAGCCAGGGAGGTGCTTGCCAGGGTGTTGGCTGTATTGGAAGTACATTTTCTCAAGACAGGTCCAAAATTCCTGGGTCCAACCATTGAGATTGGTGTTACGCCTCCTACCTGAGCAAACAGACTGTTTTCATATTCACAGAGCAATACTCATCTTTTTTGGGTCAATGAAAACAAGGGCATAGTGAAATAACCATTTTTCGCAAAGATGAATCATTCAATACCCAATCTCCTGATTCACTTATTGGAAAACGTCTGGGTGTTGTTCAGAACAACACCTTTCCAAGCTCTATAGATCAATATTAAAGAAAGAAGATTTTTTTATATAATTTCTGATTTTTTGCATGCTATTAGGAAACCAGTTGTCCAGCCGACGGGTTTCCCGACAAATTTCATCGGCCAGGCGAGGATTTCGATAATCATTAAAAACAACACCAATCAATGACGCATCATGTTGGGTCAGTCTATCCAATGCAGTTTTGAATTGTGTTTGTCGAGTCACTCCAGCCATAACGATCATTATTGTTCCGTCAACGATGGCACAAATGGACTCAGCGGGAATATTATTGCGATTCCTGGCATTTACCGGGGAGGTATCAAAAATCACAGCATCATAATTTTCCAGCCAATGTTCCATAAGCTTGCTCATATTGGTAAGACTGCGAAATCCAAGTACATCCGTATCACAAGGAGCCGGTAGTATATCCAGGTTCTTATCATCCGAACGCATAATACATCCATCCGCAGACTTGGGCTCTGGCAACCAGTCTGTATGAAGATGCCCGGAAATATCACCCAGTTCAGGGTGCAGCATGTTCACTTCCACCAGCAGCGTTCGCTTACCATCAACTTCGCTACGCTGACTTAAGGCATAAGCCAGGGTACTACAGCCCTCTTCCGGGTTGGCAGAAGTAATAGCGACAGAACGCAAACCTTTGCCAATACTGTTGCCATATATCTCTTCAATCTCCAGATAGTTAACCGGCAGCTTGATCATGGCGTAAACCATCCTAAATTGGTGAGGAATTGAATTACCGTCAGAACACTGGCCGCGTCAGCCACCAGCCCCATGATCACATTCCAGTTCGATTGTGATAGCTCTGGCACAAAAACCGTATCACCCGCCCTTAGCACCGGCAACCGTGAAGCATCCGGATCTTTCATAAAATCCACAAGATCAAATGTCGCAGATCGGTTTTTACAACAGGAACTGTTGAAGATGAGTATTTTCTCGACATAAGCACTCTCCTTTGGCCCCTTTGCCTCTGCCAGTAGATCCAGAATGGTCATGTTATTGGTAAATTCATAACGGCCTGAAACAAAAACGGCTCCCATAATCCTGACCGTATCTTCAGGTTTTTGCTCAACCCATTTACGTTCTCTCGATGGGAAAAAGATAGTGTCGCCGGTCTTTACTTTTGGAAGAAGCGTTTCATCCCCTGTTTCAAAATATCTGAGTAGATTCAGCTTACTGACTCTGGCGACGCCTTCATTACGGTGAACCACTCGAACCCGGCTAAGATCCGCTTCTGCAGAGGGGCCTTCACTAGCGGCGATAATATCCAGAATCCCCATTTCTTCATTGAACGCATAACGTCCGGGTTCAATAACCGCACCCATTATATAGATGGCATTTTCCTTGGGTAATTTTACCCAACTTGACGTTTGAGAGGTTGGATTAACAGGCAGTTCCGGGAGAACAATAGTTGAACCGCCAGAGAGTTCCGGCATATCAGCCCATTGCCCACCTATATCAATAAATTCCTGGAGATTAAACTCAGAAGAAATTCTCTGCCCCTCGGGACCCGGCTTAATAATTCTAACATGTGCCAGGTCAGCCTTTTCAGTAGGTCCACCGGCATTACTGAGGTAATCCATAAAATCCACACCAGGTGCCCACTCATAACGTCCGGGTTTTTTCACAGCTCCAATAATTTTAAGCGAATCATCTGTTCCCAGTTTTAGCCACGATTTATCGTCTTCAGGGCCTTTCTCAGGAAAAAAAACCGCATCCCCTGAATCAATTACTGGTAAATCGGTTGTACGTCCCTCGGTAAAATCCTGAAAGTTAAATGGCATAACTGTCCCGTTTCTTTTAAGAATCCTTACCGAACGAATATCCGCATATTGGGTAGGCCCCCCTGAATTTGCAATAACATCGAGAAAGCCAACGCCTTCAGAGGTTTCAAATGCCCCCGGTTTCTGGACTTGTCCCATCACATATACTTTACGCGAGCCGCCTGAAACAGAATCAACCTGCTGAGCAACATAAATGGTCGAGCCGGGCTCTAAAACTGGCAAATCTTCATCTTTACCACTATCGAGAAACTGCTTCAGGTTAAACAGCAGCGGCTCTGTACCGGACAGCACCCGAATCTGTTCAACATTGGCATAACGTGTAACCCCCCCACCTTTCAAAATGGCATCCACTACATTAATGCCTTCCAGGTAAGGAAAACTTACGGGCTTAAGCACCTCACCAAACACCTTGATCACCGTTCTGTCAGAAACAGAATCAACTGCCTTATCATCTACGGCTCTTGGCTCTCCATGTACACTGCTTAGACCAGGAGATGTGGGCACAAAAATTTCATCCAGGGACTTAATCTCGGGAAGAACAGAGGGATCCCCCGTATCCAGGTAACGTTTAAAATTGAAGACGTTTTTCTTACCATCCCGTCTCAGCTGAAGCTTATCCAGCTGGGCCCCATCAACAAACCCCCCCTGCCTCGTTAATTGCCATCTGGATATTACCGGTACTGGGCAGTTCTACTTCACCCGGGTTGTTGACAAAACCCAGTACTGTGATCAGTAATCGTTTTTCCTTCAAATGAATGGTCAGTTTATCAAGCCCAAGGAAACATCGGATAGTGCCGTATAAATTGCTTTATCAGCTGTTCTTAATGTGAGGCCTGCAACTTCGATCTGTCCAACTTCAGGAAGGTGAATAGTCCCATCTCTACCAATAAGAAAGTTAGTATTAAATCCTTCTTCTCCCGGCAATCCGATAACCAGAATATCACCAGACTGCAGCTCATACTTTTCCGGATCTCTCATCCGGACTGATGACATTTCAACCTCAACGCCTGATGCATCGGCTACTGCGGAAGTAGCTGATGCTGGATCGGTCACCTTTGGCACAGTCTCTTCTTCGTTTACCTGTGCAACCACCGTGTGGGCTTCTATGCCAGCGCTTTGATTGCTTTTCAAACCAGGTTGAGGTGAAATTTCTTTTTCACTGTCCGGCTGATTCTGCGAATCAACTGTTTTTTCAGGCGCTTTCTCCCGTAAAGAAATCAGCAGAGCATCATCGGCTTCCAGCTGCCATCCCGCTGATTGTGCGGCTGGCACTTTAATATGCTGACTGTTCCTGATCAGGGTAAAATCTGCTTCAACGTCGGTATCGTCAAAAAAAGCGTAGTATGAATTAAGACTGGTTAACAATGAATCAATGGGAAACGGGTACTTCCCGGGATTTTGGATATCACCAAGGATGGCAATGTTGATCAAACGTTCCGGAGCAATATAATTTACGCTCTCAATATTATAAGATTCACCAATTTCCCTGAGTATTTCACCAGCAGCAGCCTCTTCATTCATTCCCATAACATTGAGAACCATTCCATCAGGAAAAGTGATTGCCATCACCTCATCAACCTGCAGAAGCGGAAGAGTCCTGCCATCATCACTCAGCTTAATGAAAAACACCCCACCTTTTTCTATAGGGGCATTTGCAGATACTTCCACAGAAGACACTGAAAGTAACAAGAGGATTACCAGAGTTTGCCACACACTGCGGACTATACCGGTGTCATAGAGCGTCGTCATTAAGGCCACCGCTTAAACAGCTTTAAATTTACAGGTCTTGGCCAGTCTGAGAGCCCCAGCACAGAATCGTCAGATCGTAATGGTTTTTGGCCCTTTTGAATCAGCTCTTCAACATACTGTAAAGTACATCCTCCATCCTCAGCCATCGCTTCCATCATCGAACGAACCTTTTCCAGGGCAGAAAATGATTCATGTAATCGAATACTGGCGTCACCTAGAAGTCTACCGCTAATCTCATGCCTAATAACCTGAAATTGTTCATTGATTAAACTCATACTCCCGGGAAGACAATATTCACCACCTGCTTCTTTGAGCTCAAGGTATCTGGATTGGCTTAAATTAAATAAGTTAATCACATAAGATCGGCCAACATCCCTGAAAAAGCGTTTTTCATTTATTGCCAGGCTATAATCGCGATCAGTCTGAAGTGGCCACAGGAACATACATGAGGAGAGTAAAGGGAAAAAAAGATAAACAAGCAGATATCTGGCAGATCTTCCACCCAATATCAAAAAAGAAAAAAATAAAAATAATTTATTTTTTCGACAGATACTCTTCAATACTCTCATATTGCTTGATCGTCTGGTTAATCCTGAGCATTGTCAATAACTCGTCAGGCTTTCCACTAACACCAAGCAATCCAAGATTTCTACTCTCTGTCTTAAGTCGCTTATAAAGAAAAACCAAGGCTCCTATACCTGAAGAATCAAGCTCATTAACAGAACTCATATCAACAAGCACATCTCCTGCACAATCTTTAATCAAGTGATCAAAATGACCTCTAACCTCATTTACTGTATCCGCATTGAATTTATTGTGCAATTCAATGACATCACAGCTACTGGCCTGGTAAGTCGCGTAATCCATTACCTGTTACTCCCAACTTCAACGCTTCTTTAATTCTGTCCAACAAGATAAATCAGGGATTTGAACAGCATCCATTTAATTAGATTAGACAAAATAACTGATTTTTATTTGATAAAAATAATATTTTAAGACAACTCAAAAGATCGTAAAAATTTCGGCATTAAAAAATAAATTAAATTTCCTTTTTTTATAAAACACAAGTCTGAGCAAACCCTATAGTTATTTAAAGACTGTAAAAAGTACCAATCAGACAGTATGCCTAAGCACTTTCAGTCTAAAGCTGTATCCAAATAACTCTGTATCAATGGCTAACATAAAATTTCTCTTTATGGATACACACAAGGACATGCATCCTGCAGAACATCTGTCCATCAAATTGCTAAAGGTGGTTCTTCTCTGTGCCTGCATATTAGGTGTTTTGTTGAGCCTTGTGCAGGTGTTCCTGGACGCTCACCAGTCCAACGCTGACATTGATCGGAAAGCCAGGGAAATGCTGGCAATGATTCATGAGCCCGCCAGCAGGTCGGCCTATCGTCTTGATACTGACATGGCACAGGAAGTACTGAATGGACTACTGGAAATAAAATCTGTTCAAGTGGCTGCAATACGTCTTGACGATAATTCAAAGCTGGCAATGGTGGAGAGACCCATTTTTGCTTCCCGGTACCGACTCCTCTCAGATTATATTTTTGACCCTATCCGCATACACCGACAGCAACTGTATAGTCATGAACCTGAAAAAGAGCACTTTGGGGAGCTGATTCTTTCAATTGACACGGCCTATGAAGGCAAGGCATTTATTCAAAGATCTATCGTTGTCCTGTTTGCCGGGATAATACGTGCCATAGCAATGGCCCTGCTGCTGTACCTGATCTACTCAACATTGCTGACTCGCCCCATGAATCGTTTAATACACCATTTATCAAGCATTAACCCTGAAGAACCCGGACAACAGCAACTGCCAGTACCTGAAGGTAATGAAAAGAATGAATTAGGTCTCTGGGTCAGAACTGCCAATAAACTGTTAACGTCTATTAACTACCATCAAAGTCTTCGTCAGAAAGCAGAAGCACGTATTATGAGGCTCTCGCAATATGACTACCTGACCAGACTACCAAACCGGCGTACCATCCAGAACCAGATCAATACATTTATCCAAAAGGCCACAAAAAAGCATGAGAACATCGCCATTCTCTGCCTCGGGTTGGATGATTTTAAATCATTAAATGCCCAGGTAAATTTCAATGCTGCCGAACATATTCTGGTAAAAGTCGCGGACCGCCTTAGAAACTGTATCGGCAATAACGCCTATATTGGCCGGTTAGGTGAAGATCAGTTTGCGATTATTCAATCAAAGATCGAGCAGCCCTACGAGGCTGCAGAAATGGCTCAGTCTCTGATCAGGCAGCTTGACAGACCTTTCGAGATTAACAGTGAACAGCTGACAATCAGTGCTACCGTAGGAATAACGCTCTTTCCTGGTGATGGTGAGGATGTCGACACGTTACTGCAACAGGCTGAGTTTGCCATGATTATGGCAAAGTCCAGAAGCCACAACCGCTACCAATTTTATGTTGCCACTCTTGATACCGAAGTCCGCCAGCGCAAACGGCTGGAGATGGACCTCCATCAAGCCCTTGAAAAATGCGAACTCAGTTTGGCCTTTCAGCCACAGTTTAACTATCAACAACGCAAGCTGTCGGGAGCAGAGGCATTGCTGCGCTGGAATCACCCGGAGAAAGGATTAATCTCGCCGGATATGTTCATTCCCATGGCAGAACACAGCCTTGATATTATTCCTATTGGTGACTGGGTTCTGGAAAATGCATGCCAACAGTTAAATAAGTGGCATATTGCTGGTTTTCACAACCTGCGTATGGCAGTCAACCTCTCTGCTATTCAGCTGCAGGATCAGAATATTGCGGATCGTATCGCGTTTTTACTGAATAAATATCAGGTTCCCCCTGAGGCTCTGGAGCTTGAGGTGACAGAAACCTCCATTATTGATGATCTGGAAGCATCGAAAGCCCAGCTCCAGACCATTAAAAGCATAGGCGTAACCCTTGCTCTTGATGACTTTGGAACGGGGTATTCCTCCCTGGGTTACCTTAAACAGTTTCCATTCGATAAAATCAAAATTGATAAGTCCTTTATTGAAGATCTTCCTGAGAACAGGGAAAACTGTGGCATCGTTGAGGCCATTGTTCAGATTGGCAAGAGCTTCGGCCTGAAAGTTCTTGCAGAGGGTGTAGAGACTGTTGAGCAAGACGCCTATCTGGCGCAAAGAGGCTGTCAGGAAGGGCAAGGCTATTACTACGGAAAGCCTCTGTCGGCCCATGACTTTATCAGTCTTGTATCAAGCCAGAGTGTTTCGTCAAGTAATACGCAGGTAAAGGCTAGAGATAATGGTAGTGAGGGAGACAATAATGGCTGATCATCCCATTATCATACTCTTGGACTCCCGCCAGGCAGGTGGTATCGAGACTCATGTTTACCAACTTGCCAAAGCGCTTCAAAGCAGTGGCTGGCTTGCAGAAATCTGGTTCTACCAAAAATACCAGGCTGAGCATCCTTTAGAACAGACGTTAAAAGACTCTGCAATCCGTTTCCGTTATCTCAATGGCAGGTTGGTTCAGCTGATTTCAGAACTCAAATCCACACAGCCGCTGATACTACATACCCATGGGTACAAAGCCGGTATTTTTGGCCGCCTGGCAGCAGTCATCACAAGAACACCTGTGGCCTCCACCTTTCATAATGGGGATCCGGGTGAAGGTATGGTCCGACTATATTCACTGCTGGATCAGTTAAGCAGCCCGATTTCTGAAAATATCGCAGTCAGTGATGAGATTGCCAGAAGATGGATCAGAGCCCCTCGTCGGATTGATAATTTTGTAGATGTTCCAGAACATTACCCATCTTCGGGAAAAGCCATCTCGTTTGTTGGTCGGTTGAGTCACGAGAAAGGTCCTGACCTGTTTCTGCAGCTGGCCAAGCACCAACCACTACTCCCCTTCAGGCTCTATGGTAGTGGCCCAATGGAAGAAATACTCCAAAAGCAGCAAGTCCATAATGTCATGTTCATGGGCCAGGTTAAGTCCATGGAAGCCCATTGGCGTGAAATCGGCCTGTTGTGTATAACATCCCGTTTTGAAGGCTTACCCATGGTCGCACTGGAAGCCATGGCTCATGGCGTACCTGTCCTCAGTTTTCCATTGGGAGGACTTCCCGACCTCATTTTGCAGGGCTTCAACGGCTGGACCTCTCCGGTTGGAGACCTCAATGAAATGAGTAATTTGCTGCAATTCTGGTTTTCCCTGCCAGAGGCAGTGAAGTGGCAAATCAGGGAAGCCTGTGTTGCCACGATCATCAATAGATACTCAAGTCAGGCGATCCTGCCAAAGATTCTTGATGTATACCAGCAAGCGGTACAGGCAAAAGGGCACGATTGGCCCAAAACACTCAAAACAGCATCCGCTCATAGTCTGACTAATAAGAAACAGGATCGCTCTCAAACGGTTGGATAAACTCAATGGAACTCGGCCAGAACGTTATCAAAGGATTGAAAGTTGGAGCGACGCTGCGCCTTGCGGCACAGATCTTCACCTGGCTCAACACACTGATTCTTATCCGCCTCCTGACCCCCGATGATTATGGTCTTATGGCCATGACCATGGCTTTTATCGGTATATTTGCGCTGATGGGAGACTTTGGTATTGGCAAAGCGATCATTCAGGTCGAAGAACTCAACACAACCCAACTGAGACAGGCATTCACCATTAACATTGTTTCCTGCCTGGTCTTTTTCAGTTTTTTCTTTTCAATTGCTCCGTATATCGCCGGTTTCTTTGATGAACCACGGCTTACCATTCTTGTCCAGGCTGTAGCCTGCCAGCATCTCATTATGGTGTTCCATACGCTGCCTTATGCCATGGCCAGCCGCAAGATGCTGTTCAAAGCCCGGGAAAAGGTTCAGTTTTATACAACCCTGATAACCAGTGTTGTTACCATTGCCATGGCTGCTTCCGGTCTCGGTGTATGGTCCCTGATTCTGGGGCATTTATTCATGCGCCTGGGGCTGACCATTGGTTATAACTGCATTACCCCCTGCTGGGTCTGGCCAGCATTGAGTTTCAGGGGTTTCTCTAAAATGGCAGGTTTCAGTGGCATAGCCACTGTTAACGATGTGTTGCGTTATTTCGTCAATGTCTCTGGCAATATAAGCATTGGCCGCCTGCTCACCAAAACAGACCTGGGGGTGTTCTCTGTTGCCCGAAATCTGGCCAACCTTCCCAGTGACAAGATTGGAGAACTTCTAAACCATCTGGGGCTTTCATCATTTGCCAAGCTTCAGAATGAACGCTCTGTTGCCGGACAATATCTGTATAAATCAGTTCAACTTGCCAGTCTGGTGCTATTCCCCATGTATCTGGGTATGTGTGCTATTTCACCTGAACTGATCACCCTGATACTCTCTGACAAATGGGCTGCCGCTATTGTTCCGTTTCAAATTCTCTGCCTGACCAGTCCATTCCGTATGTTGTCGGAAATGATGGCTACCGGTATAACCGCTATTGGTGAACCCGGAAAAAACTGTCGTACCCTGCTGTTAACTATCCTGACACTGCCGATTTTTTTCTTTGGCATTCAATATGGTGTTGAAGGTGCGTGCTGGGCATGGTTAAGCATTAACCTGATTAGCTTTGCTTTTCACCTGAAACTCATTCTGCCAGCATTTGAGCTGAAATCATCATCTTTCCTGAGCGCTCTTCTACCGAGCCTCTGCAGCGCCATGGTTATGCTGGCATGTTTACTACTAATTCGGGATCAATTGTCCAGCCGGGTACATGAGGTGGCTCTACTGTTCCTGATGGTTTTGGCTGGAGTGCTCCTTTTCTCAGCCACTCAGCTCTTGTTTTTTCGTCGCCAGCTTTTTACAACCCTCAAGTACTTACGACACTAGGGTAGCAAAAGATGCAGCTACCCAACCTTGAACGGCTGTTTATTAATCGCTACCAGACGATAACCGTCACCGCTTATTGCGCACTTGCAGCATTGCCAAGTCTGATATTTCCACACCCTATAGCCCTGCTCCCACTGGCAGTGATCCCGCTGGGGTTGATATTTATTCTGAAAAAACCCTTTGTGGTCTGTTTGATTTTCATCCTGTTCTCATTTTTCCGGCTCCATGAAGTTTTTCCTCAGCTGGACCCCATCAAGATCCCACTGTTAACGGCACTGGGCTCCTATTTTGTGCTGGCCTGGCACATTATCCTGACCAAGAAAGTTCAGGTTTACTGGCGTCATGAACACACCATTTTTGCCCGCTTTTTTGGCTGGGTAGTAATTGGTATAGCATTTTCCAGCTATCCCCCCACCGCTTTCGGCAGCTTCACCAGTGTTTACATGAAAATCGGCATCATGGTATTGGCCATCTCGTGGCTGATGACCGAGCACTGGCACTTCAAGCTGGCGCACTTTCTGATCATCTGTTCTGGCCTGGCTGTGGGCGGTGTCACACTGTATAACAATGCCAACGGTATCGGTATGGTCGAGGAAACCCGTGTCACCATTCCGGGCACCAGTCTGGGTGACCCCAACGACCTCTCTCTGGTTCTCAGCTTTCCCATGAGCTATGCCGTGGCCCTGGCAACCACGAAAGGCACCGGCAAGATCAGAACGCTGCTTGGCCTGATAGGTATTGTTGTCTTTGTTTCATCCATCATTGCAACACAAAGTCGCGGCGGCTTACTGGCGACGGTTGCCGTGTTTGGTATCTTTGGTCTTCGCATCATCAAATCAAAATTGCTGCTCATCAGTATTGGCAGCTTTAGCCTGATGATTCTGGTGGCTGCTGCTGGCATCAGCGACCGTAAATCCGGAGGTGCCGCAGAGGAGGGCGTTGATGCATCAGCGATGGGCCGTATCCATGCCTGGGAAGCGGCTTTTAACATGGCCCTCAGAAACCCGATGACCGGCGTTGGTCTATCTCTCTTCCTGGATAATTACTGGGATTACGCAACCCATAGTCGGGCGGAGGGTCAGGCCCACGTTACCCACAGCACCTGGTTTCAGGTCATGTCAGAATCCGGGTTTGTTGGCTTTGGCCTGTTCGGTTTTATGATTTTCACCATTTTTATGTCGATACGCAGCTCCCTGACACGCCTGGATAGAAATAAAGGGTCACCGGAGTACGATCCCCATATGACCGCTATCGCGGTAGGAACCTATGCAGGACTGGTTGGTTTCTGTGTTTCCGGATCTTTTTTGAGTCAGGGCTTTCTCTGGCCAGTCTACATCATTACATCGATCAGTATTGCCATTGCCAACTTTATGGATAATCACTATCCAGCCGAAGAAACAGAAGAACAAAAAACGTCTATAGTTAATAAAAAAGCTGAAACCATACACGGCAAGGGTTTGCCACATGCTAGATCGCTTAAGGGCCCGAATAAAAAACAGTGACTCTGTCGCAGGAAGATTTCTTTTCTCTTTTTTGAAATCCATTCGAAGTATTGAAATGCCGGTAATCAATCCGATTCATAGCGTACTGTATCAATTACACAAGATGACTACAGGGCTCTTCAGCAGTCTGATTCGTATCTTTTACTGGACTCCGGTGTTCAAATCCCAACTCGCCAATATCCCCAGGAAGCTCTATCTCTATTCAGGCATGCCTTTACTACTCGGGCCATTAACAATCACCATGGGTGACCATTGCAGGCTCTCTGGCCATACCACCATCAGTGGCAGAGCTTCAGGCCATATAAAACCAGAACTAAAAATTGGCAACAATGTCGGTATCAGTTGGCAAAACGAAATTTTTGTCGGTGATCGTATTGAGATTGGAGATAACGTTCGGTTAGCCGTCAAAGTAAGGCTGGTCGGTTACCCGGGACATCCTGTTGACCCGTTAGCCAGAGCACGGGGAGAGCCGGATACGGATGATCAGGTTGGCAGCATTATTATCGAAGAGGATGCATGGCTGGCAGCTGGCGTTACTGTTATGGGTGGCGTAACCATTGGAGCAGGCACGATTGTTGCCACTGGCAGCGTTGTCACCAGAGATTTGCCCCCTGGTGTTCTTGCTGGCGGGATTCCGGCCAAGGTCATCAAATCACTGGATTTGTCATCGGAGAGAAGCAATGGCTGATCTCATTGTATTTGGAGAAGACTGGGGAGGTTTACCGTCCAGTACCCAGCACCTGATCAGTCATTTAATGAAAAGGCATCGGGTAATCTGGGTAAACTCCATTGGAATGAGGTCTCCAAGACTATCTTTCAGGGATATAAAAAGAGTCTATCAAAAGATAACGGCTATGTTTAAACGTACTGACAGGCCCACACAATCGCTCTCAGAACAAATAACGCCCATTATCATCAATCCCAAAGTCCTCCCTTTTCACAGGTACAAATTGATTCGCCGATTTAACAAATGGCGTTTACTGAAAGACATTAACAGAGCAATAGAACACGAGGGATTTGACAAGATTATTCTCTGGCTCTCACTGCCAACAGCCGTCGATATGGTGGGTAGCTTTAATGAGCAAGCTTCTATCTACTACTGTGGTGATGATTTTGAAGGCCTTGATGGCGTTGATCACAAAATGGTCAAACCATTAGAACAGGAGCTGGCTGAAAAAGTTGATCTGATCCTTGTCGTCAGCAAAGTACTGACCAGGAAATTTACTCATCCTGACTCCATCATTCTACCCCACGGTGTTGATTACCCGCTTTTCTCAACACCGGCAGCCAGGCCCCATGATCTTCCAGAAAATGGCCCTATTGCCGGTTTCTACGGCAGTATTTCTGCCTGGCTGGAGACGGATATACTGGTTCAATCGGCCATTGCCCTACCCAGCTGGCAGTTTGTTTTTATTGGTGACATTAAAACCGATGTCTCATCCCTTCAGGCACTGCCCAATGTGCAATTTCTGGGAGCCAGGCCCCATAATCAACTACCTGCCTACATTCAGCACTGGAACGTTGCCATGCTGCCCTTTCGAGACAACAAACAGATCGCTGCCTGTAATCCCTTGAAGTTGAGAGAATATCTTGCATCGGGTACGCCTATTGCTTCCACAACTTTTCCTGCAGCCAGAGAATATGAAGAACTCTTGGCTATTCAGTCACCTAAAGAGCCATTTTCCAGAGTAATTTTGAGGGCCAATAAACAGAGGGAAGAGAAAGCCAGAAGACAGAGCAGAGTCTCTACCGAATCATGGCAGCACAGAGCCACTCAGCTCGAAGCACTGATCAACCACTTATCACGTTAAAAACACACTGTTCATTTTAAATATTTTCCTATTTGAACAGAAGCTACAATTAATAGTAATTTGAAACTGATTACAGGGAAGTCAACTTGATTAAGCGATATGGATCCCGCCTCATTGCCGTACTGACGTTTCTCAGTCTGTCATTACTTTACGGATGCACATCACCACTTAGTTTTCAGACCCTGATGGAGAAGAAGCAAGCAAGATCAACACAGCAGATTACCGATGCCATTGCGCGAATCAATGAAAAAGAAAATAGATCACCTATTGCAAAAAATAGGTATCGCCGTCAATTGTCTCTCAATTTCACCCAACAGGAATTAGAGGTTAATAATCAGCATAAACAAGTCATTGATCTCTTTATTAATTCATTACCCGAGAGCCAGCAGCTCAATATCATTATTTCCGTAGCGCCCTCTTCCGCCGGAGAGCCGTTTAAAACACTGAATGATTCCTGGGCAAGGTTGCAGAGTCTGAAAAATACATTGGAGCAATACAGTGAAAACATAGAGCTGGTTTACCAGCCTGAACTGGACCTTGATTCAGCCACCATTCATGCGGTAGGAAATAATATTTCCGGAGGTGAAGGTGTCCAGTGAAATCCTGAGAAACCTTTTTCGACTTCTCAGCGCCGCCTGGCGCCGCCGCTACACTATTTGTGTGCCTATTCTCATCATGCCGGTGGTTGGTTTTTTTGCCAGCTTCATGGCTCCCAAATTTTATGAAGCGCACACCACTATACTGCTTCAGAATACCACCGAGCTAAACCCGATTCTGGAAGATTTCACTATATCCACAAACCTGGAAGAACGACAATTAGCCCTGAAAATACTCCTTAAGAGCCGCAAAGTATTAAAGGGTGTTGCTAAAGCCGTTGGGTTTATCGACTATAAGTCGTCTGAGGAGCAAATAGATGAGGCCATTGATGAACTCTCACGCTCACTGTCCATCGTCTTCGGCGGTGATCTCGTCAAAATCTATTATCGAAGTCAGAACAAAACCGATATTAAAGAACTGCTGACCAAAGTTACTCAACACTTCCTTACTCTGGTTCAGGCACCACAAAAATCATGGCAGGTAGCTTCAACCCAGTTTCTCAAGGATCAGGTAGATCGTCGACATCAGGAGCTTTCTGATGCTGAGCTGGAATTATCTGAATACAAGGCAAGGTTCGCATTGGAACTTCCAGAACTCCATAAAGCGAACGTAACCAGACTGGCAGAACTCCGCCAACTGCTAATGGAAAAAGAGACAGAACTGGTCGGTGCCAAAGCTGCAATGGAAGAGTTCAATGGTAACCTGGCTCAAACCAACCCCGTTATCGGTAAACTTGAAGAGCGAATTATTAACACACGCACCACGCTGAGTATGCTTCGCTCCCGTTATACAGATAAGCACAGCAAGGTTCAGACGCTGGTAAGAGAGCTCGACAGGTTGCAAGCTGAACGACAGAGAATGATTGCTGAAAGCAGTCAATTAAAAACGGAAGATGTTCAGCGTCTATGGAACCTGGCGTCATCAACGCCCACTGTGTCAATGGATAATCCCCAGAGAGGACAGACCACCATTCTGGCCTCTCAGCTTCAGGCAGTTCAGGAAGCCAAAGCCAAAGTCAACAGCCTTCAGAATGAAGTGAAAAACATCAAAGAGCAGACCGACCAGCTCCAGAGTAAAGTGCAGCAGTTTGCTGAAGTAGAGCGGACTCTTGTTGAACTGCAACGAGACTTCGGTATCAAGCAAAAACTTTATGATGATTTTCTTAACCGTTATGTCATGGCAAAAGTGACAGAGGACCTGAGCGCTTACCAAGAATCAGAACAAGTTAAAATCATCGACGAACCCTTCACCCCCAGCAGTCCTAATGCACTTCCAGCCTCATTATTTATTGTGGCAGGCATCTTTGCTGGTCTTGGTATCGGTACCGGACTGGCTGCGATTTCAGAAATATCCGATACTACCTTACGATTCCAGGACAGTATTGAGCGAATTGCAGGGGTATCCGTTCTGGCAAGAATACCATCAATGCCCACAGCACCAAACGTGGTTTACGATCCGGAAAAAGACTGGTTCGATGAGGGAGAGGTATCAGCATGACATCACCTCCCGTTATCGCTCAGATAGTCCAGCACCTCGCCCCGGGTGGCATTGAGACAATGGCTTTAGACATACAGCGAAAAGCCAGTAACCCGAAGAATGTTCATATTATCAGTCTCGAGGGAACGCCGTCTGAAGCTATCAGGCATTGGCCCCGTCTTGAGGGTTTGGAAAGGGTTCATTTTCTTGGCAAACCTCCCGGATTGAGTCTTTCGACGGTTGCAAAACTCTCACAACTTTTACGACAAATTAATGTTGACGTGGTTCATACCCACCATATAGGCCCCCTTATCTATGGTGGAGTTGCAGCCATGCTGACCCGATGTGGTCACGTACATACTGAACACGATGCGTGGCATCTCAACCATCCAAAACGACGCTGGCTGGTGGCTGCCTGCTTCCACCTGCTCAGACCTTCCGTCGTAGCAGATGCAGAGCTGGTTGCAGCCAGCATTCGGCAACATATTCCACTCTTGACACCATCTGTAGTGCTTAATGGAATTGATACGGATAAATTCCAGCCATCAGACCAAACGGCAGCCAGAAATAAACTGAATCTCCCCACGGATACTCCCATTATTGGCTGTGCAGCACGTTTTAATGAGGTTAAAAACCATAGCCTGTTGATTCATGCTTTTTCCAGGTTACCCGAAAGTACTCACCTTGCTCTTGCCGGTGGAGGTGAACTTGAGCATGAACTCAGAGATCTGACCAGACGGCTTAACATAGAGCAACGGGTCCACTTTCTGGGTGTCATTGATGACATGCCCGGCTTCTACCATGCTATTGATATCTTCTGTCTCGCCTCAAAAAAAGAAGGTCTGCCACTCTCACCACTGGAAGCTCAGGCTTGCCAGAGAGTTGTTGTCATCACCGATGTCGGTGGTTGTCGTGAAGCGGTTGATCCTGAGAGCGGCCTCCTGATAAAAGCCGGAAGTACAGAGGAATTGGAAACCGCTCTTAAAACGCAGCTCTCTTCAGGCATCAATAAAGAAAAACAGGAGTCTGCACGCAATTTTGTAGTTAACCATTGCAACCTGGAGAGAATGATCGGGCAGTACGATGACTTGTATTGCGGGAGGCCAAAATGATTGAGTGGCTGGCCTTGATTACCTTCTTTATGGCAGGCATTGTGATTGTATATCACCATATTGGTTATCCTGTCGTTCTGAAATGGCTGACACAGGGACTGGAAAACACACGACCCAGCTTTTATCACCGACACCATCAAATAACGCCTCTTGATCATATGCTGCCAAGCATCAGTCTGATCATGCCCGCCTGTAATGAAGCTGGCACTATTCAGGAAAAAATTAGAAACCTTGCTACCCTTGATTACCCGGACTATAAATTAAATGTAATTCTGGTTTGCGATGGCTGCACAGATGGTACTGCCCAGCTGGCAAAGAAAACCCTGACAGAGCCTGAATGCAGCCACCTGAACTTATGCATAATAGAAAAACCGGTAAATGCTGGAAAAGTAGCTGTTTTGAATGAAGCCATCAGCTTCTCCCGCTGTAGTGTAATTGCCCTTTCCGATGTGTCATCACTTTTATCTAACGACAGCCTGTTAATCGTTGCAGCTCATTTAAGCAATGAAAATACCGGGGTAATTTGCGGTAGCTACCACTTTTTACAATCACTCAGTGTTGGAGAGCAGGCTTACTGGCATTATCAGCGAAGTATTAAAACACGAGAGAGCACTCTGGGGGCAACACTGGGCGTGCACGGTGCATTTTATGCCTTTCGCCGTGAGCTGTTTGACCTGCTCCCTGCGGACACGATCAATGATGATTTCACACTGCCTGTCCAAATAACCATGAAGGGTTACCAATGTCTTTATGACCCGAGAATAATTGCCGTAGAACTCGAGCAAGCATGTCATGAAATGGACTTCCAACGAAGAAAGCGAATTGCTGCCGGAAATATTCAACAGGCCATTCGTCACGCTGGTTTATTACATCCAAAATTCGGAAAGATAGCATTCAACTTTTTTTCAGGTAAATTTCTGCGCCCATTCATGCCTCTGTTACTGTTAATGGCACTGGTATCTTCAACATTACTATCCCTGTCATACCCTATTTTTCAGATTGTTCTTGCCATTCAGCTGGGCATTTACGGAGTCACTGTATTTTATATCCTCCGTCGCTCACAACCAGACCATAAGAAATTGAGAGTACTCTTTTATCTGGTATCCGGTCACCTGGCCATGGCTATCGGCTTGATTAACTATCTTTCAGGCCAGACCAAAGGCCAATGGAAAAGAGTAAATACTGAAACATAAGGATTTAAAGACGTACTTGACGTACTTAAGGAGTGTACCCATGAAAGAGTCTACCTATGTCCATCCTCTTGCCTCAATGTGCAAAAGATTAATGGATATTCTTATCGCTCTGGCCGGGCTGGCAATCACCCTGCCACTGTTTCCCTTTATCGCAATGGCCATTCGTCTTGATAGCCCCGGACCAATTATTTATCAGCAGATGCGTATTGGCTATCAAAAGGAAAACTATATTCGCTTATTCATGATGAAAAAATTCAGAACCATGCGGAATGATGCTGAATCAGGAACGGGCCCCGTTTGGGCTCAGAAAAATGACCCAAGAATTACCAAAGTTGGCAATTTCCTGAGAAAAACGCGTCTTGATGAACTGCCGCAACTCTGGAATGTACTGGTTGGGGATATGGCCATTGTTGGTCCAAGACCTGAGCGGCCGGGAATGTACAATAAACTGGAAACGAACATTCCGTTTTACAGTGAACGAACGTTTGATGTTGTTCCCGGTATTACCGGTCTTGCCCAGGTAATGATGGGTTATGATGAAACATTGAATGACGTGAGAAATAAAGTTGCCTATGACCATGCCTATGCACTGTCTCTTAGCACCCCATGGGAGTGGCTGAAAATGGATATTTACGTAATGTTCAAAACCATCCTCGTCATGATAACAGGCAAGGGGCAGTAGAAAGGTAAAGAATCGCTTACCGAAACAAAACACCGGCAATCTCATCCAGGCCTTGCCTTAAGGCCTCTTGGCTATGTACGCCCGCCTGGAAAGTATCCACCAATGGCATAGTGTGGATTTCGCATTGAATATTCTCAGGTTGTTCATTCTCAGCAGGCCACAATAATACATCTGGGTATATGTCGGTCATTTCACTCATCCATGACAGCTTATCGCTAATGGACATTTTTCCGACAGCCGACATTTCCTGATTAATATTACCCACAAATACCTTTAATGCCTTGCTGTTGCGAATACACTCTGCAGCTTCTGGCATCAAGATCGCGGGTAAGATACTGGTCATGAAACTACCCGGGCCTAAAATAATCATATCTGACTCTTTTATCCTGGCTATAGCCTCATCAGTCGGTTGTATAGCCGGCATAATCATCAACTTCTCCGGGCATTTCTCGAGAGAATCAATGGTTGTTTCACCAACTACTTCCTGCCCATCCACAATAGCACCAAGACGAGCAGGCTCTTCTGACATTGGTATCAACTCTGCGCCAACCTGTAACATCTGGCGAATCAGGTTTATGGCATCCAATGGGCGAACACACATTTGGTCCATCGCCAGTAAAATCAGGTTACCCAGGTTGTGCCCACTGATATCTCCGCTATTTTTAAAGCGGTACTCAAACAGAATCCGTGCAAGGTTAGGACTATCCGAGCACAGCTGGTTAAGACAGTTCCTAAGATCTCCCCAGGCAATACAACCACTGCCATCCCTGAGTCGCCCCGTTGACCCTCCATCATCCGTTGTCGCAACAACGCCTGACAGACGCTCACCGAGAACCCCCAGGCTTGCCATAACACGTCCAAGGCCATGCCCTCCACCAATAGCAACAATCCGGCGACACTGATAAAGTGTTTTTACAGAATACATGGCAAGTTCTTTTATGAATATAAATACGAGTAGTCTTCCTTAAGTACTATCAGGTTTCTGTTGAACCAATGATGCGCGGCGTTATGAGGAATAAGCGTACCTGTTTGATCTTTGAAGTTGACTCCGCACGGAATAAGTGGCCAAGAACCGGGATATCTCCAAGCAGCGGTACTTTAGAGAGTTTTTCTTCTTCCTGTTCTTTGTAAAAACCACCGATCAACAAACTCTCCTGTTCACTGATAATAGCCTGAGTATTAATCGAACTGTTGGTAACCTCAGGTAGTTTCTGGCCTATTTCTTCAGTTCCCTGACTACCAGTACCATCCTGAATATTAACACTCATATGAATACGTCGTCCCTGATCTTCACGGACAATTCTCGGTGTAACCTGAACTACAGTACCCGAAGTAACAGGAAACAGTTCAGAATCCTCTCTACCTTCAACCGCAACATAGAAGGTGCTGCTGTTATCAAGAATTGCTTCAATATTATCAAGTGTCAAAATGGAAGGTCTGGAGACAATCTTAGCCCTTCCTTCATCAGCCAATAACCGCAAATTAGCCTCAAAAGAACCAAAAGTACTGGAAATAACAGTGGCGTAATCTGGTGACAAATTGGGAGTAAATGAAAACTTCGAATCACTTGAACTGCCAGAATTATTCCAGTCCACGCCTAAAGCCTGCAGATCCTGAGTATTGATATCAATAATTGAGATACTGATCTCTACTTGAGAGGTTGGTTTATCCAGTGAAGCAATCAGCTCTTCATACATGAGCATCTTGGATTCAAGATCATGCACAATGATCGCATTCAGTCGGGGATCAGCATTAATGTAAACTTCATCAGCTTCCGCGCCAGCATTTAGCGGGTCTCCTACCGATGGCCCTGAGGCTTCTGTCAGAGCGGGTTCACCGGATTGACTGACACTCTCTGCCGGAGTCATTGATGGGTTAGGCATTCCCTGTCTGGTGACCTGGGCGACACCGCCACCTTTAATAATTCTCGTCAGAATAGTGGCCACTCCCGGAACGGTCAGTTGCTGACCCCGGAAAGTAAATGACTTATCGGTTGCCCAGGCATATTTGAGTGGAAAGGTGCGAACCGTCAGCTTACTCTTTTGGCGTTCTCCTTCTTTCGCATCAAGCAGAAGTACTGTCTGAGAAACCAACTCTATATAACGAGGAGGTCCGGAAATAAAGACAAGACCTTCTTGCGGCTGTTCCTTCCAGAAAAATCGCCCATCCCAGATACCAATCTTTTTCAGGGTTTTCTTCAGCTGCTTTATCGGTAAATAGTTTAGGCTGATAATCTGCTGGCTGGATGCACTGCCATCATAAACAAACAGGGTATGCCCATCAAAATACCAGATAAAACCATAGATATTGGCCAGATGATCCAGGAAATCAACAGGGGTCAAAGGTCCAATCTTGCCATTGACTTCCCCGACTACCGTATCCGCTATGATGGCTGGCATATAATAGCTTGACGCAAAATTCTGCAAAACTTCCTTCAAGCTGTCCCCATTCCCGAAATACGCATACGGACGAACACCAAACGCCGCCAGGGCCGGTGATTCATCATCACCAATAGTCCCTTCAAAATCATCGATCGCATCCTGTATAGCCTCTTCTGCAGAGATAACCATTTTGTTTCCGTATGGTGCATCCGACCCCATCATATTGAGGTTTTTTGAAGATTGCTGGGGCATTTGATTGACAGGTTGACGGACATCTTTCTGGGCAAAGTTATAATCAAAATCAGACGTTGCTACGAAATGAGCTTGACTGCCATACTGTGAGATATCAGCCTCTTTACCGGACAGCTGCTCATCATTCAAAAGTGGCATTAATCGTGCCGTTTCTGCATTAACAGATGAGCTATCTGGCTTGGGAAACGCTCTGGCATCCAGTGGTCTCCCCTGGTCAACAAAGTCCCCAACTGAATTGGGGAATACGCTGACTTCGGGAGCCCTCCCCTGCTCAGCGGAAACACGGCCAGACTGATCCGGCACAATATTGGATGGAAAATAGATAACCTGTCCTACCCGTAAAGCCTGAGCAGTATTCAGCTTGTTATAGAGAGCAAGCTCATTTACCTCAAACCCGTAACTGCCAGCAATAACTTCCAGAGTCTCATTAGGACGCACTACATGCTTTCTGGTTTGCGGCTCTTCAGATGACCAGTTCGCCAGCGCCTGAAAAGTAATCGCCAATAAAAGGGACAGGATTATCAGGGTATTTCTTATCAAGCCCATCAGACGCGTGCCTCCATGCTCATGTCTGCTCCAGCTTATTCAACAGCCCTTAATGAATAGATGCCTTGTAATGGTTGAACAATATCAAAACTGTCAATAAAAGTCCGTCACAAACCAGTTTATCGGAAAACAAACCGGATTCACCAGTATTTCGTCAAAAAAATAATTAACATGAGAAAAATCCGTTAATCACTCTTTAGGCCAGCCGATAGCAGGAGAGGATTAAATGACCAGACGGGCTTTATCATGGCAGCACCAGTTTCTTTCGGTAACGGTATTTCAGGTATTTCAAGGGTCGACAGCACATTAGTTCACTCAGACTTTCCTAAATCAAAATCAAATTTCAAACCCTCCGGTGACAAGGTTGTTGATTACACCTGGAAGGCTCTGGATATGAGCCGTAATTATGAAAACCGTGAACTTAAGTTTGCCACCAGCATTTCCGGCCAGAATATCTACTCAAGTCCAGAGGAGCATTATCGCTTCACACAGGATGCAATCGACTCTCTTGCCACTTTTTTGCAACAACAGCCCAAAAACAGCAGTAATACCAGTACAATAAAAGAAGCTTTGTCAGTACTGGAAAAAGCTAAAGCAGATAGCGAATATTTAATGATGTGTCGCAATGTATTGATTGCCAGCTAAAGGATTACTGAAATGGATAAGTCATTAAAAACCTGGATGCTGTCACAGGCTTCCTATTATCTTGAGTACCTTCAGCCCAGAAAATCCATTGCGCTATTAGAGGCACTGATATCAATTGACAAGAAAAACCCCGATATTTATCGCATGCTTAGCTACGCTTACTTGCAGGCAGAACGACCTGAAGAATCCATTCGTGCAGCCGATAATTTCCTAAAATACGCAAGGCCTGGCAGTGATACTCGGGCTATTAAATGGATCAAGGGGCGAGCCCTGCTCAAGAAGAGAAAAGCGGCACTGAGCCGCTGATCTTCAAGACCATTGCCAGCCCCACAGCAGCGGCGCACATCTCATGGCACAACTGTTACCCGGGCTGAATTTAGGCGGCAGAAATGATCTGGTACTGGCAGGCCTGCTGGTATCAATCATCGGGCTCATTATTCTGCCCATGCCAACCCCTCTGGTGGACTTCCTCATTGCATTGAACATGGGGATTTCCACAATACTTCTAATGACATCCATCTACCTGAAGTCCCCACTGGAATTCTCATCCTTTCCGGGAGTACTTCTGATAACAACCCTCTTCCGTCTGGCTCTGTCCATTACCACCACTCGTCTGATCCTTCTTCAGGCAGATGCCGGTGAGATTGTATATACCTTCGGTAACTTTGTAGTAGGGGGTAACCTGGTCGTTGGTATCGTTATCTTCCTTATCATTACTATTGTACAGTTCCTGGTCATCACCAAGGGTTCTGAACGTGTTGCAGAAGTCAGCGCCCGTTTCTCTCTGGATGGTATGCCCGGCAAGCAGATGAGTATTGATGCTGATCTTCGTGCCGGGGCCATCGAAATGGAAGAAGCCCAGCGCCGTCGTGAGCTGGTCACCAAAGAAAGCCAGCTGTTTGGTTCGATGGATGGGGCCATGAAGTTCGTAAAAGGTGATGCCATTGCCGGTTTGATCATCATCTTTGTCAACATTACCGCCGGTGTTGCCATTGGTACCGGTAACGGTATGAGTGGCGGAGAAGCTCTCCAGCTCTACGCTATCTTAACCGTAGGGGATGGCCTTATCTCCCAGATACCGGCTCTGCTGATATCCATTACAGCAGGTATCATTGTAACCCGTGTATCCAATGAAGATGCCAAAGACCTTGGTAATGAGATAGGCACCCAGCTTACCGATAAACCAAAGGCCCTTATGGTTGGTGGAGCACTATTACTCTGCTTTGCTCTGATCCCCGGCTTCCCGACACTGACTTTCATGATTCTCGCTGCAGCCATCGGTGGCGGTGGCTACTTTCTGATGAGGAAAGTGGAAAAAGCCCGAACCGCTGAGGAAGATGGCGGTATTCCTGCCATGGCTGCAGCAGCAGAAACACCGGGTGAGGCCAAATCCAGATTGGACCAACAGGAAGAGTTCACCCAAACTCTGCCCTTGATTATTGATGTTCCGACCTCTGTACAGAAAAGCCTGAACACATCCTCCTTGAATGAGGAGCTCCTTAAAGTCCGGAAATCACTTTACATGGATCTCGGTGTGCCTTTTCCAGGTATACACCTGCGGTTTAACGACTCCATGGATGAGAATACCTACAGCATACTTCTACAGGAAGTTCCAGTCGCCTCTGGCTATTTCAAACCAGGCTCTCTCTTCGTCAGAGAGAGTAATGAGCATCTGGACATGCTGAAGATCTCTTATGAAGTTGGCGATCCGTTCCTGCCCAGCCTTGACTCTCTCTGGGTCAATGAAAGCCTTCAGGACAAGCTTGAGCGCAATAATGTCAATTTTATGGATTCCTCAAAAATCCTGACTTATCACCTGGCACATGTTCTGAAGAAATATGCAGAAGATTTTGTTGGTATTCAGGAGACACGCTACCTTCTGGAAAAAATGGAAAGCACTTTTGGTGAACTGATTAAGGAGGTCCAAAGACTGTTACCCGTCAACAAAATCACCGAAATATTCCAGCGCCTGGTATCTGAAGACATTTCGATAAGGAACCTTCGTTCAATCCTGCAATCTCTGGTGGTCTGGGGACACAAGGAGAAAGAGGTTGTTCAGTTAACCGAGTATGTCCGCTCATCATTGAAGCGCTACATCAGCTACAAGTACTCTAACGGCAAAAACATGTTGCCAGTCTACCTGCTGGACCAGGATGTCGAAGATACCATCCGCTCCGGTATCCGCCAGACCTCGGCAGGCAGTTACTTGGCTCTTGATCCATCGACCTCTGCCCAATTTGTCGAAAACGTTAAGCATTCTGTTGGCAAAATAGGTCATCTTGAGCACAAGCCTGTGCTGATTACGTCAATGGATATACGCCGCTATGTGCGAAAACTTCTGGAGCTGGAAGTCTATGACCTGGCCGTGCTTTCACACCAGGAACTAACGGAAGAGATTACCGTTCAACCACTGGGCCGTATTTCTCTGTAAACAATGTCATTCCCTTAACGGATTCGCTTCTCAATCTGCTGGCAGATCGTTTCAGCCAGTAGTTGAGAGCTGTGGTTTCTGGCAATCACATCTTCAGTCAACTCCCCTTGTGAAACAACTTCCAATCAATTTCCAATCAATGCTCAATCGTTCCATAAAATTCATTGGCTGTAAGCATTGGTGTCCAATACAAAAAATGAAGGCTCTTGTAGGATTTCAGACTGCTACTGGGTTGAACATTGCTGAAGCCCTTTATCTACAAAGGTTGTCAGCATATTGTCCGGTAATGTTGCCCAATCCTTGTTTTTCGTGACCTACAGTCAGTTTTCACTGTAGAGCAGTTCGTAATCAAAATAGAGCCAAAATGAATTATCTTCTTCTGAAGATTTTTATTGAAGAGCCGTGGTCTGAAAACTGTCAAACTGAAATTACCAGTTGTCACAGTACAGAAAAAAGGCGAAATGGATGGGTGCTCAGATCGATTTGGCTGGAAGGTTTTATGCGCAATATCTAAAAAAAGGCTGATCAAAAATTCTTATTCTTGTCTCTCTTACCTTTAGCTACGACACTACTCCCACCCTGTAAATGGGTAGAAGTAATGTAAGGTAAGGTAAGGTAAGGAGATTAAGAGAGAATGATAATCAACGAACTAATGCAAAAACCAGTTGGTCAATAAACTGCTCTTCTTTATAAACATGCTTTTTCATCACACCTTCAAGCTCAAAGCCGCACTTCTCCAGCACACGGCGGGAACCATCGTTAGAAGCTTGTACATCAGCAAAAATACGAACCAGTCCCATCTCGTCAAATGCATACTGGCAGACATAAGAAAGCGCTGCGGTCATAATACCTTTACCCCAGTGATCTTCCGAAACCCAAAAGCCAATCTCTGCACCGAAACGGTGGACATCCAGTTGAACCACAAAGCCAATCTCACCAATGGCCTCCCCCCCATGATCAATGGCAAAGCGGGTTCTGGTCTCGTGTTCCTTTACATGCTGAACCCAGGCCCTGGCATGCTCTATGGTATAGGGGTGTGGAAAAGTATCCCGAAGGTTTCTGGCTATCTTGACGTTATTACCATGTTTAGCCAGAGAGATTGCATCGCCATAAAGGAACCTTCTGAGGCAGTAACCATTACCCAAATCTATATGCATATCATTATCCTGATAGTCAGCTATCAGGTAAAACATCGGCAAAAATACCAAGGGCTTGATGATACACCCTGAACCCATTGGTATGACTTAATACGCCGAGGATTATCCAACCAAGCTGAAGTTTTAGTTTATCTAATCCATTTAGCAGGCTTGATTTTGTAAAAGGGAAATAAAGATGAAAGCCTCAACCATCTCTGAACGATGAATTATAATATTAAATACAATCAATCATTCAAAACCAGGATAATTTTATTATTATTATTTCTTATTAAAGATATCATTATGATTTCATATCAAACAAAATCAGAAAATCCAATCAACATTAATCTAAATCACCTTAAACACATCAAAGACCTTTATTAGCCCTCCCTAAACAGTTTGAAGATGACTACGGCCTAAAACTGTTGTAGCCACTGCGTTTACAATTACCTTTTCTTGTTGATGACTTCCCGACCCTTAACCCATACCCTTGTTATATTCTGTCTGTGAGCCGATGTGATAATCTTTTCCAGAATATCTGAAGGCTCATCGTAACTGCTCATATTTAACTGGCAAGACAAGCCTATCAGATCAAAAAAAGAGCTTCTAACTTTCCCGTATAATTCCTGCATGCATCTGCCAGACCATCTTTTCTCCGGTAAAGACGGTGAACCGTTTCGTTCATTCGTCCAAAATCTACTCGATACTGTCGAGAGGCAGAGTGTGCAGATCGAGAAACTCACCGAAGATAATGAGAAGCTGCGGGCAGAACTCCGGCACCTGAAAAAGCAGAAGGGAAAACCCAAAATAAGACCCAATGTGTCCGATCAAACCGATCAGGGGCAAACCTCGCCAGAAGAAGATGCCACAGTTCAAGGCTCTACTCAGAATAACAGTGCCCCCCCTCCAAAAGGTAAACGGCCAAAACAGCAACCTCCCGGTGAAACAGCGTCACCTCCCATTACGGTTGACCGGGAAGAGATCTGCAAAGTTCCCAACCCACAGGAAGGATGGCGGTTCAAAGGCTACTATGATTCCCTTCATACTGAGATGGTTGTCGAATTTGTCACGACTCTTTACCGGCGCGAATACTATCTGACACCTGAAGGCATAGTGGCAGCACCTCTGCCGGAACATGTTAAAGGTCGCTTCGGTGATAACCTGAAGAGTCATGCATTGGACTTTTATCATTCCTTCAGCACTACTCAGCCATTGTTACTGGCCTGGATGCAAGACCATGGATGCCCTATATCCGAAGGATCTTTGAGCAATATACTGACTTGTGGCCATGATGCCTTTCATCAGGAAAAAGAAGAATTACTGGATACAGGGATAGCCTGCTCAAAATATCTTCAGACAGATGATACTGGTGCCAGACACCAAGGTAAAAACGGCTACTGTCTGGCAATTGGCAATGAATTTTTTACTTATTTTTCCAGTACAGCCAGCAAGAGTCGGATCAACTTTCTGACCCGACTGCAGGGGAAACAATGCTGTTATTTGCTTGATTCTGTGGCAATTGATTATATGAAGCAGGTCAAGATGGCAGGTAAATGGGTAAAGGCCCTCTCTGCCAGTGTCGTACAGGCCTTTAATACATCAGCAGAATGGGAAACCTTCCTTGATAAGATTGGCCTGACCACTGTTCCGCAAAGACGTTTGGCAACAGAGGGTGTGTTGAAAGCAGCACTGGTTAAGAATCGTTGCCTTGAAAGCATGATCATCCACAGTGACGGTGCCCGACAGTTTGACACTGCCTTTCAGCATTCGCTGTGCTGGTATCATGCAGGCAGGCCTTTGGATAAGCTAATCCCGGGTAATGCACTGGAAAGAGCGGCCAGAGACTGGATTCAGGATCAGTACTGGCTCATCTACGATGACCTGGACGACTACCGGCAAAACCCTACAGAAAAGAAGAAGCAGCAAATAAAGCGGGATTTTGACCACTGGGTAACAACCAGGGTTGATTATCCTGACTTGCAAGATGTATTGGGGAAGCTGATGGTTGTCAGGGAAGAGCTGTTACTGGTTCTTGAATACCCGTGGCTACCGTTGCATAACAACCTGATGGAAAGACAGATCAGGGAGTATGTGAAAAGGCGAAAAGTCAGCGGTGGAACCCGTAGTGACCTTGGCCAAATGTGTCGTGACACTTTTGCCAGCCTGAAAAAGACATGTAAGCAGCATGGTATTTCGTTTGCCAAATATCTTAAAGACAGGCTTTCAGGAGCAAACCTGTTACCCCGTCTAAAAGACCTGATACTGCAGGCATCAGGTTGCCAGGAAACTGTTATTGCCAGTTAAATATGAGCAGTTACTGAAAATATACCACTGGAAAATGGTACTAATGTTTTAATAGACGACCGATCAGTAGAAGAATTGGTGCAAAATCGACAGATGATGGTTCATCATAAAAGACATTAGGAATCTGATAAAATGGATATAACATGAACGATAAAGTGAAGATTGTTTCTGAAGAAAAAACTGCTAATCAGCTACAGGTTGCGTTGTTTGGCGTGGAGACTGACAGCCGGTTTTCACTGAGAATATCAAAACCAAAAGCCAATGAAGGCACGCCTCTGCATCTTCATACCGAGCAGGCAGAAACCTTTCATGTTGTCAGTGGCGATTTTAAATTCCAGGTAGGTGATGAGATTATTCAGAGTAAGGTGGGCGACACTTTCTATATTCCCGCAAACACCCCTCACTGCTTTTTAAATATCGGAAAAAGCCAAGGGTATCTGATTAGTATTTTAACACCTGGTATCCATGACGGCTTTATCAAAAACATACCGGAGGCTCAACAAAAGGGTGCAACACCTGATGAACTGAGCATTCTGGCTGAGCAGTTCGGTGTCAAAATTATCGGTCCGGGATTATCCAGCGAGTGAACAAAAGGACAGATGCCCTGCATACATCAGCAGGGCAATACGCGTATATCAAGCCTGTTCTACACATTGACGCTCGGTCTTCAAGCCAATTTTTTTGAACACCAGGGCCGCAGGGCAAAAGCCACTGAAGCCAAACTGAAACAGGTTGGCACCGATAAATACGGTGAACCAGACAAACCCCGGATGCACCCAATGGGTCAGCACCAGGGATAGCAGCACCATAAAACCGGCAAAGGAATAAACGGCTCGTTCAACGGTCATTCTTTCAACGATCATTGTTGTTCTCCTGTCGTGTTATTGTTGTCATTGTCCATTAGTATCAAAAACTGAACCGTGCCCTGACCCAGCCGTTACTGTTGTTTTCATGCTGGCCAAAGAAACTGTACTCCCGGTTGCCATAAAACAGGTTGGCTCCGGTCGCCAGAGTCCATTGGTCATTAACCCGATAGGTAACACTGGGTCGGATATAAGCATCTTCATCGCTGGGCGACCAGAACGAAAACAGCGACCAGTTCAGTTTCTGCTGCATGGTCAGCCAGGTCAGCCTGAGGGTAAGCAGCTGACGATATTCATCCTGCGAGTATTCAGGATAAACGGCACCGGACTGTTGTGAATCATAGTCGGCAGTCCACTCCAGGTAGTACTGAACCGCTGCCGTCAGATTGTCGGCCACTTCCCGTTCGTAGCCCAATAGTCCGCGCAGCTGTGAGTTGGGAATATTGGGATCTGTGCCATCACGATCATCCTCACTGTCATACCAGGAAAACTCAGTATTCAACAGCCCGCTGTAGGCTGGCGCCCGAATACTGCCTCCCCAGCTGTTCAGGCCGGGATACATCATTTGTCCCTGATCGTTTACCCCCAATGGCGTTGGCCAGTAACCGGCGTGTCCGTACAGTGCGTACTCAACGCCTTGATGGCTGGTTGCCAGTCGGGTTGAGAGGGTACTGCCTGAAGGTTCCTCAGGATTAAGGGCTGGATCGGGAGCAACCGTTGCTCCGGCCACCGGAGAGAAGAAAGAGAAACGCTCTCCGGTCAGGGCGTTGTCCGGTTCAAACTCCGGTGTCCACACCAGGTCAACACTGAAACGATCAGCAAACCAGCTGGCTTTCAGACTATCAGAGGGCGCCTTGAGAAACTCATCGTCACGGCCCGAAAAAAACGATTGCCAATCTTTGGGAAAGAGATCGTTCAGGAACAGGTAATCCCCTATACCCCAGGTAATGACCTGACGACCCGCTTTAATATCCAGCTGATCCACAGGGCTGAAGGAGAGCGCCAGTTCCCGCACTGTCCACTGTGTGTCGTGAATCACATCGTCGTAGAGTGCCTCACCCTGCATATCCAGGCGCCAGTTGTCGGCGACATAATCCAGGGACAGACGGCCACGAATATCGCCCAGGGTTGATGATTGGCTGATGGCGGGGTCATCCCCGGTTCTGGCACCATAACCGGCTTCCACAAAACCACTGAGCTCCCATGGCGAAGCGGGAACGTCAGTCCAGTCGTCTCCCCAGCCATCGTCAGACCAGTCGTCCATCGCCTGTACGGCAGATATCGTCAGCATGGAAAATAACAAGGGAACAAACAATCCGGATCGAATCCACCTCATGGTTATTTGCTCCGCAGCCATCGGGTTGGCGGAGTGCGCAGGCTGCGCTCGCTGAAAATACTGGCGGGCAAACCCAGGTCATAGCGTATGCCTCGCATCTGCATCACTGTGGTGCTGCCACGCTCCAGGTCACTGATGGAGGCCTGTAACACGGTCGGAAAGCCCTGAGTGGCTTCCACTTTCTGCACCTCCATACGACGGTAGACGTTACCCAGGTCATTGCTGTATTCCACTTTCATAGGCAGCAGGGTATTCCGGTCAATCCAGCTGGTGTAATGGGCGAACTCAACGGCTTCCGGATCTTTTGGCCTGCTGTTCAGAACATAATGGCTGGCCGTGGTATCCTGAAGCTTATGGGTATCTGCCTGCAGATCACGACCGGAAATATCCTCATAGAAAAAATCGGAACCGACGAATGATGTTCTCTGGTCTCCGGCTGAAATGCGCTTCACCAGGTCCAGGGCGGGCAGGTAAAGCCAGCGGTCATCGTCGCTGCCTGGCTGGCGCACAACACGAAATACCGTGCCACTGACATCGCTGGGGCGACTGAAAAACACCATCATGTCCTGTCGTCCACCACGTTCATGATTCCGTCGCAGGATGGTGAACTGCCGTAACTGCTGCCTACCCTGACTATCCGTAATTTTCATGCGTGCTTCGGCCCGTCCATCATTACCGGCATAGAAAGAGGCCAGGTTTGCCTGTTGCACAATCTCATTGGCATCCGTTAATGGGGTTGAGGCCATCACTGGCAATGCGCTGATCAACAGCCCTGTGATCGCCACAGTGTTGATCAATACTGCCTTAATGTTATCAATGACACTGTTCATCAGCAGACCTCCTCTTTAACAGAACTGCTCACGGCTCCCTTGAAGAGATACGAACGACCAGTTTTAAGTAAGGCAGGTAACAGCATCAGTGTTACCAGTGCCGATGCCGCCATGATACTGGCCAGGAATACGCCGACGGTGATGTATGGAACCAGTGGCGCAAACAGCAGAGGCGTGAATCCGGCAGCAATCACAATGGCGTTACGGGTAATGGCCCGGCCAGGCTCCCTGAACATTTCAGCCAGCGTGTCGGTAACGGAGCCTTTATCTTTATAAATCTCCCGGCAACGCTCCAGGAAGTGAATGGCAAAATCCACCGACAGACCCAGTGTTAACGCCGACAGCACCGCAATGGGCATATCGTAATCTTTGCCAAGCCAGCCAATCAGTCCGTAAATAAAGGTGATGGTAAACGTCAGCGGCAGCATGGCCAGAATGCCGTATTTCACCGAGCGGAACAGCACCACCATCATGACAAAGACCACCACAAAGGATGACAACAGGCTGTCCAGCATGCCGTTGACCATGGCCTCCTGCCAGACAATGTTCAGATACGCCTTGCCCGCCCAGCCGTAGGACAGCCCTTCTGGCAGCGGATTGGCTGCAACATACTGCTGAACAAACTCCACAACCTGCGACATATGCTGATTATCACCACTGGTCAGCTGCAACCACATCAGGCTGCGGCGATAATCCGGGGTGACAAAGTGCCAGAGATCCTGAGGGCGGTGTGATGACTGGTACTGTAACAGGGTCTGTGCAACACCGGCCGGAGTTTCAGGAATCACAAAATCCTTGTCATGGCCAGTTTGCAGCTCCCGGTTGACCGTTTTAACGATATCGGACAGGCCATTCACCTTACCGACCAGACCGCTATCCACCAGTGCGTTCTGGAGGCCAGCCATCCAATCCAGTACAGCCGGGGACTGGAAGGTTTTTAGTGATGACTGAGCCTGCTCTGTCAAAAGGAGTTGTTGCTCAAGCCAGGGGGCCTGTGATGCTCCGGCTTCAAAAAGACGGTCATCAAGATCAATCAGAAGGGTGGAGAGATCTGCGGTAAAGCCACCGTGATCCGATGCAGTGAAGGCGGGCAACTCAATTCCTTCGGCTTTGGCCTCCTGAGCGATACGGTTAAAGGATGCCGTAAACTGCGTCTGAGGCGCCTGTTCATTATCGGGTTCCAGTACCAGCCAGGCGTCGTAGGTTCCGGAAAAATGATCGTTCAGCACACGATCAGCGACTCGAATTTCATGGTCGGCCTTGAACCAGTTGACCGGGTTGTCATTGATCTGAATTCTGGTAATGCCTTGTACGCTGACCACGAACAGAACCAGGAACGACATCAGTACCCAGCGGGAACGCCCAACGGCCAGTTTACCCAGCTTTGGCAACCAGTGCTGCAGACGTCCACCGTCTTCAGAACGATGCAGTGCCGCCTGCATGGAAGCCAGTGCTTCCGGTTTCATACGGGAAATATAAGCCGGAATAAACAGAATGGTCAGCACAAAGGCCAGGAAAATACCAAAGCCGATAAAGGCACCAAAAATCTGTACCGGTGGAATCGGTGTCAGCATTAACGACAGGAAACCCGCCGCAGAAGTGATGGAGGTGTATAGCATCGGCGTAAACAGATGACCAACCACCTGTTTAATGACGGCTTTTGGTTTTTCGCCGGGACGAAAACGGTCCGCAAACTCAGACAGGATATGAGTGGAATCCACGACCGCAATGGGCATCAGGAAAATAGCAATCATGGACGACATGATATGCACGGTAAAACCCGTACCGATCAGCAGCCCCATAACAATCAGCACCGTGGACATGGCCACCACCATCGGTGCGATCACCAGCGGAATACTGCGGAAAAACCACCACATCAGCAGAAATATGGCCAGCCCGGCCAGTGGTGCAGAGATCCCCATCTGGATAAACATCTCGACACCAAACTGGTCTTCCGCAACTGGCAGGCCGGTAATCAGGTAACGGTCATCGCTATCCAGTGCGTCGGCAATGGTGCGAATGGCTTCCGCTGTGGCATAACTGATGTCCTTCGAGGTCAACGGAACATAGATAGTTCCCATCCAAAAACTATAGCCCTTGGGCCACGTAGCCTACAGAGATTTGACGTGCTCTGAATTTACAGGAAAATCACATCAACTCCGCTGTAGCCCCCGAAAACTGGTTGAAAAAGGCGTCAAAACAAAACTTGATTTTTTCCCTCTAAGCCTTGGCACGCATAGGCTGCAGAGTTTTTGGACGAGAACTAGATAGTTCTCGTCCAAAAACACAACCAATTGAAAACTGTAGATTTTATCCTGAAAAATTAAGTGGAGCCCTACTGCTATCTGGCGACTAAACTTCCCAAGAGCAAGAAACATAAGGGATTGCCAAAAACAGAGGACTCCAAATGCGCAAAAAACGCAACCCGCAGTGTAGTATGGAACTCCATTACGTACCTCATGAAATCTGCTCCCAGCTTTCCGGTATCTCGCAATGGCTTGACGCCCATCCACAGTTCAATGACTGGATTTATGAGGACTTAAGTTCTGGTGATAAACAGAACACTGGGCGGAACGGACTATCAGCAGAATCCGTTCTTCGTGCGGCACTCCTGAAACAGTATTTGAATTGTGATTATGACTACTTGTCGTTTGTTTTGATGGACTCCATGCTCTTTCGAGACTTTTGTCGCCTCGAACCAAACCAGCGCCCCAGTCGCTCCAGTTTGCATGGGCTCATCAGCCTTCTTACTGCATCTACATGGGAACGGATTAATAACTGTCAGCTAATGACCGCTAAAGATCAGGGTATTGAAAAAGGGCGCACTGTGGCTATTGACAGCACAGTCACCGAATCGGATATCAAACCTCCTTGCGACAGTGATCTTTTAGCCAGTTCCGTTAAAGAAATTTGTCGGCTGCTGGAACGGGGACAAACACTGACAGCGACACCGCTTTATGAATATACCCATCACAACCGAGCCGTAAAAGATGCGGCCAGAAAATGCATCTACGCTGGCAAAGAAGAGCGGCATCAGCATTATAAAAAACTGCTGCAGTTGACCCGAAAATCCCGGAAGGTACTTATCGAAGCTACTGTCACGCTAGCAAACGCCCGTCAGCAGGGGCAGTGTCTCCTGGCTGATGATGCCGACAAGTGGCAGGCCGATGTGGATCACCTGTTACCCCTGGTGGATGCAATAGTCTCCCAGACAGAGCGCAGGGTCTTTAAGGGTGAAAAGGTGCCAGCCCAGGAAAAAGTGGTTAGCCTGTATGAACCCCATACGGATATCATCGTAAAAGACAGGCGGCAAGTACAGTATGGCCATAAACTGAACCTGGTTCAGGGAAAAAGTCGATTGATCCTGGACCTGGTTATTGAGGAAGGTAACCCAGCGGATTCGGACCAATTCATTCCGATGATGGAAAGACAAAAAGAAATTTATGGTCGTGTACCTCGCCAGACAAGCGGTGACGGCGGATACGCGTGTCGCGCTAATTTGGAAAAAGCCAAGGCCATGGGAATCAGCGATGTAGCTTTTAATAAGAAGCGCGGACTTGAAGTCGAAGAGATGACTAAAAGTCAGTATGTGTATAAAACGCTCTTTCGCTTCCGGGCAGGTATTGAAGCGGGAATTTCGTGGCTAAAGAGATGTTTTGGGCTATCACGTTGCCACTGCAAGGGTTCTGAGCGTTTTGATTCTCATTGCTGGTTATCGGTGGTCTGTTACAACCTGGTGATTCTGGCCAGACACCCGGCACCATCCTGATAGCCACCTCCACGCTACATGAAAGTACCTTTCCAGCATGGTGGGAGGATGTTTTCTGCCTGCTTTTCGCGTTTTTCTCCAATATCCGTCCCAGATTAGAGAAAAAAAGGGAAGAGTTTTTGCGGCTCTCTGGAATTTCAGGAAATATCAAAACGCACGTACAATCTAATTATGATTGCCTGATGCGTTTTTGGACGAGAACTAACTCGGTCTTTATACTCCACCACCTTAACGGCAATTTTGAACAGCTTGGCGATCACTGTTGAAGGCTGAGCCCTCTGCATCTCTGTATCCTTCAATACAGTGGTTCTCATTTCGTAATGCAGAACATACGCGGCACAGGCGTAGTACATACGCAATGCATTCGCCCGAAAGCTCATATCCGATGTCCGATCACAGGACAGATCATTTTTCAGGTGTTTGATGTAGTTTTCATCCTGTCCTCTGGGACAATAGAACTGATCATAAATGCACCGGGCCGAGGCATTCTTGATGGAGGTTACAACAAAGCGAGGGTTATCACCCATCTGGTTCACTTCAGCCTTATATATGACACGTGTATCCAGCCCTTTCCAGCTCTTCGCCTGATACTGTGCCTCGCCATACAGACGCACTCGGTAAGGTATCGGTAATTTATTCAATCGAGCGTAAGCTGTTCGTGCTTGCAGGCAGAGGCGAGCTTCCGCCATGCTTTCATCCGACATTGGCCGTAAGGCCGTTGGATGCCCAGCGCCTTTACCCAGCACGTAATCAGCAGCTTTATCCTGCTCAACAACGCGCATCAGCTCCGGCTGGGAAAAGTGACTGTCTCCCCGGATGATGAGATGTGTTTTCGGCCATGACTGCCGGATCAGCGTCAAAAGACGTTTAACAATGGCGGCATTTTCCCGTCCTGAGGGTGTTTTCCCTGGCCGCAGAATGGCTGTAATCAACTTCCCGCTCAAGCCTTCAAAAATCATCAGTGGCAAATAGCAGGTATTGCCGTATTTGGTGTTGAACAAGCTATACTGTTGAGCGCCGTGGGTCAGGCTGGCTGTGTGGTCCAGATCAATGACTGCCAGCTTGGGCGGTTTTTTATAGCTGCTGAGAAAATGCTCTGCAAAGGCGTAGGCCAGGTCGTATATATCCCTGCGGGACAAGCCCTTCCCGAGTCGTGAACATGTGGGGGCTGATGCCAGATGGGTCTCGGCATTCAGAGGACTGCGACCGACAGCCAGCTTGAACATCGGGTCCTTACGCAAGTGGTTGCTGTCATTGGCATCCTGATATCCGCAGGCCATTTGAAGCACTCGTTGCGTTAGAAGATCCTGCATGGAATGGTCAATATAGGATTGATGTCGTTTGTCCTGGATTGCCTTGACGAGCCGGGGAATTAGCTCACTGCGGATGGCCATTTCATGCAGTAACAGCGCGCCAAAATCGGAGGACAACTCTCCTCCGTTAAAGTCAGCTCTGACAGTTTTACCATTAACAGGGTGAAAACGAAGGGTTTCTTGTGTATGTTTCGTCATAGCAGGTTCCGGATTGCTTCTTCCGAAGCTTTTTTTGGTCGACCCAATCATATCAGGTGATTGGGCGGAACCTGCTCTTATTTATGAAATATTCGGGTTAGAGAAGTTTGGTCTGGAGTTGCATAGAGAGAAATCGCAGATAATTCCTGCAGGATGGATTGCAGCTCAGAGGGCCAATCAATCAGGTAAGCGTCTTTCGACGTTTAACTTCCTGGGGTTCACCTGTTACTGGGGTAAGATGCGAAAAGGTGGTTGGCGACTGAAGTTCACCAGCCGTAAAGATCGTTTTGCATCGAAGCTCAAAGGGTTAAGGGAGTTCCTCTGGAAGCGCCTGAGTTCTGACCGGGTGCAAACGCTGAAGAGAGCGATTCGGGGGATCAAGGGATGGATCAACTATCATGGGATCACAGACAATCAAGGACGGGTCAGGCAGTTCATTCTGCAAGGCAAACGAACGATCCACAGATGGCTTAATCGTCAGGGAGGAAAAGGATACTTGAGCTGGGGAAAGCTGGTGAAAATTCTTAAAGTGTTGGCGTATCCAGAGAGCTGGAAAACGGTGTCAATGTTCCGGTCTCACCGAACATGTGTGGGGACACGGGTCTATCGGGAGCCGGATGCGGTAATTCCGGGGCTTTTACAGGTTGGCGGATGAAAAGTGAGGGGTTGCAACAGAAATAGCCTTCAGAGGAAGATTGATTTGTAAGGATCAAAACTTCTGAAGGATCAGACATGTCTGCAACCCCATCACTTCGTCCTATGTTCGCATTTCCTGGCTGGGTAATCGAGCGAATTGATATTGACTGGAATATCAAACATGCCTTTGTCCATCTCCGTCGGGATGGCCGTATACAACACGTCAGATGTAGTAAGTGCGAAACACCTATGGGGCAGATGAAGACAAACGATCGAAGCGTTCAGGATCTGCCACTGGGGACTCTTCAGGTAAATCTTCTCTTCACTGCATTTCAAGGGCGTTGCTCTCGTTGCGGTAATATAGAAACAGTCACGCCTCCGGGGCTTGCACCTAAAGCTCAAGCAACAGAGCGACTTAAAAGGCATGTCAGCCATCTATGCCGCTATATGCCATGTGACAAGGTTCCTGAATTCATTGCTATCTCTGGCGGCACCGCTCGTCGCTGGGATAAAGAGATGCTCATGAAGATGCTGCCTGCACCCAAGCGGGATGGTATTCGCGCTCTTCTTATCGATGAAAAATCCATTGGTAAGGGGCATCATTTTTTGTAACTGTTCAGCACCCCCACATAAATCTGGAATTTTCTGATTTTTATACCATCCTCTTAAGCACCATTTTTCCACAATATTCGCCAGCATGATTCCAGAACTACCCGCAACTATGTCGGCTGAGATTCTCTTGAAAGAGAATGCAGAGCTGCGGATGAGAGTTGCCTGTCTGGAAGAGCGATGTCGAGAATTGGAAGAAAAGGTTGGCAAGAACAGTCAAAACAGCAGCAAGCCGCCATCGTCTGATGGTTATCAAAAACCTTGTAAAAACAGTAATTCTCCAGATCATTCTGACGACCTTTCCGCAGATAAAGGTACCGATCCATCGGATGAAAAACCCAATCCTAAAAGTCTGAGACAGTCTTCTGGTAATAAAGCCGGTGGAAAGAAAGGGCATCAGGGCACTTGTCTTAAACAGGTCGATATCCCTGACTATATTGAGTACCTTCCGGTTAAAGAATGCAATAAATGTCAGGCGTCTCTTCTTGATAGTGAGCCGGTCAAATATATTGAACGACAGGTGTTTGAACCAGGGAGACCGGGTGAATTTGAAGTAACGGCCCATAGAGCTGAAGTAAAAATCTGCACTTGTGGTTGTCGGAATCAGGCTGAATTCCCGGAAGGTGTTACCGCTGCCGCACAATATGGCTCAGCCACACAGGCTATGGCCGTCTATCTTAACCAATACCATTTCCTGCCTTTTAAGCGCGTGTCAGAGTATTTTAATACTCTCTATAAAATGAGTGTAAGTGCAGGCACTGTCGCCAATTTTGTGGCCAGAACCTATGAAAATCTGGCTTCTACTGAAGAGGTTATTCGTGACGCCTTGCGGGAATCGTCTGTTGCCGGAGCCGATGAAACGGGTATGCGGGCCGAGGGCTCTTTGCACTGGCTACACGTTATGCGGGATGAACAATGGACGCTCTACTACTTGTCTGAAAAGCGAGGTCGTGAGGCCATGGACACGATGGGCATACTGCTAACATTTGCAGGCGTTCTGGTTCATGATCATTGGAAATCCTATTTTGCATATGCGGCAACTCACGTACTTTGCAATGCCCATCACCTGAGGGAGCTTTTGGGTGTTGTTGATAGGGACAGCAATCAACTGGCGTTGCGATTGATGAAGCTACTGAGGCTTTCCTGGCATTACTGCAAGGGCTTTAAGACCATAGGTATGCTACAGATGCCAAGTGTTGTCTGTGAACGAATCGAGAAGATTTATGACCGGTTGCTTCAGCGGGCTCTAATGAAAGAAGTCGTCTATATGGAGAAGCAACGAGAGGAGCTTAAGCGCAAGAAAGTCAAGAATACTAAAGCTTACAATCTCTTCAAACGACTCACTGAGTTCAAGGCTGAGACACTGCGCTTCATGTCAGATTTTACCATTCCCTTCGATAACAATGGCAGTGAGCGGGATGTTCGAATGGCCAAGTTAAAGCAGAAAATCTCAGGCTGCTTCAGGAGTGCAGACGGTGGTTCTATGTTTGCACGGATTCGCAGCTATTTGTCGTCTGCCAGAAAACAGGGAATGGACATATATCAATCACTTCATAGAGCTGTTCGGAATTACTGTAATATGCCTTTGCTCAGTGCTGAATAGTTACAAAATTTGTTGTGCATCAGACTCCAGGCGGAACTGCTTGGCCAGAGGGTCCTTCTCATGTTCCTGTTGATTCTGCCAGCGATAAAAGCCACTGCGCCAACCTGCATTACTTTACAGAGCACCTGCACCGGATAGGCCTCCTTCTCCTGTTGTATAAATGCAAATCTTACAACAGGTCTTTCGCGAAGAAGGCCGTCGCCTTTTTTAATATTTCCTGTTCCATTTTCAACTGGCGGTTTTCAGCTTCCAGCTCTTTTATTCGCTGCTGATCAGGCGTCAAAGCTTGCTGCCCTTTGCCTGGAAAAGACATTTCCTTTTTTTCATCCTGTTCCCGTATCCAGCGTCTCAGGTTGCCATCATTGATACCAAGACTTCTGGCAACCTCTGTTACAGCCTGCTTCTGCTCCACTACCATGGCAATGGCTTTACGCTTGAATTCCGGAGAATAATTTTTACGCTGCTTTGTCACTTTCTACCTCGTCACTAACTGCACTATTGTGCTTAACGAGGTGTCCTAAGTCATTAAACCACTTCAAACCTGCATTACTTTACAGAGCACCTGCACCGGATAGGCCTCCTTCTCCTGTTGTATAAATGCAAATGGGTGAAAGTCTCATATTGATCACACCCACAGGCCTTGAGCTACAGCAAACAGACGTAACACCAAATTTTTCAACCTGAATGGAGAGCAGCCAAACACAGCTATGATTCTAACAGCAAACAAAGAGTCAACTGTGAGAGGCCGCTCCGATGGAAGTATGTCAGCCACTAACCAAAGTCGCCAATGATTCCTGTCCTGCTATTGACCAACTGCAGCAAAAACTGACCCTCCTTCGTCAGTCCAATAATCCAATCCAGCATTTTGAGGATCATGAAAACGAGATTCACTCCCTCTTTATTCAGGCGGAGCGAGAAATACTGGCAGAAGAACTGCAAAAATTAGACATCAATAAAGCTTCTATCGAAGTGAATGGGGTCGTGTATCACCAGGCATTACGCAGCTATCAAACCTACCAGTCAGCAGCAGGACCTGTCCGGGTATTGCGCAGCCTCTACCGCAATGCAGGGGATAAGTGCATTGTCCCTTTAGAGCTCAAGGCTGGCGTTGTAGAAGGCTACTGGTTACCAAAGGCTGCGAAGCAAGCAGCATGGATGGTTGCCCAGTTGCCGCCCGCGGACGTAAAAAGCTTACTCGATCTAATGGGGAATATGTCACCCTCAACCAGCTCTCTGGCACGTCTTCCCAAAAAACTCAACGAACAATGGGAGCAGCACCTTGACCCTTTCGAGACCCTTCTCGCGGAGAATCTCACAGTACCGCCTGACGCGGTGACGGTAGCTGCTTCCCTTGACGGTGTGATGCTACCAATGAAAGACGGCAAGCGTCAGGAGAAACGTGAAAAGAGTGTTGCTGATGGCAAACGTACCCGAGGGCCAGCAGGTTGTCAGGAGGCCAGTTGTGGAACACTGTCGTTTTACGATGACCAGGGAGATCGCCTCTCTACGATCAGGATGGGACGAATGCCTGAAAGCAAGAAAGCGACATTGAAAAAATCCCTTTCAAACCTTCTGGATAAGGTGCTTCAGCAAAAGCCAAATCTGACTCTGGTCAAAGTGGCAGATGGAGCCCGGGACAATTGGACATACTTCACCAAAGAGCTACCGGAGGGAGAAGAAATTGTTGATTATTACCATGCGGCAGAACACCTGAAGAAGGCATTTGACCTGGCTTACGGTGAAAATAGCGCGAAGTCCAAAGAGAAATTCAGCACCTACCGACATATCCTGAAGGAGGAGCCGGGTGGGGTTGAAAAAATAATCAAGGCACTGGCTTACCAGCATAGCAAGCATCCCCGCCGATCGAAATTAAAGACAGAGTTAAAGTACTTCAGAAAAAACCGGTTACGGATGAATTATGCAGAACACCTGTCGCGCAACCTGCCCATAGGCTCAGGGGTCATTGAGGCGTCCTGTAAAACGCTGGTTACACAGCGAATGAAGTGTTCGGGAATGCGTTGGCGGTGTCCCGGGGGGCAAGGCATTCTGACACTCAGGTCACTAATTCAAAGTGGTTGGTTCGACTGTGGCTGGATGCTGCTGTCGGTAACGTACCGGGCCAAGGTAAATATGGTCAGTGATAATGTGATTCCATTTTCATCAGGGAAGGGTAATATTGAACGTTAGTACTCATCAATATGAGACTTTCACCCAAACGTTTAAACGCTTCAACAAAATCGCCTCAGCGATTTTTAATACAGTTTGTCGTAGCAATAGTTGGTCGCTTCGATAAAGCCTTCGATACTGCCACAGTCAAACCGCTTGCCTTTGAATTTATACGCCAGTACGCAGCCACGTTGAGCTTGCATCATCAGGGCATCGGTAATCTGGATCTCGCCACCTTTTCCGGGTTGAGTATCCCGAATCAGGTCGAAAATATCCGGTGTCAGAATGTAGCGGCCAATAATGGCCAGATTGCTGGGCGCATCCTCTTTAGCAGGCTTCTCCACCATATTTTCCACCCGGATCAAGTCATCAGAGATGGCCTGCCCGGCAATCACGCCGTACTTATGCACTTCGTTTTCCGGCACTTCCATCACCGCCACAATAGAGCAACGGAACTGTTTGTAGAGCAAAGCCATCTGCGACAGCACACCTGGGCCATCCGGATTGATGCACAGGTCATCGGCCAGTACCACGCCAAAGGGCTGTTCGCCAATCAGCGATTCGCCACTGAGAATAGCATGGCCAAGCCCTTTCATCTCCCGTTGCCGGGTGTAGGAGAAAGAGCACCGGTTAATCAACTGGCGGATATTAGTCAGCAGGGATTCCTTATCGGTCCCGGCAATCTGGTGTTCCAGCTCATAGTTGGCATCGAAATGATCTTCCAGGGCTCGCTTGCCCCGACCGGTGACCATACAGATATCCGCTAATCCGGCTTCCAGGGCTTCCTCAACCCCGTACTCAATCAGCGGTTTGGAGACCACCGGCATCATCTCTTTGGGCATGCTTTTAGTGGCGGGGAGAAAACGGGTGCCGTAACCGGCAGCGGGGAAAAGACATTTTTTTAACATAAAATCTCTGTAAGAAAGTTAAAGCGTTACAGCGTTTAAACGTTACAGCCATTGGTAATGAATGAGCAGACAGGCTAGACTGTTTTTGTGTAAAGCATTGTGTAGGAGTTGATGATATGCCTTCAAACCTCGCTATAGACGATGACTTGATTGCCCAGGTACAACAGCTGGGTGGCTATAAAACCAAAAAGGCGGCCGTTAATGAAGCGCTTGCCGAATTTATTCGCCATCGCAAGCAGCTGGAACTGCTGGACGATTTCGGCACCATTGATTACCACGACGATCAAGCCTCCAAAAAAGAGGCCCGTAGAAAATAATGGTATTGGTAGATACCTGCGTATGGTCTGCTGCACTGCGTCGGCGTAATGCTGAATCCGTTCCCAAAGAAGCCATCCTGTTGCAGCGATTAATCCGTCAGCACCGGGCCGTGATGATCGGGCCGATACTGCAGGAAGTGTTAACCGGCATTAAGCATGAGGCTCAATTCACACGCTTGTGTGACAAACTCAGTGCCTTTGAACTGCTGCCTATTTCTGAAATGGACTATATCAGCGCGGCGACTCAAGCCAACATCTGTCGTAGGCATGGGGTTCAGGGCTCTCATACCGACTTTCTGATTGCTACAATGGCCATCAAACACCAGATCCCTGTACTGACAACAGATAAAGACTTTATCCACTACCGCAAACACATACCTGTTGTTTTGTATAGATGAAACGTTCAATCGTTAAAGGTTTCAATGCTCTTTTAAACGTTTAAACCTTCAACGCTGCAACAAAATCGCCGCAAAGAAGTTTCGTAACTGTTCAGCACCCCCACATAAATCTGGAATTTTCTGATTTTTATACCATCCTCTTAAGCACCATTTTTCCACAATATTCGCCAGCATGATTCCAGAACTACCCGCAACTATGTCGGCTGAGATTCTCTTGAAAGAGAATGCAGAGCTGCGGATGAGAGTTGCCTGTCTGGAAGAGCGATGTCGAGAATTGGAAGAAAAGGTTGGCAAGAACAGTCAAAACAGCAGCAAGCCGCCATCGTCTGATGGTTATCAAAAACCTTGTAAAAACAGTAATTCTCCAGATCATTCTGACGACCTTTCCGCAGATAAAGGTACCGATCCATCGGATGAAAAACCCAATCCTAAAAGTCTGAGACAGTCTTCTGGTAATAAAGCCGGTGGAAAGAAAGGGCATCAGGGCACTTGTCTTAAACAGGTCGATATCCCTGACTATATTGAGTACCTTCCGGTTAAAGAATGCAATAAATGTCAGGCGTCTCTTCTTGATAGTGAGCCGGTCAAATATATTGAACGACAGGTGTTTGAACCAGGGAGACCGGGTGAATTTGAAGTAACGGCCCATAGAGCTGAAGTAAAAATCTGCACTTGTGGTTGTCGGAATCAGGCTGAATTCCCGGAAGGTGTTACCGCTGCCGCACAATATGGCTCAGCCACACAGGCTATGGCCGTCTATCTTAACCAATACCATTTCCTGCCTTTTAAGCGCGTGTCAGAGTATTTTAATACTCTCTATAAAATGAGTGTAAGTGCAGGCACTGTCGCCAATTTTGTGGCCAGAACCTATGAAAATCTGGCTTCTACTGAAGAGGTTATTCGTGACGCCTTGCGGGAATCGTCTGTTGCCGGAGCCGATGAAACGGGTATGCGGGCCGAGGGCTCTTTGCACTGGCTACACGTTATGCGGGATGAACAATGGACGCTCTACTACTTGTCTAAAAAGCGAGGTCGTGAGGCCATGGACACGATGGGCATACTGCTAACATTTGCAGGCGTTCTGGTTCATGATCATTGGAAATCCTATTTTGCATATGCGGCAACTCACGTACTTTGCAATGCCCATCACCTGAGGGAGCTTTTGGGTGTTGTTGATAGGGACAGCAATCAACTGGCGTTGCGATTGATGAAGCTACTGAGGCTTTCCTGGCATTACTGCAAGGGCTTTAAGACCATAGGTATGCTACAGATGCCAAGTGTTGTCTGTGAACGAATCGAGAAGATTTATGACCGGTTGCTTCAGCGGGCTCTAATGAAAGAAGTCGTCTATATGGAGAAGCAACGAGAGGAGCTTAAGCGCAAGAAAGTCAAGAATACTAAAGCTTACAATCTCTTCAAACGACTCACTGAGTTCAAGGCTGAGACACTGCGCTTCATGTCAGATTTTACCATTCCCTTCGATAACAATGGCAGTGAGCGGGATGTTCGAATGGCCAAGTTAAAGCAGAAAATCTCAGGCTGCTTCAGGAGTGCAGACGGTGGTTCTATGTTTGCACGGATTCGCAGCTATTTGTCGTCTGCCAGAAAACAGGGAATGGACATATATCAATCACTTCATAGAGCTGTTCGGAATTACTGTAATATGCCTTTGCTCAGTGCTGAATAGTTACGAAGTTTCAACGTGGCAAGTTTAATGTAGTGGTCAAGTAAAAATGGACACCTGATTAAGCCGCTTTCCTGAGTTCTTGTTGTTCAAAGTCCACAGGGCTCATGTTCATGTAACCAAGATAAGAGTGAAGTCTGCGGTTGTTGTAGAACAAAATATAATCAACAACTGTCGCCTCAACATCTGCCCTTGTTTCGAAAATATAATGGTCAGTCCTTTCTCGTTTCATACTGCCAAAAAATCGCTCCGTTACCGCATTATCCCAGCAATTTCCCTTACGACTCATACTGCATATCATGCCGTATTCCCTGAGCTGAGCCTGATAGTCCAGCGAGGCGTACTGGCTTCCCTGATCTGAGTGGTGAAGCACTCCCGAACCAGGCTTACGACTCCACCACGCCATTCTCAAGGCTTCCAGCGGCAGCTCTGTGGTCATACGCTTGTCCATTGACCAGCCTACTATCTTCCGGGAATAGAGATCCATAACCACTGCCAGATACAGCCAGCCTTCGCGAGTCCATAGATAAGTGATATCAGTCGTATAGACCCTGTTTGCCTCTGTGACAGCAAACTCCCTGTTCAGAAGATTTTCTGCTACCGGAAGCTTATGCTTGCTATTCGTCGTCACCTTGAATTTTTTTGCATACTTCACAACCAGTCCCAAGCGCTTCATCAGTGTTGCTGCTTGATAGCGGCCAATATTGTAACCCTTGCCTTGCAGGGCTTTTGCCATTCTCCGGCTGCCATATGAGCGATCGGAGTCGATAAAAATTTGTTGTGCATCAGAATCCAGGCGGAACTGCTTGGCCAGAGAGTCCTTCTGATGTTCCTGTTGATTCTGCCAGCGATAAAAGCCACTGCGCCCAACCTGCATTACTTTACAGAGCACCTGCACCGGATAGGCCTCCTTCTCCTGTTGTATAAATGCAAATCTTACAACAGGTCTTTCGCGAAGAAGGCCGTCGCCTTTTTTAATATTTCCTGTTCCATTTTCAACTGGCGGTTTTCAGCTTCCAGCTCTTTTATTCGCTGCTGATCAGGCGTCAAAGCTTGCTGCCCTTTGCCTGGAAAAGACATTTCCTTTTTTTCATCCTGTTCCCGTATCCAGCGTCTCAGGTTGCCATCATTGATACCAAGACTTCTGGCAACCTCTGTTACAGCCTGCTTCTGCTCCACTACCATGGCAATGGCTTTACGCTTGAATTCCGGAGAATAATTTTTACGCTGCTTTGTCACTTTCTACCTCGTCACTAACTGCACTATTGTGCTTAACGAGGTGTCCTAAGTCATTAAACCACTTCATAAGCGTTACAACGCCAAAGAAGTGGACGCTCTTTTAAACGCTTAAACCTTCAACGCTGTAACAAAATCGCCGCAAAGAAGTTTCAACGTGGCAAGTTTAAGCGTTACAACGCCAAAGAAGTGAAAAGTGAAGGGTGTTCTCTCTGAATAATTGAAACCTATGTGCACCCCAATCACGACTATTATGGGAACCATCTTTCACAGTCGTAATCTGTCGCCATGCCTGCTTCTGTCGTTGCCCGTAAACCAAAAACCATTGTGTTGCAAATTGAAGTACCCATTGAATCTGGCAACATGCTGGATCTTGAAGATGGACTGCAGCGAGCATTGAATGAAGCGGTGTTTGTCAACATAGTTGTCGCCTCAACTTAAGCGGCTTTGCTTAGTTGATCATCAGCAGGTCTGTCGGGATTCAACCAGACTTCATCAGCCAGATCCCAGTTCCTTGTTGACCTCTTTCCCCAGCGCTCTGGGTGACGTTCTTTGGCTTGTTCATAAACCTTTCTGCGGTTAGCCATAAGCACCTTGGTTTCACCACGATGCCTTTGCCCGGGTGTCAGAAATTTCAGCCCACTGTGCTTGTGCTCTTCGTTGTACCATTGGGCAAAACCATGCACCCAGCTACGTGCTGCTTCAAGATCAGCAAATGGCGTGCGCGGATAACCAGGGCGGTATTTCAGGGTTCTGAATATGGCCTCGGAAAAGGGGTTATCATCACTGACCCGGGGACGACTGAATGAGCTCACGACCCCAAGACGCTGCAGTGTTGACAGCATAGTGCCACCCTTCATGGGACTACCATTATCTGAGTGCAGAACCAGTGGCCACTCCAAGGCTGCAATTCCCTGTTTGATACAGGCTTTAGTGATCATTTCTGATGCATGCTCAGCTGATTCGGTTTCATGAATTTCCCATGTAACAATCATACGACTAAAGATGTCTATCACCAGGTACAGGTAATAAAACTGCCCCCGTATCGGAGAGCGCAGATAGGTAATATCCCAGGACCAGACCTGGTTGGGTCCGGTAGCACACCAGGACGTTGGCTTATACCTGTTTGGCTTGGCAGCACTGCCCCGATGATGCTGTTGCCCTGTTTCCTCCAACACCCGGTAAAATGTCCTTTCAGACCCCATATAGAGACCTTCATCTAACAATGTGGGCACAATCTGGCTGGGCGGAAGGCTTTTGAACCGCTCGCTGTTACAGACGTCAACAATCGCCTGTCGCTCAGCTTCAGAAAACTTGTTAACCGGTTCTGGCCTGTCAGCATTTTTGCGATTATCTGCGCGCACGTCATCACCCTGCATCCAGCGTTGTACAGTTCTTTCTGTAAGACCAAGGGCTTTGCAGGCTTTTGACTGACGAGCCCCATCTTTAACTGCCTGTTTAATCAGGCTAACAGCATTTTGTCGATCCGGGAGAGAGACTAATCGTCCTCTGGCGCCCCCCAGATCTCTTGGGCCTTTTTTGTGAGTACCAGCAAGGCAGCAGTTTCTGCTAACGCCTTGTCCTTGCGATTGAGTTCACGCTCAAGCTTTTTGATGGTTTTCTTATCTTTTTTGTGTTCGTCAGACAGCGCCTTACGCTGTTTTGACTGACTTTCAGGCTGGACAGAAACACTGTTAATAAAGGCAGCCTTCCACTGCTGAATTTGTTCAGCAAACAGACCTTTTTTACGACAGTATTCAGCCATTTCTGCTTCATTTAACGCAGCCGTTTCAATGATTACGGCTAACTTGTTTTCAGTTGTCCATTGATCTGGATTCTTTCCGTCGCCCGGCACAGGCACTCCTTTAGATACTGCTTTCTTTCGCCAAGTGTACAGGGTCACATCAGAGATACCAGTCTCACGTACCAACTGCGAAACTGGCACATTATTGGGTGGCATCATCTTCTGAATGATGGACTCTTTGAACTCTTCTGAATAGCGGGCCATTGATTACTCATAGACCGCCCCCTGTTGAGATTTCTAATTTCAGGAGAGGCGACAACTATGCTGACACAGGGGGGAAGCAGGACAGCTCGGAACAAAAGAGTTGCTTGAACTGTTTGAACCACCCAACAAAGACCCCATTGTCGTAAACCAGCAGAAGTGGAGTTACAAGGGAAAGGTGCTGAAGCGATATGAAACCATGTATGGATGTGTGCCTATGGAACGTTCTGTTTATCAGGGGGGCAGAGGTGGTGTTACGCTGGCGCCTCTTGATCTTCGCACCGGTATTGTCGGCTCAGCTACCCCCAAGTTTGCCAAAACACTCGCTTGGAAATACAGTCAGATGCCCGCTCCTGCTGTTAAAGAAGACTTTGCAACCAACCATCAAAGAACTCTGTCTAACTCGTATATCAAGCATTTATCCGACAGGGTAGGTGCATTAATTGAAGACCAGAATGACATCGAATATGACTTGCCGCTCCTGCCAGAACCTGTCGAAACCATTGCCATAGGTCTGGATGGCACCTGCATGTTGCTCTGTGAACACGGCTGGAGAGAAGCGATGTGTGGAACCCTGAGTCTTTACTCGGCCAATGGTGATCGATTGCACACTATTTATACCGCCAGCTCACCTGAATATGGCAAGCGTAACTGTTCAGCACCCCCACATAAATCTGGAATTTTCTGATTTTTATACCATCCTCTTAAGCACCATTTTTCCACAATATTCGCCAGCATGATTCCAGAACTACCCGCAACTATGTCGGCTGAGATTCTCTTGAAAGAGAATGCAGAGCTGCGGATGAGAGTTGCCTGTCTGGAAGAGCGATGTCGAGAATTGGAAGAAAAGGTTGGCAAGAACAGTCAAAACAGCAGCAAGCCGCCATCGTCTGATGGTTATCAAAAACCTTGTAAAAACAGTAATTCTCCAGATCATTCTGACGACCTTTCCGCAGATAAAGGTACCGATCCATCGGATGAAAAACCCAATCCTAAAAGTCTGAGACAGTCTTCTGGTAATAAAGCCGGTGGAAAGAAAGGGCATCAGGGCACTTGTCTTAAACAGGTCGATATCCCTGACTATATTGAGTACCTTCCGGTTAAAGAATGCAATAAATGTCAGGCGTCTCTTCTTGATAGTGAGCCGGTCAAATATATTGAACGACAGGTGTTTGAACCAGGGAGACCGGGTGAATTTGAAGTAACGGCCCATAGAGCTGAAGTAAAAATCTGCACTTGTGGTTGTCGGAATCAGGCTGAATTCCCGGAAGGTGTTACCGCTGCCGCACAATATGGCTCAGCCACACAGGCTATGGCCGTCTATCTTAACCAATACCATTTCCTGCCTTTTAAGCGCGTGTCAGAGTATTTTAATACTCTCTATAAAATGAGTGTAAGTGCAGGCACTGTCGCCAATTTTGTGGCCAGAACCTATGAAAATCTGGCTTCTACTGAAGAGGTTATTCGTGACGCCTTGCGGGAATCGTCTGTTGCCGGAGCCGATGAAACGGGTATGCGGGCCGAGGGCTCTTTGCACTGGCTACACGTTATGCGGGATGAACAATGGACGCTCTACTACTTGTCTGAAAAGCGAGGTCGTGAGGCCATGGACACGATGGGCATACTGCTAACATTTGCAGGCGTTCTGGTTCATGATCATTGGAAATCCTATTTTGCATATGCGGCAACTCACGTACTTTGCAATGCCCATCACCTGAGGGAGCTTTTGGGTGTTGTTGATAGGGACAGCAATCAACTGGCGTTGCGATTGATGAAGCTACTGAGGCTTTCCTGGCATTACTGCAAGGGCTTTAAGACCATAGGTATGCTACAGATGCCAAGTGTTGTCTGTGAACGAATCGAGAAGATTTATGACCGGTTGCTTCAGCGGGCTCTAATGAAAGAAGTCGTCTATATGGAGAAGCAACGAGAGGAGCTTAAGCGCAAGAAAGTCAAGAATACTAAAGCTTACAATCTCTTCAAACGACTCACTGAGTTCAAGGCTGAGACACTGCGCTTCATGTCAGATTTTACCATTCCCTTCGATAACAATGGCAGTGAGCGGGATGTTCGAATGGCCAAGTTAAAGCAGAAAATCTCAGGCTGCTTCAGGAGTGCAGACGGTGGTTCTATGTTTGCACGGATTCGCAGCTATTTGTCGTCTGCCAGAAAACAGGGAATGGACATATATCAATCACTTCATAGAGCTGTTCGGAATTACTGTAATATGCCTTTGCTCAGTGCTGAATAGTTACTGGCAAGCAAAGCTTTATGGGCAAACTGGACGAGGAGATTGCAAAACTAAAACGCCTTTACCCACAAGCGACTTATGTGGGGGTCGCTGATGGGGCTAAAGAAAACTGGTGCTATCTGACGAAGCATACCTCTGCTCAGATACTCGATTTTTATCATGCCTCGGAATACTTGGCCGGGGCAGCAAAAGCATTATTTCCGGACAGTAAAGCCAGGAGAAAGGTCTGGTTAGAAGATAGGCTCCATAACTTGAAACACACATGCGGTGCGGCCAGGAAAATACTGAAGGAGATTGAATCAGCAGAACTCCCGAAAAAGACGACGGCACTGATAGAAAAGCGTTACAAGGCAGTGACCTACTTTACCAACAATCATCACTTAATGAAGTATCAAGAGGCTCTGGAGCACAACTGGCCGATCGGTTCCGGAGTCACAGAAGCAGCATGTAAGACATTGGTCAAACAACGGCTATGCAGTTCAGGAATGAGGTGGAAATTAGCCGGGGCAGAAGTACTGCTGGAAACAAGGTCTCTTATCCATAGCAAGGGACGCTGGGAACAACTGTGGTCTAACGTTATGTCAGGCAAAGTTTTACTTGATTGCTAAGTCAGCTATTAACCCGAGAGAGCACCCGAAGTGAACGCTCTTTTAAACGCTTAAACCTTCAACGCTGTAACAAAATCGCCTCAGCGATTTTTAATCCGATCCAAAAAGGTCGCGGGTATAGACCTTATCCAGCACATCCGCCAGCTCATCCACCAGACGGTTGGAGACGATCACATCAGCAGTCTGCTTGAACTCATCCAGATCGGTAATCACCCGTGAGTTAAAGAACTCCGCTTCTTCCAGCACCGGTTCATACACCACCACCTCGACACCCTTGGCCTTGATGCGCTTCATAATGCCCTGAATAGACGAAGCTCGGAAGTTATCGGAGCCAGCCTTCATAATCAGCCGGTAAACACCCACCACCTGTGGTTTGCGCTTGAGAATGGACTCGGCGACAAAATCCTTGCGGGTCGTGTTGGCATCCACAATGGCGCCAATAATCAATAATATTGTTGGGCACATCCTGATAGTTAGCCAGTAGCTGTCGGGTATCCTTGGGCAGGCAGTAACCGCCGTAACCGAAGGAGGGGTTATTGTAGTGTCCGCCGTCCGCGGGTCGTAACCCACCCCTTCGATAATCTGGCGGGCATCCAGGCCATGAACCTCGGCGTAAGTATCCAGCTCATTAAAGTATGCCACCCGCATGGCCAGGTAGGTGTTGGAGAATAACTTGATGGCTTCCGCTTCAGTAGAGTCAGTAAACAAAACCGGGATATCGGTTTTCTCAGCACCGTCTACCAGCAGCTGGGCAAAACGTTCTGCCCGTTCCGATTGCTCGCCCACAATAATCCGAGATGGATACAAATTGTCGTACAGCGCCTTGCCTTCCCGAAGAAACTCCGGTGAGAACATAATATTGTCACAACCCAGCTCTTCTTTAATTCGCTGGGTATAGCCAACAGGAACAGTAGATTTGATCACCATAACCGCATTGGGATTAATCGCCATTACCTGTTTAATCACCGCTTCCACAGAAGCGGTATTAAAGTAGTTGGTTTTGGGGTCATAATCCGTTGGCGTAGCAATAATCACAAACTCCGCATCGGTATAGGCCAGTTGCGGTTCGGTGGTAGCTCTGAGGTTCAGTTCCCGGTTAGCCAGGAAGTCTTCAATTTCAGCATCAACAATGGGCGACAGTCGGTCGTTAATCATATCCACTTTTTGAGGAATGATATCAACGGCCATCACCGGGTTGTGTTGGGCAAATATTGATATGTGCCAAAGCCTCCCACAACAAAGTTGAGTAGACTGTCGCCTCTTTCAGGGGGGCGGCAGTTTATGAGTAGAGTTGATGGACGCAAGCTAAGCCACACTGTTCGCGAGTCTATTCGCATAGAGGCTATTCAAAAGTAGTTGGATGGTGCTGATGTCAAAGAAATTTCAGAGATATACAGTACAGATCACACCTGCGTATATGACTGGATCAACCGTTATAAAGAAGTGAAGTGGTTTAATGACTTAGGACACCTCGTTAAGCACAATAGTGCAGTTAGTGACGAGGTAGAAAGTGACAAAGCAGCGTAAAAATTATTCTCCGGAATTCAAGCGTAAAGCCATTGCCATGGTAGTGGAGCAGAAGCAGGCTGTAACAGAGGTTGCCAGAAGTCTTGGTATCAATGATGGCAACCTGAGACGCTGGATACGGGAACAGGATGAAAAAAAGGAAATGTCTTTTCCAGGCAAAGGGCAGCAAGCTTTGACGCCTGATCAGCAGCGAATAAAAGAGCTGGAAGCTGAAAACCGCCAGTTGAAAATGGAACAGGAAATATTAAAAAAGGCGACGGCCTTCTTCGCGAAAGACCTGTTGTAAGATTTGCATGGGTGAAAGTCTCATATTGATCACACCCACAGGCCTTGAGCTACAGCAAACAGACGTAACACCAAATTTTTCAAACTGAATGGAGAGCAGCCAAACACAGCTATGATTCTAACAGCAAACAAAGAGTCAACTGTGAGAGGCCGCTCCGATGGAAGTATGTCAGCCACTAACCAAAGTCGCCAATGATTCCTGTCCTGCTATTGACCAACTGCAGCAAAAACTGACCCTCCTTCGTCAGTCCAATAATCCAATCCAGCATTTTGAGGATCATGAAAACGAGATTCACTCCCTCTTTATTCAGGCGGAGCGAGAAATACTGGCAGAAGAACTGCAAAAATTAGACATCAATAAAGCTTCTATCGAAGTGAATGGGGTCGTGTATCACCAGGCATTACGCAGCTATCAAACCTACCAGTCAGCAGCAGGACCTGTCCGGGTATTGCGCAGCCTCTACCGCAATGCCGGGGATAAGTGCATTGTCCCTTTAGAGCTCAAGGCTGGCGTTGTAGAAGGCTACTGGTTACCAAAGGCTGCGAAGCAAGCAGCATGGATGGTTGCCCAGTTGCCGCCCGCGGACGTAAAAAGCTTACTCGATCTAATGGGGAATATGTCACCCTCAACCAGCTCTCTGGCACGTCTTCCCAAAAAACTCAACGAACAATGGGAGCAGCACCTTGACCCTTTCGAGACCCTTCTCGCGGAGAATCTCACAGTACCGCCTGACGCGGTGACGGTAGCTGCTTCCCTTGACGGTGTGATGCTACCAATGAAAGACGGCAAGCGTCAGGAGAAACGTGAAAAGAGTGTTGCTGATGGCAAACGTACCCGAGGGCCAGCAGGTTGTCAGGAGGCCAGTTGTGGAACACTGTCGTTTTACGATGACCAGGGAGATCGCCTCTCTACGATCAGGATGGGACGAATGCCTGAAAGCAAGAAAGCGACGTAACTATTCAGCACTGAGCAAAGGCATATTACAGTAATTCCGAACAGCTCTATGAAGTGATTGATATATGTCCATTCCCTGTTTTCTGGCAGACGACAAATAGCTGCGAATCCGTGCAAACATAGAACCACCGTCTGCACTCCTGAAGCAGCCTGAGATTTTCTGCTTTAACTTGGCCATTCGAACATCCCGCTCACTGCCATTGTTATCGAAGGGAATGGTAAAATCTGACATGAAGCGCAGTGTCTCAGCCTTGAACTCAGTGAGTCGTTTGAAGAGATTGTAAGCTTTAGTATTCTTGACTTTCTTGCGCTTAAGCTCCTCTCGTTGCTTCTCCATATAGACGACTTCTTTCATTAGAGCCCGCTGAAGCAACCGGTCATAAATCTTCTCGATTCGTTCACAGACAACACTTGGCATCTGTAGCATACCTATGGTCTTAAAGCCCTTGCAGTAATGCCAGGAAAGCCTCAGTAGCTTCATCAATCGCAACGCCAGTTGATTGCTGTCCCTATCAACAACACCCAAAAGCTCCCTCAGGTGATGGGCATTGCAAAGTACGTGAGTTGCCGCATATGCAAAATAGGATTTCCAATGATCATGAACCAGAACGCCTGCAAATGTTAGCAGTATGCCCATCGTGTCCATGGCCTCACGACCTCGCTTTTCAGACAAGTAGTAGAGCGTCCATTGTTCATCCCGCATAACGTGTAGCCAGTGCAAAGAGCCCTCGGCCCGCATACCCGTTTCATCGGCTCCGGCAACAGACGATTCCCGCAAGGCGTCACGAATAACCTCTTCAGTAGAAGCCAGATTTTCATAGGTTCTGGCCACAAAATTGGCGACAGTGCCTGCACTTACACTCATTTTATAGAGAGTATTAAAATACTCTGACACGCGCTTAAAAGGCAGGAAATGGTATTGGTTAAGATAGACGGCCATAGCCTGTGTGGCTGAGCCATATTGTGCGGCAGCGGTAACACCTTCCGGGAATTCAGCCTGATTCCGACAACCACAAGTGCAGATTTTTACTTCAGCTCTATGGGCCGTTACTTCAAATTCACCCGGTCTCCCTGGTTCAAACACCTGTCGTTCAATATATTTGACCGGCTCACTATCAAGAAGAGACGCCTGACATTTATTGCATTCTTTAACCGGAAGGTACTCAATATAGTCAGGGATATCGACCTGTTTAAGACAAGTGCCCTGATGCCCTTTCTTTCCACCGGCTTTATTACCAGAAGACTGTCTCAGACTTTTAGGATTGGGTTTTTCATCCGATGGATCGGTACCTTTATCTGCGGAAAGGTCGTCAGAATGATCTGGAGAATTACTGTTTTTACAAGGTTTTTGATAACCATCAGACGATGGCGGCTTGCTGCTGTTTTGACTGTTCTTGCCAACCTTTTCTTCCAATTCTCGACATCGCTCTTCCAGACAGGCAACTCTCATCCGCAGCTCTGCATTCTCTTTCAAGAGAATCTCAGCCGACATAGTTGCGGGTAGTTCTGGAATCATGCTGGCGAATATTGTGGAAAAATGGTGCTTAAGAGGATGGTATAAAAATCAGAAAATTCCAGATTTATGTGGGGGTGCTGAACAGTTACAAAGCGACATTGAAAAAATCCCTTTCAAACCTTCTGGATAAGGTGCTTCAGCAAAAGCCAAATCTGACTCTGGTCAAAGTGGCAGATGGAGCCCGGGACAATTGGACATACTTCACCAAAGAGCTACCGGAGGGAGAAGAAATTGTTGATTATTACCATGCGGCAGAACACCTGAAGAAGGCATTTGACCTGGCTTACGGTGAAAATAGCGCGAAGTCCAAAGAGAAATTCAGCACCTACCGACATATCCTGAAGGAGGAGCCGGGTGGGGTTGAAAAAATAATCAAGGCACTGGCTTACCAGCATAGCAAGCATCCCCGCCGATCGAAATTAAAGACAGAGTTAAAGTACTTCAGAAAAAACCGGTTACGGATGAATTATGCAGAACACCTGTCGCGCAACCTGCCCATAGGCTCAGGGGTCATTGAGGCGTCCTGTAAAACGCTGGTTACACAGCGAATGAAGTGTTCGGGAATGCGTTGGCGGTGTCCCGGGGGGCAAGGCATTCTGACACTCAGGTCAATAATTCAAAGTGGTTGGTTCGACTGTGGCTGGATGCTGCTGTCGGTAACGTACCGGGCCAAGGTAAATATGGTCAGTGATAATGTGATTCCATTTTCATCAGGGAAGGGTAATATTGAACGTTAGTACTCATAAATATGAGACTTTCACCCAATTCATTCCGATGATGGAAAGACAAAAAGAAATTTATGGTCGTGTACCTCGCCAGACAAGCGGTGACGGCGGATACGCGTGTCGCGCTAATTTGGAAAAAGCCAAGACCATGGGAATCAGCGATGTAGCTTTTAATAACTCAAGTTACGCACCTTGCTGAAAATCAGCCATTATTGGTGGCATGAAAAATGATCTCATAGAACTTTATTCTGACTACCTGTTGTCGTCGTCTGGGAAGACCACTGCAACGGGAGTGTCAGAGCTTTTGGATAATGTCTACAGTCATGACCAATTCACCCGATTGCTTTCAAACAATGAGTTTACCAGTCGTGACTTATGGCTTTACGTTAAACCCGTCGTGCGACAGGTTGAGTGCAGTGATGGGGTTTTGATCTTTGACGATACGATTCAGGAAAAGCAGTTCAGCAAAGAGAATGCCCTGAACACCTGGCATTTTGATCATACAAAAAATCGCACCGTGAAAGGTATAAATCTGCTCAATGCACACTACCATGCCGGAGATGCGTCGATTCCTGTCGCCTATAAATTGATCGAGAAAACCATCCTGTACACCGACTTGAAGACAAAAAAGGTAAGACGATATGCAGAGCAAACCAAAAATGAAATGATGCGGGAGATGCTGATGATTTGCTGCCATAACCAGCTTATGTTCCGCTATGTCCTTGCAGATAGCTGGTTTTGCTCAAACGACAATATGATGTTTATTCGACACGACTGTAATAAACATTTCCTGATGGCGATGAAGTCAAACCGCAAGGTATCCCTCAGTCTGGACGACAAATTACAAGGCCGTTCACAGCGTATAGATACTGTTGATTTTTCAGAAGATAAGCCTGTACAAGGGTGGATAGCAGGTGTCGATTTCCCTGTTCTGCTATACCGTCAGGTCTTTAAAAACAAAGACGGAAGCACAGGCATTCTCTATCTGGTTTGCAGCGATCTTGACTGTGATGCCGAGACTCTCAAGGCAATCTACGAGAAACGGTGGAAAGTCGAGGTCTTCCATAAAACGCTGAAATCGAATGCGTCAATGGCCAAGTCACCGGCGCATACTGTGAGAACACAGAGTAATCATATCTTTCTTTCAATTTACTCAGCCTTCAGGTTGGAAGTATTGTCATTGAAAGTAAATCTGAATCACTTTCAGCTCAGAGCCAAAATCTATATGGCAGGGCTGAAAGCTTCGTTGGGGCAGCTGAGAGAGCTGTTAGCTGCGTAACTTCAGTTAATAAGAAGCGCGGACTTGAAGTCGAAGAGATGACTAAAAGTCAGTATGTGTATAAAACGCTCTTTCGCTTCCGGGCAGGTATTGAAGCGGGAATTTCGTGGCTAAAGAGATGTTTTGGGCTATCACGTTGCCACTGCAAGGGTTCTGAGCGTTTTGACTCTCATTGCTGGTTATCGGTGGTCTGTTACAACCTGGTGATTCTGGCCAGGCACCCGGCACCATCCTGATAGCCACCTCCACGCTACATGAAAGTACCTTTCCAGCATGGTGGGAGGATGTTTTCTGCCTGCTTTTCGCGTTTTTCTCCAATATCCGTCCCAGATTAGAGAAAAAAGGGAGGAGTTTTCCTGACTCTCTGGAATTTCAGGAAATATTAAAACGTACGTTTATTCCGATTATGATTGGCTGATGCGTTTTTGGACGAGAACTAACTAGTTCTCGTCCAAAAACACAACCAATTGAAAACTGTAGATTTTATCCTGAAAAATTAAGTGGAGCCCTACTGCTATCTGGCGACTAAACTTCCCAAGAGCAAGAAACATAAGGGATTGCCAAAAACAGAGGACTCCAAATGCGCAAAAAACGCAACCCGCAGTGTAGTATGGAACTCCATTACGTACCTCATGAAATCTGCTCCCAGCTTTCCGGTATCTCGCAATGGCTTGACGCCCATCCACAGTTCAATGACTGGATTTATGAGGACTTAAGTTCTGGTGATAAACAGAACACTGGGCGGAACGGACTATCAGCAGAATCCGTTCTTCGTGCGGCACTCCTGAAACAGTATTTGAATTGTGATTATGACTACTTGTCGTTTGTTTTGATGGACTCCATGCTCTTTCGAGACTTTTGTCGCCTCGAACCAAACCAGCGCCCCAGTCGCTCCAGTTTGCATGGGCTCATCAGCCTTCTTACTGCATCTACATGGGAACGGATTAATAACTGTCAGCTAATGACCGCTAAAGATCAGGGTATTGAAAAAGGGCGCACTGTGGCTATTGACAGCACAGTCACCGAATCGGATATCAAACCTCCTTGCGACAGTGATCTTTTAGCCAGTTCCGTTAAAGAAATTTGTCGGCTGCTGGAACGGGGACAAACACTGACAGCGACACCGCTTTATGAATATACCCATCACAACCGAGCCGTAAAAGATGCGGCCAGAAAATGCATCTACGCTGGCAAAGAAGAGCGGCATCAGCATTATAAAAAACTGCTGCAGTTGACCCGAAAATCCCGGAAGGTACTTATCGAAGCTACTGTCACGCTAGCAAACGCCCGTCAGCAGGGGCAGTGTCTCCTGGCTGATGATGCCGACAAGTGGCAGGCCGATGTGGATCACCTGTTACCCCTGGTGGATGCAATAGTCTCCCAGACAGAGCGCAGGGTCTTTAAGGGTGAAAAGGTGCCAGCCCAGGAAAAAGTGGTTAGCCTGTATGAACCCCATACGGATATCATCGTAAAAGACAGGCGGCAAGTACAGTATGGCCATAAACTGAACCTGGTTCAGGGAAAAAGTCGATTGATCCTGGACCTGGTTATTGAGGAAGGTAACCCAGCGGATTCGGACCAATTCATTCCGATGATGGAAAGACAAAAAGAAATTTATGGTCGTGTACCTCGCCAGACAAGCGGTGACGGCGGATACGCGTGTCGCGCTAATTTGGAAAAAGCCAAGGCCATGGGAATCAGCGATGTAGCTTTTAATAAGAAGCGCGGACTTGAAGTCGAAGAGATGACTAAAAGTCAGTATGTGTATAAAACGCTCTTTCGCTTCCGGGCAGGTATTGAAGCGGGAATTTCGTGGCTAAAGAGATGTTTTGGGCTATCACGTTGCCACTGCAAGGGTTCTGAGCGTTTTGATTCTCATTGCTGGTTATCGGTGGTCTGTTACAACCTGGTGATTCTGGCCAGACACCCGGCACCATCCTGATAGCCACCTCCACGCTACATGAAAGTACCTTTCCAGCATGGTGGGAGGATGTTTTCTGCCTGCTTTTCGCGTTTTTCTCCAATATCCGTCCCAGATTAGAGAAAAAAAGGGAAGAGTTTTTGCGGCTCTCTGGAATTTCAGGAAATATCAAAACGCACGTACAATCTAATTATGATTGCCTGATGCGTTTTTGGACGAGAACTAGCTACGTCTTTTATGGAAACCATCGGCAATTCAATTACATCTGAAACTTGGAAGGCTATATCGTATGCGCAGAAACAGGAAGGGAAAAGTCAATTAAGCGGCTGTCGCGCGTGCCCTGAAACGATTAACATCCGCCGGTTTCAGTGCCGCAACCATCAAATATCACAACCGTCCACACCTATCGACAACAGCTCGGCAACAGCACCCGAGCCTCCCGGATCTTCAATACCAGCCGGATGCCTGATACAGTTTGCTGACAAATTACACTTTTATGGCGGTGCTGAATCCGTCATTATAGTGTTCCCTTTAGCCCAGGAGCCTGACCGAGAATAGACTGCCCTACTGCGGTGGCAGCAAATTGGTCTAACAAGTCGGAAATTTTAGCAAATAGAACCACTATTCACTAAAAATTTCCGACTTTTTATCCTCAATTTTCTGCCATCCTCGCTACGGGCGCTATTCTCGGTCAGGCTCCCAGGCTGCTGGGTGTGTTGTTTTCAGGGGCGTCTCAGGCTAGTGGTGACACTGCTTTATTACTTTTCCGAGATGCCCGGAGTTATGCGGGCAAGGCAGTCGATGACAGCAGAAAACAGTAATATTTCTGACCAGAGCAACCATGAACAGGAAATGCAGCTGGCAACTGAACAGGATGGCTCCGCCATGAGTCAATCGCTTCCGGAAGAGGCCAGGAAAATTCTTGAGAGGCTGCACAGTCGGCCTGATAGTGACGTAATGAATTCGGAGGCGCTGCGCCTGGTACGAATTATCTGGCCCGGCGCGTTCAATGTTTCAGATCCCCGGCCCCTCAAGATCGGTATTCACAAAGAGATGGCAGAAGCAAAGTTGCTGCCGGCATATATTATTCCTGTAGCACTGCGATTTTTTACGTCCATGGATCGCTATCTTGAAAAATCAAGCCTGGCGCTATCCGGATTAACCTTCAGGAGCAGGCGGCAGGTCGAGTAAAACTCCGCGAAGCAGTCGATGCAGAAATCAAGCTGTATACCAGGAGCAATGACTTTATCCCTATGCGGGATCTGGTCATTATCAAGAAGGTTCGTCTGCTTTCTGTGAATAAGCGGTCTTGAGATAGATAATCTGTGCTGAGTCGGTATTTTTTATAAGAAAAGTACTTACTCATAGCGCATTAAACGACTTCCCTCCCTCTCTGTAATCGCTATAATCGGCCTGATATTGAGGGAGTAGCCTGCCCCGGCCATTTTCGGCTGACCGGTGTATACATCAACATGCATTGACCTTTTGGTCATGGTGTATACGATGTTTGCTAACGAGCAACATTTGGCCAGACTCAGATGATGGATACCAGCAAGAGGGCCTGGTGTCTGTTATCTGATTGCCATGCCCTCAGTGATTCCTGCTCATGATTTCCATTCTCCAATTTATTCTGGCAGTTGCTGTCGGTTTTGCTTTGCTTTGCTGGAGTGCAAATCGTCTCGTTGAAGTGGCATCTACCCTGGCATTTCGTCTGGGCATGCCTCTGTTGACCATTGGTGTTACCGTGGTTGCTTTTGGTACTTCTGCTCCTGAGTTAATGGTCTCTTCCGTTGCGGCATTTAATGGCTCCGGCGGGATCGCCATTGGCAATGTGGTTGGCTCAAATATCGTCAACATCGGCCTGATTCTGGCGATAGGTGGACTGATTGCTCCTCTGGTCGTTAAGGCACGTATTGTCTATCGCGAACTCTCTATCCTGCTGATTACGACCGTAGCTGCTGCTGTGATGTTAATGGACGGTAGATTAAGCCTGTTGGATGGGATTATTTTTTCCGCTGCATTTTTTACCTACAGCTGCTATTTGCTGAAGTCTTCAACCGGACAGGAAGCCGAGCAGGATATCCCCGTGCTACCGATCATACTCCCCGGGCCTTTGCAGAGTCTTTGATTATGCTGTTGCTGCTTGTGCTGGGTTCTCAGCTCCTGGTCTGGGGCGCTAAAGGTATTGCCTTGGCGATGGGAGTCAATGAGCTGATTATTGGCTTGACGCTGGTAGCTTTTGGCACCAGCCTTCCTGAACTGGCGGCAGTGGTGGTCAGTGCCCGGAAAGGACTGCACGATATGACAGTGGCTACGGTTATTGGATCTAATATCTTTAGTAACTGTTCAGCACCCCCACATAAATCTGGAATTTTCTGATTTTTATACCATCCTCTTAAGCACCATTTTTCCACAATATTCGCCAGCATGATTCCAGAACTACCCGCAACTATGTCGGCTGAGATTCTCTTGAAAGAGAATGCAGAGCTGCGGATGAGAGTTGCCTGTCTGGAAGAGCGATGTCGAGAATTGGAAGAAAAGGTTGGCAAGAACAGTCAAAACAGCAGCAAGCCGCCATCGTCTGATGGTTATCAAAACCTTGTAAAAACAGTAATTCTCCAGATCATTCTGACGACCTTTCCGCAGATAAAGGTACCGATCCATCGGATGAAAAACCCAATCCTAAAAGTCTGAGACAGTCTTCTGGTAATAAAGCCGGTGGAAAGAAGGGCATCAGGGCACTTGTCTTAAACAGGTCGATATCCCTGACTATATTGAGTACCTTCCGGTTAAAGAATGCAATAAATGTCAGGCGTCTCTTCTTGATAGTGAGCCGGTCAAATATATTGAACGACAGGTGTTTTGAACCAGGGAGACCGGGTGAATTTGAAGTAACGGCCCATAGAGCTGAAGTAAAAATCTGCACTTGTGGTTGTCGGAATCAGGCTGAATTCCCGGAAGGTGTTTACCGCTGCCGCACAATATGGCTCAGCCACACAGGCTATGGCCGTCTATCTTAACCAATACCATTTCCTGCCTTTTAAGCGCGTGTCAGAGTATTTTAATACTCTCTATAAAATGAGTGTAAGTGCAGGCACTGTCGCCAATTTTGTGGCCAGAACCTATGAAAATCTGGCTTCTACTGAAGAGGTTATTCGTGACGCCTTGCGGGAATCGTCTGTTGCCGGAGCCGATGAAACGGGTATGCGGGCCGAGGGCTCTTTGCACTGGCTACACGTTTATGCGGGATGAACAATGGACGCTCTACTACTTGTCTGAAAAGCGAGGTCGTGAGGCCATGGACACGATGGGCATACTGCTAACATTTGCAGGCGTTCTGGTTCATGATCATTGGAAATCCTATTTTGCATATGCGGCAACTCACGTACTTTGCAATGCCCATCACCTGAGGGAGCTTTTGGGTGTTGTTGATAGGGACAGCAATCAACTGGCGTTGCGATTGATGAAGCTACTGAGGCTTTCCTGGCATTACTGCAAGGGCTTTAAGACCATAGGTATGCTACAGATGCCAAGTGTTGTCTGTGAACGAATCGAGAAGATTTATGACCGTTGCTTCAGCGGGCTCTAATGAAAGAAGTCGTCTATATGGAGAAGCAACGAGAGGAGCTTAAGCGCAAGAAAGTCAAGAATACTAAAGCTTACAATCTCTTCAAACGACTCACTGAGTTCAAGGCTGAGACACTGCGCTTCATGTCAGATTTTACCATTCCCTTCGATAACAATGGCAGTGAGCGGGATGTTCGAATGGCCAAGTTAAAGCAGAAAATCTCAGGCTGCTTCAGGAGTGCAGACGGTGGTTCTATGTTTGCACGGATTCGCAGCTATTTGTCGTCTGCCAGAAAACAGGGAATGGACATATATCAATCACTTCATAGAGCTGTTCGGAATTACTGTAATATGCCTTTGCTCAGTGCTGAATAGTTACAAGCAAGGGACAAAGGCAGCTACCTTGAAGACATAGCCGATGATGTCGGTTGCTCAGTCAGTACCGTCAAGCGGGCACTCAAACGACAGGGGCCATCACCCAAACGTAAAACCGGTGCCCGGATCAGCAAACTGGAGTCATTCAAACCCATGGTGAACGGCCTGATCGCTGAGAATGTCTGGAACGCTGAGGTGATTTTTTCCCAAATCCGTGAGCAGGGTTATACCGGTGGCATCAGCATTCTACGGGATTACATTCGACCCAGGCGTTCGACACGTAAATGTAAGGCTTCTGCCCGGTACGAAACGTTACCCGGCCACCAACTCCAGCATGACTGGGGTGAACTGATGACCGAGGTTGCCGGTGAACTGCGCAAGGTGTATTTCTCGGTCAATACCCTGGGCTTTTCCCGTCGTTTTTTTGCCTGGGCGGCCTTCACTAATGATGCAGAACACACCTATGAAAGCCTCATCCGAAGCTTTGAATGGTTTGGTGGCGTCAGTGCTCAGGTACTGGTTGACAATCAAAAAGCGGCAGTGCTCAAGCATCCCTCTAACGGCAAGGTTCAGTTCAATGAAGGCTTTCTCATGCTGGCAAAGCACTATCAGTTTCAGCCCAAAGCCTGCAAGCCATACAGAGCCCAGACCAAAGGTAAAACCGAACGCATGGTGCGCTACATTAAAGAAAATTTCTTCCAGCGCTACCGCTCGTTTGAAAGCATTGAGCACTTGAACCAGCTGCTGAATGACTGGTTACTCACTGTAGCCGATCAACGGGTACACAAGACCGTTAATGAGCCTGTTTATGAACGGTTTGAACGGGAAAAAACCGAGCTTAAGGCATTACCTGCCATTCCCTTTGATACCAGCTATCGTGAAGTACGACAGGTGCCGATTGATGGTTACATCACTGTCCGCACCAATCGGTACAGCGTTCCATCGGACCTGGCGGGTCAGAAGGTCAGCATCCGGATAGGGCTTGACCGGCGGCTGCGAGTCTATGGGCCGAATGACTCCCTGGTAGCCACCCATACCCTGAAAGATGGGCGTAACCAGTGGCAACAAAACCCTGAGCATCATCGTGCGATTTACGACGAGATCAAGGTAGAAACCCGTGATCTGAGCCGGTACGAGGAGATGATGTCATGACCACCTCCTTAACGACACTGATTGAGCGATTAAAACTCGATCATCTCCATGACAGCCTTGATGCCATTTGTGAACAGGCCAGCAAAAAAGACCTGAACTATCGGGAATTTCTGGCTGAAGCATTAAGCACCGAATGGGCCGGTCGCCATCAGAAAGGCCTTGAGAGCCGCTTGAAGCAGGCAAGGCTACCGTGGTTGAAAACCCTGGAGCAATTCGATTACAGCTTTCAGCCCACTGTTGATCGTAAAGTCGTCAGGGAGCTGTCTGGCCTTGGCTTTGTAGAGCGGGCTGAGAACGTTGTTTTACTGGGACCTCCGGGTGTTGGCAAAACACATCTGGCCATCGCGCTTGCCGTCAAGGCAGCGGAAGCAGGCCATAAGGTCATGTTCATGAGTCTGGACAAGCTGATGACCACCTTGAAAAAGGCACAGCAGGAAAACCGGCTTGAACGACAGATGCAGCTGCTGGCCTATCCAAAGCTTCTGGTTCTGGATGAAATTGGTTACCTCCCAATGGATCAGGATGAGGCCAGCCTTTTCTTCCGGCTCGTTACTCGCCGATATGAAAAGGCAAGCATCATCTTGACCTCCAATAAAAGCTTCGTAGACTGGGGTGAAATCTTCGGTGACCAGGCCATAGCTACTGCTATTCTCGACCGATTGCTTCATCACGCAACCACCTTGAATATCAAGGGTGAAAGTTATCGGTTAAAAGAGAAACGAAAGGCGGGCTTACTGAAAGAACCACCACGGTAATAGTTGCAATTCCTGAAATAACTCAATGAAACTAAACCGGTGAATGAAGGTCAAAACCTTCACAGTTAACGGGTCATCTCAAACCGGTGAAAACAGGTCATTTCAAATCGGTGCTAACAATGGACAATGCCTACTACAGAAAACAGGTTGTGGAATGGTTTGAAGCCCGTCCGTGGGACTTCTCTATCAGCGTCACCAATGACAACTACTGCCGTCCAGTACTCGATTGTATTGAGGGTTTACCCAAAAGTGCCTGGACGCCTATCCGCAGTGACAACACAGAAGAGGCGATCCTGTCTTATCACCAGCCTGCCGGGTGGAACCGTCAGCAGACGTATGTCGTGACCCGCCGCTGGCATGACGGAAAACAGTGGCTGGCAGTGCCCCGCTACTCAGTGATACTGGTCAGCCGCTCTGATCTGCCGTTGGCAGAACTGGTGCGTCGCCACCGGGAGAAGCAGGGGCAGGAGAATGCCCAGAAAGGTCCACTGATTGATCTGGATTTGCACCATCCACCCTGTCGCTCATTTCACGCCAATCAGGCTTTTTACGCCTGTGGTCAAATGGCACAGATTTTACTGAGAGCTTTGCAGTACAAGGCTTTGCCAGAGAAAGAGAGAAGACATGGTATTCGCCCGCTGATCAGGAAAGTGATCCGGTCAGTGGGCCGGTTAACCTATAGCGGTAAAAAGTGGACATTGTGGTTCGTCAAAACGGCTGCAGATCTTGGATGGCTGTTGGATATCAGCAACAGGCTGGACATGAAGCCTCCGCCGATTTGCAGCTGATCAGTCCAAGATTGCCGACTTGACGAATAACACAGAGTGCTGTGGAGCCCTGCTTTACCTAAAGGGTGATAATTGAACGCAAAACACACAGGTTGCACCATGAATACGAGCTGATTTGGATAGCATTTTATCGACCCTGTATGAAAACTGTACAAATTTGCTTCTGGTACAGAGTATCCGATCAGCTATCCATTCTTAAGCGGGAATTAAGGTTTCAAGAGTGCTTTACACGATGGATTTCCGATACTTTCAGAGACTTTTCCGGCGAGGGACTGGATGTTATCCCCATTGATGGAAAGTGCCTCCGAGGCTCAAGAAGTAAATCCAAAAAGGCCATTCATATGGTAAGCGCGTGGAGTACCCGCGCGGGAATGGTTATCTGTCAACGAAAGGTTGATGACAAATCCAATGAAATCACTGCTGTTCCTGAACTTTTGAGGTCTATGTACCTGAAGGGTTGTTTTATCACTGCTGACGCTCTCAACTGCCAAAGAGAGATTGTTAAAGTCTGCATCGAACAGGGCGGTGATTATCTGCTTCCAGTTAAGGGCAACCAGGAGAACCTTCACAAGCAAATTGAAAAAGTAGCTGAACAACAATGCGAATGGGATCCGGAGCAGACTCTTTGTTTCAATGTAACTATTCAGCACTGAGCAAAGGCATATTACAGTAATTCCGAACAGCTCTATGAAGTGATTGATATATGTCCATTCCCTGTTTTCTGGCAGACGACAAATAGCTGCGAATCCGTGCAAACATAGAACCACCGTCTGCACTCCTGAAGCAGCCTGAGATTTTCTGCTTTAACTTGGCCATTCGAACATCCCGCTCACTGCCATTGTTATCGAAGGGAATGGTAAAATCTGACATGAAGCGCAGTGTCTCAGCCTTGAACTCAGTGAGTCGTTTGAAGAGATTGTAAGCTTTAGTATTCTTGACTTTCTTGCGCTTAAGCTCCTCTCGTTGCTTCTCCATATAGACGACTTCTTTCATTAGAGCCCGCTGAAGCAACCGGTCATAAATCTTCTCGATTCGTTCACAGACAACACTTGGCATCTGTAGCATACCTATGGTCTTAAAGCCCTTGCAGTAATGCCAGGAAAGCCTCAGTAGCTTCATCAATCGCAACGCCAGTTGATTGCTGTCCCTATCAACAACACCCAAAAGCTCCCTCAGGTGATGGGCATTGCAAAGTACGTGAGTTGCCGCATATGCAAAATAGGATTTCCAATGATCATGAACCAGAACGCCTGCAAATGTTAGCAGTATGCCCATCGTGTCCATGGCCTCACGACCTCGCTTTTCAGACAAGTAGTAGAGCGTCCATTGTTCATCCCGCATAACGTGTAGCCAGTGCAAAGAGCCCTCGGCCCGCATACCCGTTTCATCGGCTCCGGCAACAGACGATTCCCGCAAGGCGTCACGAATAACCTCTTCAGTAGAAGCCAGATTTTCATAGGTTCTGGCCACAAAATTGGCGACAGTGCCTGCACTTACACTCATTTTATAGAGAGTATTAAAATACTCTGACACGCGCTTAAAAGGCAGGAAATGGTATTGGTTAAGATAGACGGCCATAGCCTGTGTGGCTGAGCCATATTGTGCGGCAGCGGTAACACCTTCCGGGAATTCAGCCTGATTCCGACAACCACAAGTGCAGATTTTTACTTCAGCTCTATGGGCCGTTACTTCAAATTCACCCGGTCTCCCTGGTTCAAACACCTGTCGTTCAATATATTTGACCGGCTCACTATCAAGAAGAGACGCCTGACATTTATTGCATTCTTTAACCGGAAGGTACTCAATATAGTCAGGGATATCGACCTGTTTAAGACAAGTGCCCTGATGCCCTTTCTTTCCACCGGCTTTATTACCAGAAGACTGTCTCAGACTTTTAGGATTGGGTTTTTCATCCGATGGATCGGTACCTTTATCTGCGGAAAGGTCGTCAGAATGATCTGGAGAATTACTGTTTTTACAAGGTTTTTGATAACCATCAGACGATGGCGGCTTGCTGCTGTTTTGACTGTTCTTGCCAACCTTTTCTTCCAATTCTCGACATCGCTCTTCCAGACAGGCAACTCTCATCCGCAGCTCTGCATTCTCTTTCAAGAGAATCTCAGCCGACATAGTTGCGGGTAGTTCTGGAATCATGCTGGCGAATATTGTGGAAAAATGGTGCTTAAGAGGATGGTGCGTATTCTGGTTAACTTGAACACCTATTCTGTTTCATTTGAACACCCTGAACTCCTTACACATTGCCCAGTGTGATTTTTAGACCAGGTGTTCAACTGCGTCCAATTTTCCAAGCTTTTTGCGCATGGATTCGCCTTTGAGTTCAATCCGGTGGGCATTGTGCATAAGCCGGTCAAGAATGGCGTCGGCCAGAGTTTCATCACCAATGCTGGCATGCCACTTCCGGGTGGGCAATTGACTGGTAACCAACGTGGAACCTTGCTCGTGCCTGTCATCCATGACTTCCAGCAGATCGTTCCTTTGTTGCTGCGTCAGTGGTTCCAGGCCCCAGTCGTCCAGAATCAGCAAGTCTACTTTTGCCAGTTGTTTCAACTGCCTGCTGTAGCTGCCATCACCGTGGGCAAGGATCAGTTCATCCAGTAGCCTGGACATCCGATAGTACCGGACACTGTAGCCTTTCAGACAAGCCATGTGCCCAAGGGCGCAGGCCAGGTAGCTCTTACCGGAACCACAAGGTCCGGTGATCAACAGGTTCCTGTACCGGTCAAGCCAGCCTCCTCCAGACAGGCTGGCCATCTGGTTCTGTTTGAGACCTCTGGGGTGTTCATAGTCAATGTCGTGTATCCGGGCAGCCAGTTTAAACCGGGCGCTTCTGAGCAGCCGAGCCAGACGTTTATTGTTTCGCTCTGTTTCTTCCTGCTCAGTAAGCAACGACAGTCGTTCTTCAAAGCTAAGGCTACTGTAGGTGCCCGGCTGGTCCAGCTGTTGATTGAGGGCATCTGCCATTCCGGTCAGTCGCAGTGACCTAAGGCGAGCCAGTGTTTCATTGATCATGTTCGCCTCCGGTTATTGATAGCAAATAGCGCCACGAATATTTTCGTGATCATCATGCAAGGGACCTGTCGTTTGTTTTAACTGTGGCTCCAATGGCATCAGGTCTTTGCCTGACTGGAGGATTGATCGGACATTTTTTAACCGATAACCCCCGATGTTCCTGGCATGGGCGCAGGCGTTGTTGAGTCGTTCAGTTCCATATTCCCGCTGCAGGTTTAGCAGCCCCAATGAAGCTCGATAGGCTTGTTCAGGATGCTCCTTGCTATCCAGCAGTGATTGAATAAAACAATAGACTTCCTGACCAATGTCGTTAGCCCAGTTAAGTAAACGCTCAGGCGTCCAATCCTGATGGTGACGATGTCGTTCCGGCATATGAACTGCTAACGTCGTAAATCCACGTGTGTGCTTGCGAGCGTGGCTGGCCACCACTTTACCGTTAGCGTAGATCGTGACGCAGTGCTCAGTCGCCTGTACTTCTACTTCCTGCCTGGCAAGCTGATGGGGAACCGAGTAGGCGTGCCCCTTGCAGATAATATGATAATCCACATTCACCCGGGCCTTGATAAACTCAGCGAACACAAAAGATTGCTTCGGCAGTGGCTTGAGGGCTGGTTCATCCAGTTGTTCAAACGCACTACGTCGCGTTCCTGGCAACTGCTTAAAGGGCTTCAGGTTCAGTTCGATTAACAGCTCACGTATCCGCAGGTTCAGCTCTGCCAGGGTAAAGAACATTTCATGACGAAGCCTGGCCAGTATCCACCGCTCCACTACCTGTACACCGACTTCTGCTTTGGCCTTGTCTTTGGGTTTGTAGGGGCGTGCCGGAATGACTGCCACCTGGTAGTGACAAGCCAGGTGCTGGTATGATGGGTTGAGATCCGGCTCGTACCGACAGGCTTTGATAACTGCGCACTTTGGGTTGTCTGGCACAACAATTTCTGGCACCCCACCAAAGAACTCAAAGGCCCGTTCATGAGACCCCAGCCAGTCCTCTGTTTTTTGTGACAGAGTCGCTTCAGCGTAGGTATAGTTGGACGCTCCCAGCACTGCCACAAATATCTGGGCATTGTGGGCAATTTCGCCGGTGTCCGGGTTGATGATTGGCATGGTTGGCCCGGCATAATCAACAAATAACTTTTCACCTGCATTGTGCAGCTGTCGCATAGATCGCTTTTGACAACCACGCCACTGATTGTAACGGTGACAGTACTGGGCATAGCTGTAGGCATTGAGGGGGTGGGCCTGACAGTATTCTTCCCAGAGTCGTTGTTTGGTCACTTCCTTGCGCTTCAGTTCCTGATGCACCTCAGCCCAGTCAGGATCAATCAACCCTTTTCGATTGGCTATCGAGGCATCGGGAAACAGCGCCTGAATAAGCTCAGGCTCAGATATATCCTCTGCCAGGGGCCAGCTTAATTCCGATTCCTGAAAGGCCTTAACGTAGTTGGATACCGTCCCCACACTGACCCGTACACTGCGGGAAATTTGTCGGAAGCTGAGTTGGCTGCCAAACCGCATCCGGAGTATTTCTAGTAGCTTACGCATGGTAATCCTGTTTTCTGTCATGGCCGGTTCCCTCTCTTGGTACAGATAAGAACGGCCAAAGTTATGGAAAATCAATGCATAAGAAGATATTTGTTAGCTGTATTAGACCGGTTTATGGTCTGTTGAACAGCGTTTCTGGAAGCTTGAACGGTGATTCTGGAAATCATCAAAAAGTGTTCAAAAGAAACCAGAATAGGTGTTCAAGTGTTACCAGAATGGGTGTTCAAGTGTTACCAGAATGAGTGTTCAAGAGTTACCAGAATATGCAGATGGTATAAAAATCAGAAAATTCCAGATTTATGTGGGGGTGCTGAACAGTTACGTTTCAATTATTCAGAAACGCTGGATAAAGGTCATGGCCGGACTGAACGGCGTATGGCCTGGGTTATGGAAGACCTCTCTGATATCACGGAAGCTGCAAAGTGGGAAGGGTTGCAACAAGTTGCCATGATACAGCGTGATCGACAAATCGGTAATAAAGTCACTACGGAAGTACATTACTACATCATGAGCAAACAGCTCAGTGCCGCAGAGGTACTGGACATTGCCCGTAAACACTGGGAAGTGGAGAACAAACTTCACTGGAGGCTTGATGTTGCTTTTGGTGAAGATAAAAATCAAACCACCAATAATTGCGCCATTGAAAACTTCTCCATCCTTAACCGGCTGGCACTGAATATCCACACTCAGGACACGGAAACCAACGAGAGTATAAAACTTAAACGGTTAGCTGCTGGTTGGGACAACGAAAAGCTTGAGCAATTATTAAGTTCCATAGTGCTTATTTGATGCGTAAGCCTTGGTAAATTATGAGTTCTTTTACCCATCTTATTTTTTAATCTGAATTCAGGGCTCCTTGATTTATAGTAATAATTTCTAAACTGTGAAATAGATGGTTTTTTATCAACAGAAAGGATAACTTTTTCTAATTTTTTAGACTCTTGGTTTAGTTCGTATTTATAAGTATTTTTCTCGTGATCAAATTCGTACTTATAGCTTGAACTATGTATCAGGCTCTATTTTGATTACGAACTGCTCTACAGTGAAAACTGACTGTAGGTCACGAAAAACAAGGATTGAGCAACATTACCGGACAATATGCTGACAACCTTTGTAGATAAAGGGCTTCAGCAATGTTCAACCCAGTAGCAGTCTGAAATCCTACAAGAGCCATGTATCATTTCATGATGAACTGTTTCTAAAGGTCTTTTTTTTCCTAATATCTCACTTTTGATAAACTTTTCAAAAATCCTTTTATCTCTTGGGGTAGTAGCCCTTCCTTTCTCTGGGTCAACAAAGTATTTTGGTCCTCTCTTTCTTCCAACCTGTAGTGACGGTTTTTTGGGTATCCCGCATTTATCAAAATCCGGATATAATGCGAACTCGCACTTACCACGCTTCCAGTAATGCTTTAAATATTTCAAAAATTACTTCCTACTAACTTCATTTTCACCCTTATTGTATTTCACAAAAGTAAACGTATACCCTTCACTATCTTTAGATTTTCTTTTGGCTCTATTTTGATTACGAACTGCTCTACAGTGAAAACTGACTGTAGGTCACGAAAAACAAGGATTGGGCAACATTACCGGACAATATGCTGACAACCTTTGTAGATAAAGGGCTTCAGCAATGTTCAACCCAGTAGCAGTCTGAAATCCTACAAGAGCCAAAAATAAAAACAAAAAACTCAAGATCTGACATTAGCTGAACCAGCCGACCTTTAGCCTTAATTCCCGGAACGGAGTGCTTCCGGTTATTTTCAGTGCCTGATGGTACCTCTGTTATTTTAAGTCCTGGCTTGTAATCACGACCAGTGCCTGTGCCTCTTCCATCTCGCTTCCATTTTTCAAACTTCTTTTTAGATCTGGAATAGATGCTGCGCCTTTTATCTGTATTTGGCATAAAAAAATACTGCCTGAATAAACTATATAGAGGCAGTATAGAAGTAGATTTCAAAAAATCCCCAAGATAATTATCATAATTTCCAAGTATTTATAAAAATACCCAATATAATTATAAGAATTCCCTACTTAATTGGATGTCTGACAATTATGTGACATAGGCAATTAAGTCGGTAAATGAGCATCATCTCAACCCCTTGAAAACAAAGGAATCAAACATTTGTTTGAATGAATATAGAATAATTAAGTTGGTAAATGGAGGGTAACTCCCTCATTCAATTTAGTGCAATAAGTCGGTAAATATAAAAACCTTTTATTTTCAATAGGATACAGCGTTTATTTCCACAAAAACAAGTCCCTTGATAAGGTTTGATAAAATAGTACCAAAAAGGGAGTGAGAAGCTCCTTTCTTGAAAGGGCGTTCCAGTTCCCTATCCTGTCACTCAACGAAACACCATCACTCTTCCTTGAATACGCTCTGCCTTTGAAGCCTGTCCATACCTGAATTAACAACATACCCGAGATTCTTATACCCCTTCTCTCTACGCTGCTTCATTCTGGCCAGCATGGGAACAGCTGAATCTGTGTAGTCATAGATGACGACCTCTGTTTTTCCTTCATGCTCCCGGTGGATTCGTCCCGCATATTGAGCAAGGGTGCCTTTCCAGGAAGCCGGCAAAGCAAGAAACAGAGTGTCCAGCTTCGGAAGATCAAAACCCTCTCCCAGATATTTCCCGGTGGCCACTAATGGGACGGGAGCAGTGGAGTCAATAATACGCTGAAGAACGGCTTGTCTGGTTTTATCCCGCATCCCTCCGTGTAGAGCCTCTGCTGAAGGTATCTCAACGGATAAGGTCTGATGCAAAAGCATCGCACTTAAGGTAGACATTAAGCTCCACCCACTGCACAGAAGCCTAATCTTGTACGCCCTGAACAACCATCCCGTGCAGGGTGTTCTCGTTTCGCATTATTTCCCCAGAAGTCCAGTAGCTTTTTAATGCATGAGACCAATGACTTTCCTGCATTTATCAACGATGAAATCACATTACCAAACAGGTGAGTCCCACTTTTCATCACCTTGTGCGTCGAGATTTCCTCAATGCTCCCACTTTCACAGAGGTTCGCCTGTGCAGCATGGGCAAGGTACCTTTTCAACGTCACAACCACAAAGGACATCAGAATCAGGCTAAACACCAGTGTCGCTGATTTGGTGTTAAAACGATGCCACCCTGAATAGGATTTGATCTCTTTGAAAATCAGCTCTATCTGCCACCGTAGACGATAGGCCTGGAGCACATCACTCAAGGTGAACTCCACCCGGTTCAGGTTGGTCACAACGAAAACCCACTTCTGTTTTTTGTCATTCCAGCGGACAACCAAGCGGAATGGCCAGGCTTTGAATCCCGGCCATTCTACATCCAGGTCGAGGCACTGGTCTTTGGGGAAGCCAGACAGTACATCCTTCAGTTTTTGTCCTTTGTAGCGATTGAGATTCTTGCCATCCTCCCGTACCGCGCTGAGTATCGTCGGGTTGATACTCTGAGGTGCCTTGCAGATAAAAGAACCCTCCCTGTCATCAATAGCGGCAAAGAGTTCCAGCTCAAAATAACCGGCATCCATTAGCATCAGGATATAGGCCATGGATGTTGGCAGTGGTGGCAGACAGTCTCTTTCTGAACGGGTATCTTCAGTCAGCTGCACCCGCACCAGGTTGTTGGTGAGAAGATCCATTGTCGTATGAAGCTCGACGGCAGCAGGACTGACCGTTGAGAACCTGCCGGGAAATGCTTCTTTCAGGGCATCATAGACAGCTTGTGACGAACCGTCCTGAATCAGAATGTGCTCAAACTCTGAAAATGGACTGTCTTCATCAAACGCCATGACTTTGCGGGAAAATATTTCCAGACACTGCACCCATAGCCACAGGATAAGAGTAGGCAGCGCGTCCTTTTTAGCTTGATTTGCCCAAGAACGATAAGAGACATTCAGCCCCGTCAACTCGTTAAATTTACGGTGTAGATCCGCCTGGGTATCGCAGTTTCCATCACCA